>JAKAQW010000279.1 GCA_021819525.1 Actinomycetes bacterium
CAGGCCGACTGGCTGTGCCTCTTGGTCCGGACCTCCGACGAGGGCGGCTACCGAGGCATGTCGCAGATCGTGTTCCCTACCGACACACCGGGGTTCTCGGTGAGCCGGAAGCTGCGCAAGCTCGGCAACCGATCATCGGACACCGCCGAGCTCTCCTTCGTCGACGCCAGGGTGCCGCTGTCCAACACCATCGGCGAGGTGGGACGGGGGTTCCAGCAGCAGATGGCGCAGTTCCAGAACGAGCGGATGATCGCCGCGTACGTCTCGGTGGGCGCGATGAGTGCTGCGTTGGAGAAGACCGCTGCCTACCTGCGCCAACGCCACGTGTTCGGCGCGCCGGTCCTCGCGAACCAGTACGTGCAATTCCGCCTCGCCGAGCTGTCCGCCGAGCTCGACCTGCTGCGCCACTACACCTACGCCTGCGCCGAGGCCTACCTGCGCGGCGAGGACACCACCCGCTTCGCCACCATCGCCAAGCTGAAAGCCGGCCGGCTGCAACGCGAGATCGCCGACTGGTGCCTGCAGTTCCACGGCGGTGTCGGCTACATGGAGGAGACCTGGGTGTCACGGTACTTCCGGGACGGTCGGCTGCTCTCCATCGGCGGGGGTGCCGACGAGGTCATGCTGCGGACCCTGGCCCGCCTCGACGGCCTGGAGGCGTAGGCACTGCGACCGAAGCCAGGGCCGCCACCTGCTCCAGCCGTAGTGACATGTCGGCCAGCCGGTGCGTCACCGCCCGTCTCGAGCGGCATCTCGATCAGGCACCAGCGCCGCAGAGGAGCCGCATGACACGCGTCGTGCCTGGACCTCACGGCAGACGGCCCGGAAGCCCTGTCCGCAAGGGCGGGGCAGTTCACGGGGCAGCACACCGGACAGTGCTCCTCGGGCCGGCACGAACGGTCTTCGCCGGCCTCGCACGCCCATCACCCCCGACACGACGAGCCTGGGCTCACCGGTCGGCTCGCACGACCTCGAGAACGTGATCTCCAGCTGGGCCTCTGAGCCCATAGCGGTGCTTCAGCCTATGGCGGTGCTGCGTGCGCCGACCGGAAGAGACGCAGGGCGATCCCAGCCACCATCGGCTCCGAGGACGTGGTCCACGAACAGTGCTGCGGTGGCAGGCATGGGCCCAGCCCGAGATACCAGGTGCCACTCGCGGTGCAGCGGCAGCGGGCCCGTCCGCCACTCATGGAGCATGCCGCTGCGCAGCTGACGCTCCGCGGCCGCCCGCGAGACGAGCGCGACACCCAGCCCGACAGCGGCCGACTCGCAGATCGCGCCGTTGGACCCGAGCGTCAGCCGGGGCGGGTCGAGCCCGAGGCTGCTCAACAGCTCCTCGGCGGTGTCGCGGGTCCCCGACCCCGGCTCACGCACCAGCCAGGTGGCTTCAGCCAGCGCCGCCAGGGTGACCGAGCGCACGACCGGCCGCGGCTCGCCTGGGGCCGCGGACCCCGAGCCTCGCCCGTCGGCCGCAACCGGAGAGCCCGCCAGAGCTCCCGCCCGAGGGACCGCATCGTCGAGCGGCGCCGCCACCAGCACCAGCTCGTTCGGGGAGACGGCGCGGCTGACCAGCTCGCCTCCGGGCGGGGGCCGGCCTCCTACCGCCAGGTCGGCGCCGCCACCGAGGAGGAGATCCCACACCCGGCGCCGATTGCCCACCTCCAGCACGATCTCCACATGGGGGTGCGCTGCTCGAAACGACGCCAACACGGCGGGGACGACGTGCTCGCCGGCGGTGGTGACCGTCACCAGGCGGAGCCGGCCGCGCTCGGGGTCGGCGCTGGCCACCGTGGCCACCTGGGCTTCTTCCCATAGCCCGAGGATCCTGCGGGCGTACCCGGCCAGGACCTCCCCCGCCGGCGTGAGGCGAAGCCCCCGTCCCTCGCGTGCCACCAGCTTCACCCCGAGCTCGCGTTGCAGGCTGGCCAGTGCGGCTGACACCGCCGGCTGGCTCACCACCAGTGCCGCGGCTGCTTCGCGCACCGAAGCGGTGTCCGCCACGGCCAGGAACGTCCGGAGCTGGCTAGGAGTCATATAAGCGTTAGCTTACTCCTTTTCGCGATATTCTTCATAGACAGTGGATCGGTTTCGGTGGATGATGGGAGCACAAGCCGGTCGCCGGTGAACGAGCCGACGTCCGAAGTGCCCAGCCTTCAGGAGGAACCATGGCCGACACCGCGTCCACCGACACCGAGAAGCCCGACCGCTGGGGCGCTGGTGTCATCCCCTACGCCCAGATGGGCTACTGGGAGCCCGACTACGTGCCCAAGGACACCGACATCCTGTGCGCCTTCCGGATCACCCCGCAGCCCGGCGTGGATCCGGTAGAGGCCGGCGCGGCGGTGGCCGGGGAGTCCTCCACCGCCACCTGGACGGTGGTGTGGACCGACCGGCTCACCACCTACGACCACTACCAAGCGAAGTGCTACCGGGTGGACCCCGTCCCGGGCGTCGAAGGCCAGTACATGGCCTATATCGCCTACGACATCGACCTGTTCGAGGAAGGCTCCATCGCGAACCTGACCAGCTCGATCATCGGGAACGTGTTCGGCTTCAAGGCACTGCGAGCCCTGCGCCTCGAGGACATGCGCATCCCTACCCACTACGTGAAGACCTTCGACGGTCCGCCACACGGCATTGTGATGGAGCGGGAGTACCTGAACAAGTACGGCCGACCGCTGCTGGGCGCGACCACCAAGCCGAAGCTCGGTCTCTCCGCACGCAACTACGGCCGGGTGGTCTACGAGGCGCTGCGCGGCGGGCTCGACTTCACCAAGGACGACGAGAACATCAACAGCCAGCCCTTCATGCGCTGGCGGGACCGCTTCCTGTTCTGCATGGAAGCCGTGCAGCGGGCCCAAGCCGCCACCGGTGAGGTGAAGGGGCACTACCTGAACATCACAGCCGCCACCATGGAGGACATGTACGAGCGTGCCGAGCTCGCGAAGGAGCTCGGCAGCGTGATCGTCATGATGGACCTCACGGTGGGCTACACGGCCATGAGCTCGATGTCGAAGTGGGCGCGCAAGAACGGCGTCCTCCTCCACCTCCACCGGGCCGGCCACGGCACCTTCACGCGCCAGAAGACCCACGGCGTGAGCTTCCGGGTCCTCTCCAAGTGGTGCAGGCTCCTCGGCGTCGACCACATCCACGCAGGCACCGTGGTCGGCAAGCTCGAAGGCGACCCCAACATGATCCAGGGCTACTACGACACGCTGCGCCTCGACCACGTCCCCGCGAACCCCGTCCGCGGCATCTACTTCGACCAGGACTGGGCGTCGATGCCCGGGGTGATGCCGGTAGCGTCGGGCGGCATCCATGCCGGGCAGATGCACCAGCTCCTGCACTACCTCGGAGAAGACGTGGTCATGCAGTTCGGCGGCGGCACCATCGGCCACCCCATGGGCATCGCTGCTGGCGCCACGGCGAACCGAGTGGCAGTGGAGACCATGATCAAAGCCCGCAACGAGGGCCGGGACTTCTTGACCGAGGGACCAGAGATCCTGAAGGCCGCTGCGAAGCGCTGCCCGGAGCTGCAGACCGCCATCGACACCTGGGGCGAGATCAGCTTCAACTACGAGTCGACCGATACCCCCGACGTCGTCGCCACCCCCAGCACCTGAGGGCGTCGACGGCACCCCTGTACCGGCCGGCACCACCTCGAGCACGGCGGGGTACACCACGACGGAGTGCCGGACCAGAGCCCATACCAGCTGGCACCACCTCGAGCACGACGGGGTACACCACGACGGAGTGCCGGACCACAGCCCATACCGG
>JAKAQW010000280.1 GCA_021819525.1 Actinomycetes bacterium
CCTTGGAGCTGAACGCGAGACCGACAGCGTGCTCGACGAGGACAACGATGAGCAGCGCAGACAGATGACGCTGATGAGCACGGGGGTGACGGCGAACGGGCCTTTGAAGCTGTAGTAGCCCTGGGTTCTTCTGACCCATGGCCTCGAGTGCGCCGCGGTCGCGCTGCTTGCGCCACTCAGAGACGACTGACCAGTACAGCCCTCGCGACGCAGGATCTCGCCCCGCTCGGACTTGGAGTCTGCCGCATCGAGCTCGGCCAGCACCTTCAGCTTGTAGGTCGCCGGGTACACCTGGCGGGCAGGACGCACCTCCGGATCAGGACCGGCCACGGCCTCCACAGGAGTAACAGCCATCTCCCCTTCTCATTCCTCGCCCTGCTCATGGTTTCAACCCCACTCGGGCGGCAATTACCAGTCTGACAGAGAGGGTTCTTCCGTGACCTTTCGAGGCTAGCTCCGCGGACGACCAGCACGAGTAGGAGGACCCGCGGCGTCCCGGCCGGCTTCGCGCAGCGCCTCGGACAGCGTCGGGTGGGGGTGGATGGTGAGCGCCAGGTCCTCTGCGCTCAGCCCTGCCTCGGGTGCGACGGCTCGCTCTCCGGCCAGTTCGGCCACGCCTCTGCCTACCAGGTGGGCACCGAGCAGGTCACCGCCTCAAATGACCGTGATCACCTCCCTGAGAGCTCTTCGATCAGCTTCAGCAGGGCAGAGTGATCGAGATCCCCATCCCCTCGTGCCTCGAGCGACGCCATGAGCTGTGCGACGACAGCACCCAGGGGAATGATGGCACCGACGGCGCTGGCCGCGGTGGTAAGGATGCGCAGGTCCTTGTCGTGGAGCTCTACACGAAAGCCGGGAGCGAAGGAACGTGCCAACATCGCCGGCCCTTTGCGCTCGAGGACAGCGCTTCCAGCTAGCCCACCACCGATAGCCTCGAGCGCAGACACCATCTCCACTCCGTGAGCCTCGAGAAACACGATCGCCTCGGCCAGGAGCTCGAGCGTGCC
Source organism: Actinomycetes bacterium (assembly GCA_021819525.1). Classification (GTDB taxonomy): domain Bacteria; phylum Actinomycetota; class Acidimicrobiia; order Acidimicrobiales; family UBA8190; genus JAKAQW01. Next base: position 1,008 of record JAKAQW010000280.1, read on the forward strand.
CGCCACGATCAGCTGATTGGCTGCCTTGACTATCTGGCCCGAGCCACTGGGTCCGACGTGAACGACCGTGGTCCCCACCGCACCAAACACGGGTTCTGCCACTCCGAAAGCATCGCGATCTCCGCCTACCATGACCGACAGGGTCCCGTCGATAGCGCCCTGCTCACCACCCGATACGGGCGCGTCGAGCACGGCCAATCCGCGGGATTCGCCCTCGGCGGCCAAGTCCATGGCCACCTCAGGCCGGATGGTCGAGAAATCGATCACGACCGTTCCACGAGGGAGCCTGGCGAGCACGCCATCTTCGCCACCGAGGACGTCGACAACATCTGGCGAGTCCGGCAGCATCGTTATCACCAGATCGGCCCGCTGGACGGCCTCGGCGACACTACTCGCCGTCCGCCCGCCCGCCTCCTCCAGGATGCCCGCCCGACGCCCACTTCTGGAGTACCCGACAACCTCGAAGCCTGCCCGGACCAAATTTACCGCCATGGGACAGCCCATGACACCAAGGCCAACAAAACCGATCCGGCTGCCCGCCGCGACCTCGCGCATGCTCATCACTTCGCCCCTCTCTCGTCAGGTGGCAGCCAGTAGAAACTGTCTGCGCTGGCCCCGGTCGGAACATACTCCAGGCCAACCCAACCTGAGTAGCCCACCCGCCTGAGCTCGTCGAGATGACCGGCAAGGTCCATCGAGCCAGTTCCTGGCTCATGACGACCTGGGACGTCGGCGATCTGGACGTGGACGATGTCGTCCGCATGCGCGATCACGACGCTGTTGATATTGTCCCCATTGACCGTCATATGGTAGAAGTCGGCTAACAAACCAACGTTGCCCACGTTCGCCTGCTCGCGCACCCGGTCGATCACGGCAAGCGCATCGGCAGCGGTGCGCAGCGGGTAAGGCTTGGGTCCGCTGACGGGCTCGAGCATCACCGTCGCCTCGATTTCCGCAGTCGCCCTGGCCGCGGCGGCCAGGCTCTCGACGCCTAGGTCGTCCTGCACTTGCGTGGTCACGCCATCTACTCGGTTGCCGTAGAGGGCGTTGAAGCGGTGAACGCCCAGTCGGCTGCCGATAGCCACGGCTACGTCGACGCTGGCTCTGAAATCAGCGGCTCGACCCGGAATGGACGCCACGCCACAATCTGGGCCAGCTAGATCACCGGCGAAGAAATTGAGGGCGACAAGCTGCACGCCTGAATCCACGACGGCACGCTCGAAGGCACGAATCTCGTCGTCCGACGGCAGCGGTGAGCCGAACGGCCACCAGAACTCTACTGCATCAAATCCGGCCGCGGCTGCGGCAGCCGGCCGCTCCAGAAGAGGCAGCTCCCTGAAGATGAGCGAGCAGTTCACCGCGTATCGGACCCGAATGCTATTGGATCGAATGCTATTGCATCTGCTCACAACGTCATCCGTTCTTCCGCTGGAGACATCCACGCGTCGCGTGGCAGGAGGGAGACGGGTGAGTCAGCTTGTCGACCGGGCTGTTCGCGAGAACGTCCGGTACCGCTGCACCGGGCACCATGCCGAACCTGGGACGAGAGCAGCTCTTCACAGCCGAGGTCGAGGCACTCCGGTCCGAGAACACAGCACTCGCTAGCCGGATGTTCGCGGCATGACTTCCTGGTGATCGTTGACGGTTGAACGCCAGCATCGTCCGGGCATCGTATCGTTGTCGAGCGTCGCTCTGCATGGCGATGTAGAGCTGGCCCAGCGCCATCGAGCGTGGGCACGCGGTGCTTCGACGCCGGCGACGTGGTCGGGCGCCGTCGTGCCGCGGGACAGCTTGTCGGGACGAGAGCGGCGACGCCGGCGCACGTCGCCCGCTCGTTCGGCGTGGACTTCGAGACGGTCAGGCGCTTGCGAAGGCTGTGGAACGAGCGTGGCGGCGAAGCGCTCAGGCCCACTCCCGGGGGACCCGACGGACCGCGGAAGTTGACCGACGAGGTGCTCTCGCAGGTCGAGGCGCTTCGTCTCCAGGGGCTCGGGCTGCCAGCGATGGCGAGAGGCGTGGGCCTTGATCCCTCGACGGTGCGTCGGGCGCTCGAGGTGCTCGAGACGAAGACGCCGGGGCCGAGCACCACGACCTCGCCTGCGGCGCTCGGAGCCCCACAGACGCGGCCCGCGCCCGGAGCCCACCGACGTGCCCGGCCCTCGGGCCAGCGACGACGGCTCCGGCCACGGCGCCGATGACGACGAGCCAGGCGACAGCGCGCACCACGAGCCTCGAGCCATTTTCCGACCCGCACCACATGACGCTGAGCGCCAGCTCGCGCGTGCCGGGCTGCTACAGGGCGTGAAGCCCGTCATCTGCGAGGGGGCGTCACTGTCTCTTGCCGGGACGCTGCTAATGCTCCCCGGGGCATTCGGGGACCGACAATTCCGGTGATCGACTTCCTCCATCGTTGCGTGATCCTCATCCTCGTACTCCCAGCCGAGGACCTCGAGGTCCCAGCAGCGCCCGGCCATGTCGAGGTCGCTCATCTGGCTCCGGGACCGGCAGGCGAGCAGATCGGCCCGGACCCCGGGGGTCTCCGACAGCGCCTGCTCGACCCGATCGAGACGGTCGTGGGGACTGGTCCAGGTGGCGACGGCCGAAGGCCCGAACCCGAGCTACGACAGATTGTGTCGCAGCCGATCCCGCTGCGCCGGTGCTGCTGGCCATGGCGTAGACGACCATGCGCCACTGCCCGTCCCACGGCCCGGGGGCGTGGGAGAAGATCCTGGCCCGCCCCTCATCGAGCAGCCACCAGCTCTTC
>JAKAQW010000068.1 GCA_021819525.1 Actinomycetes bacterium
GTCTGAGCGACGAGCAAGGCAGCAACCAGGAGGCAAGGCCGCCCCTCGCCTGCGGCGGGGCGTGGAGGGCAGCGACGCATCACGGAGCCTCGATGAGGTCGGGGAGGCAAGCGCCGCAGCGTCCTGGTCCTCGACGATGGCAGCCGGTGGCGTAGGGTCGGTTCCGCGCTCACCGAACGCTCAGCGGATAGGGCCACGTGACCTGGAGTATCTCACCGTGACCTGGAGTATCTCACCTCGCTGGCTGACTATTCCGGCGACGTCCTCACAGGTGGACCACAGCCGAGGTGTCGCCTTTGGTGCCGTCTGGAGTAGCCGGCTCGGCAATATGACCGCCCGGATCTCTTACCTCGCCGGCGACGTCCCTACCAGGTGGTCCTCGGTGGGGGGTCCCCGCCGGAAGTCCCTCCCTGCCAGGCGAGCTGCCGAAGGCGTGGCGCTCGAGCTCTCTACGTGCCCGGGTCAGCGAACGACACGGCGGACACCCGCCTCGTCGACCCGGTCCTCGTCCGGCGGGCCCTCGATGTAGTCGGGCACCGGGATCGGCTCCAGCTCCTCGTGGCCGTCACCGGGACGTGGCGGCGTGTCCACAGTGACGTACTCACCCTCGGCCGAGCGCAAGACGACCACGGCCCGCTTGCGCTTGCCGATCCGCTCCACGCCGGCCATGTCGAGGCAGATCCGGTAGGCGAAGATGCCGACGACGATGGGGACGACGATCACCGCGAACCGGAACGACCACAGCACGACGTTCAGCGAGATCTGGAAGAAGTTGGCCAGCACGTCGGTGGAGCTGGCCGCGAGCAGCATGAAGTAGAACGCCACCATCGCCGAGCCGACCGCGGTGCGCTTCGGGCGCTCCCGGGGGCGGTCCAGCAGGTGGTGCTCGGCGTGGTCTCCGGTGACCTTGGCCTCGATGAAGGGCCACAGGACGAACAGCATGGTGGTCAGCCCCGGGAACAGCACGGCCGGCAGGAAGATCTCGAAGGGGATGGTGTGCCCGAAACCGGCGAACTCCCACGACGGCATGATCCGCAACGCCCCGTCCAGCCATCCCATGTACCAGTCCGGCTGCACGGCGTAGGAGATCTTGTAGGGCACGTACGGGCCGAACTGCCAGATGGGGTTGATCTGGACCAGGCCGCCGAGCGCCCAGAGGACCCCGGTCACCATGAAGAAGAACCCGGTGGTCTTCAAGCCGAAGGTCGGGAACATCGGCGAGCCGACCACGTTCTTCTCGGTGCGGCCCGGTCCGGGGAACTGCGTGTGCTTCTGGCGCACCAGCATGAACAGGTGGGCGCCGATCAGGCCGGCGATGATCACCGGGACGATGAGGACGTGCACGATGAACAGCCGCTCGAAGATGCTGCCGTTCCCCGGGAACACCCCGCCGAAGAGGAATTCGGCCAGGTAGGAGCCGACCAGGGGGATCGACAAGATGATGGAGTAGGCGATGCGCAGCCCGGTGCCCGAGATCAGGTCGCCGGGGAGCGAGTAGCCCACGAACCCGTTCACGATGGCCAGGAACAGCATGACGACCCCGACGATCCAGTTCAGCTCGCGGGGCTTGCGGAACGCGCCGGTGAAGAAGATCCGGAACATGTGCACGGCGATCGCACCGATGAACACGTCGGCCGCCCAGTGGTGCATCTGGCGGATGACCAGGCCGCTGCGCACGGCGAAGGAGATGTTCACCGTGGACTCGTACGCGGCGGACATCTTCACCCCGTCGAGCGGCTTGTAGACCCCGTGGTAGACGACGGTCGCGCTCGAGGGGACGAAGTACAGCGTGAGGAAGATCCCGGTGGCCACCAGCACCACGAAGGAGTACAGGGCGATCTCCCCGAGCAGGAACGACCAGTGGTCGGGGAAGATCTTGTCCATGAGGGTCCGGCCGCCCTTGGCCACGCCCAGGCGGTCGTCCATCCAGTTCAGGCCGGCGTCGAGGCGCGTAGGCCGTCGCGCGGGCACTGCCGGACCGGCGGCGGGGGTGTCAGGAGTAGTGGGCACGTGTGGTTCGCTCCCAGAAGCCGGGTCCGATGGGCTGGTCGTAGCTGGCCTGCGATCGCAGGAAGCCGGCGCTGTCGACGTACAGCGGCAGCTGGGGCAGCGGCCGTGGTGCGGGGCCGAAGACCGGGAGGGCGGGGCGGCCCTGGCCGACGTCGAACATCGACTGATGGCACGGGCACACCAGCTGCAGCGTCTGGTGCTGGTAAAGCCCGACCGGGCACCCGGCGTGGGTGCACACCTTCGAGAACGCCAGGTAGCCGTCGGGACCCCAGGTCTTGCGGTGCGGGGCGGTGACGATGCTCACGTCGGGGCCCGCGATGCGCAGCAGCATGGTCTGGTCCACCGCCATGTCCTCGTCGCTCGTGTAGCCCTCGGGGAACACCGTCAGTGCCCCGCCCACCGCGAGGTCCGCCACGTGCACCCGGCGACCCAAGGAGTCCACCAGGTAGCTGCCCTTCTTCCAGTTCGTGGTGTCCAAGCTCTGCTTGGGGACCGGGCCCAGCGAGCGCAGCAGCGGGAAAGCGAGGACGACGCCCATGACGGCGCCACCGGCGCCGAGGATCCCGCCGAGGACGCTGCGGCGGCGGAGCACCATGCCGCCGCGTTCGGTGACCGCAGCAGCCATCGCCGCGCGGGCAGCGGGCGGCGAGGAGAGCTCGTGGCGCTGCTCGACGAACGGGCCTTGGGGCAGCAGGTACTTGCCCCAGGCGGAGAGCCCGAACCCGAAGAAGAACAGGCCGATGCCCATGGTGATGCCTTCGACCTGGGGCTGGCCGCCCACCCAGTACACCGCGCCGTAGGCGGCGAAGCCCAGCAGCCCGATGACCAGGAGCACGGCCACGGTGGCCTCGGCTCGCTTCGGGTGCTTGGCCAGCGGCTGGAGGTGCGGGTCGTCGAACGACGCCAGGGGGAGCGGCCCGGCGCCACCGTGGCCGTTTGCGTCACCACTGCCTCCGGCGGCGGTGTGGCTCGTCGTCACCTCGGTCATGCTCGCTCTCCCAGCCAGAACGCCACCAGCATCAGCGCACCCACCCCGACCAGCAGCGCCACGAGCCCTTCGGCGACCGGTCCGACACCACCGAGCCCGATGCCACCGGGGTTCTCCGGGTGCTGGATGGGACCGGTGACATAGGCGACGATGTCCGCGACCTGCTTGTTCGACAGCTCGCCGGGGCCGAACACCGGCATCTCGCCAGGACCGGTCCGGATGGCCTCGGCCACCTGGGTGGTGGTGGCGAGGTGCAGGGTCGGGGCGTATGCACCGTTCGCCAGGGCGTCGCCGGCGCCGGTGATGGTGTGGCAGGCGGCGCAGTTGAGCACGAACAGCCGGTCGCCGAGCGCCAGATTGGCGTTCTTCGTGTCGACCACCGGCACCCCGTCGGGGTAGTTCGGCGACGTCGGAGCGAGGGAGGCCACGAAGGCGGCGATGGCGAGGGTCTGCTTGGCGCTGAACCGGGAAGGCTTGATGGTGGCTTCGGCAGCCGACGAGGCCAGCGGCATGCGACCGGTGGACACCCAGAAGTCGACGGTAGCCGGGCCGACCCCTTGCAGATCCGGTGCCAGCGCGGTGCCCGCCGCCTGGGGACCGTGACATGCCGAGCAGGTCTGCTCGAAGAGGACCTCGCCCTCGTGCACCTGGGATGACGTGAACTTCCTGACGTAGTGGATGGAGGGCGCCGGCAGGTCGGCGACCGTCTGGGCGCCGTCGGCCGCCCGGCTGGCGCTCGCGCCGGCGGTCACGGTCATAAGGATGCCGCCGAGCGCCACGGCGACCACGACGCCGGCCGGGAGCAGGTAGCGCAGACGGAGCTTTCCTCGCATGCTCGACATGGTTCCCTCTACCCGGTCTTCAGCAGGAACAGACAGCTGAAGATGCCGATCCACATGAAGTCGACGAAGTGCCAGTAGTAGCCCACTGCCTGGTACACGTTGGTCTCGCCGGGGTCACCTTTCAGCCCCTTCATCCGACCGAGCAGGAAGAGCATGGCGATGAGCCCCAGGGTGACGTGCAAGCCGTGCACGCCGGTCATGACGTAGAACAGCGACCAGTAGCCACTGGTGTGCGGCGCGAAGCCCTGGACCAGGAACTCGTGCCACTCGTAGAGGGTGCTGGCCACGAAGGATGCTCCCATCAAGAAGCTGATGACGATCCAGGCCCGCGCCTTGCGGCGCTCCCCGCGCTCGATGGCCCATACCCCCATCTGGAAGGTGGGGCTGGAGGCGATGAGGATGATGGCGAAGATGCCGGCGGTCACCAGATCCAGGTGGGTGCCGGCGGGGGGCCACACCGGTGCGTGTGCCCGCAAGGTGAAGTACGCGGCGAACAGCCCGCTGAAGAACATCAAGTCCGAGCCCAACCAGACCAAGACCCCAACGGCCAACAGCGGGGGCCGTTCTGGGACATAGCGCCGTGGTGCAGGCTGCTCGACCGTCAGTGCCTGGGTCACGGCGCCTTTCCTAGCGGAGATCGCGCCCGCCGCGCCAAATTGCAGCTAGGGAGCCCTGACTGCATTGCAGCTAGAGAACCCTGGCTGCAGCTGGCGCCAACACCGAAGGAAGTGGGCGAGCGTGGACCATGGCCAGGCGCCGGGTCGGACGGGTCAAGGCCACGTAGAGCGCCCGCACGCCCTGCGCGGCCTCGCGGACCACGGTGCCGGGCTCCACCACCACCACCGCGTCGAACTCCAGTCCGTTCGCCAAGTCCACCGGCAGCAGCGACAGTGGCGCACCGAGACCGTCGCGACGGGGGTCGGTGGCGCTCACCCCGGCGAGATCGAGCCCGACAGCCAGCTCGGCTACCAGCGAGGTCGGGGCCAGCACCGCGACCGTGCCCGGCGCCACCTCCGCCATGAGCTGCCGAGCCACCTCCACCACCGTGCCGGCGAGTGCCGCCGGATCGGTCACCGGCACCACCACGGGCGTCACCCCCGTACGGCGCACGGCGGTCGGCGCCACCATCCCCGGGGCAGCTGCCTCCAGGACCGGGGCGGACAGCGCCACCACCTCCGCCGGGGTCCGGTAGCTGACCGTCAGCTCGGCGTACCGGGCCGGCCGTTGGTCAGGAAGGTGGGCGACGACCTCGTCCCACGAAACCGGTGCCCACGGGCCCGTAGCCTGCGCGATGTCCCCGACCACGGTGATCGAGCCCGAAAGCGAGCGGCGAGCCACCATCCGCAGCTGCATAGGAGAGAGATCCTGGGCCTCGTCCACCACGATGTGCCCGTAGGTGCGGATCTCCCCGCTGCTGCTGGTGCCAGCAGCAGCGGTCGCGGCCGAGGCACCAGCCGATCGACGCCGAGGCCGGCGCGGGCCCAGCCACACACCGGCCTCGTCCACCAACGCCAGATCGGCCAACGTCCAGGGGATCTCGTCGAGCGACGTGGCGCGGCGTCGGACGAGACGACGCTGCTCGGCAGGCGACAGCAGCCCGCGCCCGGCTTGGGCCAGCAGCGGCGGCGCCCCGAGCAGGTCGTGCACCAGCTCTTCGGCGCTCAGCCGGGGCCACATGCGGTCCAAGGCTCCGGCCAGGGCTGGAACCGCCAGCAGCGCCCGCCCCAGCTCGGCCACACCGGCACCGTCGGACCCGGCACCTGCTCCCTGCCCGCCGGTCACGCTCCCGTCGAGAGCCGCGCCAGGCCCACCAGCGCCGGGGAGCTCGCCAACGTCACCAGGACCGCCAGGACCACCAGGACCAGGAGCGCCGGGGAGCTCGCCAACGTCACCAGGACCGCCAGGACCACCAGGACCGGGAGCGCCGGGGAGCCCGGAACCTGCGCTCCTCCCGCCGGTCCGACGCACTTCGAGACCCGTACCGGATCCGCCGAACGCAGCGGTCTCGGCAAACCACCCTCTCGGCCCGGCTGGCTCCTGGTCTGCGCTCGACCTCGGGCTGCCGCGCCCTGAGCCACGCCCGCGGCGGCCTGCGGTACGCCGGGCGTACTCCTCGACGAGGTGCCGGACCACCAGCTGCTCTACCAGCCGCCGACGAGCATTGTGCGTACCGGGACGACGACGGACCGCGTTCACGATCGCCGCCGAGATCTCGGTGCTGAGCTCGAGGGTCACAGCGCCGAAGGGCACGTCGACCGGGCGACGCAGCGGCCGCTGGCGTCCCCGCACCGCCCGGGCGATCACCGTCGCCATCCGGGCCTCGCCCTTGAGCCGAGCGAGCTCGGGGTCGTCCTCGCCCCGGGGTGCCAGTGGCCGCACCAGGCCCGCCACGGTCGACAAGGTGACGCCACTCTCCCCGAGCGACGGCAGGACCTGCTCGATGTAGCGGAGGAACAGCGGGTTCGGCCCGATGACGAGCACACCTTGGCGCTCCAGGGGGAAGCGGTGGGTGTAGAGCAAGTACGCCGCTCGGTGCAAGGCGACCGCTGTCTTGCCCGTGCCCGGCCCGCCTTGCACCACCAACACCCCCGCCAGCGGCGACCGGATGATCTCGTCCTGCTCGGACTGGATGGTGGCCACGATGTCGCGCATGGAGCCGGTGCGGGCCAGGTCCAGGGCGGCCAGCAACGCCCCTGGGCCGCCCAACGCGAGGCCATCGGCGTCACCGGCGGCCTCACCGTCCAGACCCGAGGCACTTGCCAGGCCAGCGTCGCCTCCCGGACCGGCGACGGTCCTCGATGTGGCGGTCGCCGCGGCACCGCCGCCTTCCACGGTGCCGTCGGCGGCGCCCGGCGGGGCGCCGGCACCGCCGGGCACAGCGAACCACTCGTCTTCCAAGCCGACCACCCGGCGCCCCTGGGCCGCCAGATGCCGACGCAGGACCAGACCCATGGGATCACGGCCCGTGGCCCGATAGAACGGCTCGGCCACCGGGGCTCGCCAGTCGACCACCAACGGCTCTTGACCGGCACCCGACACGCCGAGACGCCCGATGTGGAAGACCTCGAGGCCACGGTCGGTTCCCAGACGGTCGATCCGGCCGAAGCACAGGGCCTGCTCACCGATGTCGAGCTGGTCGAGGCGAGCCAAGCTGGTGCGCACGATGACGTCCCGCTCCTCGCGGAACTGGTGGGTCCCGCCCCTTCCCTGGTCGAGCACCGACTGCAGGAGCGACTGGGTCTCGGTGCGGAGCTGGTCGAGGCGCTGGTACGCAGCGTCGACGTGTGCCTGCTCCGCCTGTAATTCGGCATCCATGGCTGCGGCGGCCTCTCTTCACCCGGCTCGCGGTGAGCCCTGCATATTACCGGGGAGCACGTCAGCTGCTCCGGTGCCTCCCGCGGGGCCGGGTGATCTCCGGGGCTGTGCCCGAGCCCGATAGCGTCGGTCCATGCTCGCCCGCGAACCCAGCGGCACCAAGGAGACCGGCAGCGCTGGCAGTGCTCGGGCCAGCGCGGCCGGTGCTCGGGCCAGCGCGGCCGGTGCGCGACGAGCGACCGCCGCAGGCGCCGGGGCTGCCCAGACATCCGCCGCAGGCGCCGGGGCTGCCCCGTGCACGGCGCGGACCGCAGCTCGAGAGGGCGGCACCCCGATGACCGGCTGCCGCTTCCTGCGAGCGTGCCGGAGCGAGCCGGTGGATCGCGTGCCGGTGTGGTTCATGCGGCAAGCCGGTCGCTCGCTGCCCGAGTACCGGGCGGCCCGGGGAACCGGCAGCATCCTGTCGGCCATCGCCGACCCCGACTTGGTGGCCGAGCTGACGCTGCAACCAGTGCGGCGCTACGGTGTCGACGCGGCCATCTTGTTCTCGGACATCGTCGTGCCCGCCGCCGCCGTCGGCTTCGGCGTCGAGGTGGCTCCGGGCACCGGGCCGGTCGTCGCCGACCCATTTCGCCACCCAGACGACCTCCGGCGCCTGCGCCCGCTCGAGCCCGAGGTGGACACCCCGTACGTGCTCGAAGCGGTACGGGCCATCGCAGCGGAGCTGCGCCCACGGGGCGTGCCGCTGATCGGGTTTGCGGGAGCCCCGTTCACCGTGGCGAGCTATCTGGTCGAGGGCGGCCCGTCGCGCACCTACGCCCGCACCAAGGCGTTGATGCACGGGAACCCGACGCTGTGGATGGCGCTGGTGGACCGCTTGGCCGACCTGGCCGGCACCTCGCTGCTCTCGCAGGTCGAGGCCGGCGCCGGCGCCGTCCAGCTCTTCGACAGCTGGGCTGGCGCGCTCTCTCCCGACGAGTACCGGCGGTTCGTGGCGCCGGCCACCACCAAGGTCCTCGACGCATTGGCAGCGACCGGCGTCCCTCGCATCCACTTCGGCGTCGGCACCGGAGAGCTGCTCGGGCAGATGGCAAGGGCCGGGGCGGACGTGGTCGGCGTGGACTGGCGAGTGCCGCTCGACGAGGCGCGCCGTCGCATCGGCGGGCGGGCGGTGCAAGGGAACCTGGATCCAGCGTTGTGCCTGGCCCCTTGGCCGGCGATCGAGCAGCAGGTGCGAACCGTGCTGCGCGAGGGCGGCGGGATCGGGCACATCTTCAACCTCGGCCACGGGGTGCTCCCCAAGACCGATCCCGAGATCCTCGAACGGGTCGTGACGCTGGTGCATAGCACTCCGCCGTCCGATGTCGCACGAGCAGACGGGGCGAACGGTGCCTGAAGAAGCCGGGGTGCGCGGTGCCGGGGTGCGCGGTGCCGGGGTGCGCGGTGCCGAGGTGCGCGGTGCCGAGGTGCGCGGTGCCTGAGCGGCCGGCTGCGGTTGCCGTGGTCGGCGGCGGGATCGCCGGCATGGTGGCAGCACTCCATCTGGCCCGCGCCGGGTTGGCGGTCGACCTGCTCGAAGCAGAGGACCAGCTGGGCGGCAAGCTGCGCGCCGCACGAGTCGGGGAGGTTCAAGTCGACGTGGGCCCCGATGCCTTCGTGGCCCGACGCCCCGAGGCCGTCGACCTGTGCCGAGATCTGGGCATCGCGCACGACCTGGTAGCGCCCGGGGTGTCGGGGGCAGCGGTGTGGGCCCGAGGCCGGCTCCGAGCGCTCCCCGACGGCCTGGTCCTCGGCGTCCCCACCAGACTGGGCCCTCTGGCTCGCTCGGGCATCGTCGGTCCAGCTGGAACTGCCCGAGCCGCTGTCGACCGGTTCAGCGGCGCGCCGAGGAGACTGCTGCGCCGGGCCGGACCTACCCCCGTCGACAGTGCGAGCTCGTCGAACAGGACCTCCCCGCCGAGGAGCACCGCTCTCCCCGAAAGCACCTGTCGATCCGCGGCGATCACGTCGCCTGGCGGGGACAGCTCGGCTGTGAGCACCACTTCGCAGGGCACGACCGGCTCCACCGGCGGAGAGGATCGGTCGGTCGGCGAACTGGTCGAGCCTCGCCTCGGCCACCGGGTGACCCGGCGGCTAGTGGACCCGCTGGTAGGCGGCGTGCACGCCGGACCGGTCGCCGCTTTGAGCGCCGAGGCGGTCTTCCCGGCGCTGCTGAGCGCCAGCCGGCAAGGGGGAAGCCTGATGCGCGCCCTCGCGGCGACGGCTGCTCGTCCGCCAGCAGGGACCGGCACCGGCACCGGCCCGGTGTTCCTGACACTGCGCTCCGGGCTCGCCGGGCTGGCCAGCGGGGTACGGCGCGCCCTCGACGAGGCAGGGGTCACCACTCGCACGGGCACCGCAGTACGACGGCTGGTGCCCGTCGTCGACGACGGGTCGCCCCGCTGGCAGGTGGTCACCGCCGCGGGCACCTTCACAGTCGACGGCGTGGTCCTCGCCGTCCCCGCGCCCGCAGCCGCACGCCTCCTCGGCGCCGACGGCCACGACGACGGCCTCGCCGGGGAGCTCCGTGCCGACGGCCACGACGACGGCCTCGCCGGGGAGCTCCGTGCCGACGGCCACGACGACGGCCTGGGCGGGGACCGGCACGGGCACTCCCGCGCCACCTGGAGCGCTGCCCGGCGGCGGCTGGCCCGGGCTCTCGGCGCGCTCGACTACGCCACGGTGAACGTCGTCACCCTGGCCTTCGACCCCGAGGGGCCGGCCCGCCGATGGCGCCGGGCGCCGAGCACCGGCTTCCTCGTCCCCGCCGAGCAGGGGCTGCTCACGACCGGCGGCACCTGGCTGTCGGCCAAATGGCCCGACATCTACCCCGGCGGCCCCGTGCTGGTCCGGCTCTCCGCCGGGCGCCACGGCGACGAGCGCGCCACCCAGCTCGACGACGCCGCGCTCGTCCGGCGGGTGCTCGGCGAGCTGCGCGCCATCGCCGGCGACGTCGACGACCCGCTCGACGCCATGGTCACCCGCTGGACCCACGCCTTCCCCCAGTACCGGGTGGGGCACCGTTCGTGGGTGGGTGCCGTCATGGCCATGGCCGGCCCCCTGCCGCCGCTCGAGCTGGCCGGCGCAGCGTACGACGGTGTGGGCGTGCCCGCCTGCATCGGCTCGGGCCGCCGCGCCGCCCGGCTGCTCAGCCTCCGCCTGCTCGGGGACCACGCACCTGTCGACGACCGCCCAGGCGACCACAGCGCACCTACCAGCCGACCACCGCTCCCGCGCTCCCCCGCCGGCCAGACGCGTGACAGCCAGCCGCGCGACGACCGATCGCCTGACAGCGATCGCCAGCGGCAACAGCGGTGACCCGCCCCAGCACGCAGGTGGCGACAGCCGCGGCCCGCCCCAGCGCGGCGGCTGACCAAGCCCTCGCGCCGGTCGGCGCCAAGACACGCCGGGGGTCGGTGGTGCTCCCCAGCCTGCTGTCCGGGGTGCTGATGGCCCTGTCGGTTCCCCCTTGGGGGTTCTGGCCACTTGCCTTCGCCGGTGGCGCCCTGTTCTGGTGGCGCCTGGGCGGTCTGGGCCCCCGGAGCCGCCTGTTGGCCGGATGGGCGCTCGGCCTCGGCCTCTTCCTGCCGGGGTTGTGGTGGGCCACCTCGTTCAACGTCTACGGAGGCATCGTCCTCATCGTCATCGAGTCCCTCCTGGCGCCGGGTGTCGCCGCCCTCGTCACGCCGCCGGGCGCAGGCCGCAGCGTGGCCCTGCCAGGCGCCATGGTCCTCGGCGAGGCGATCCGCTCGCACTGGCCGTTCGGCGGCCTGCCCATGGGCAGCATCGCCCTGGGCCAAGCTGCCAGCCCGCTCGCGGCCTGCGCCCGGCTGGGGGGACCGCTGCTCGTGATCGGCGTCACCTGGCTGGTCGGGATCGCCCTGGGGGCCCTGGCCGTCACCGGGGCCCGACGGTGGCTCGGCCGTCGAGCACCGATCGACCCGGCAGCCGGTGCGGTGAGCACGGCAGCTGCTGCCACGGGAGCGATCGCCGTCGGCGGGTCGACCGTGCCGGGCAGTGCCGCTGTGGCCCCGGCCGTGACGAGCCGCCGCACAGGCCTGGTGGCGGTGACCGCAGTGGTGGTCGGCATCGCCGTGGTGCTGGGCGCGACGTTGGCTCCCGCCGGCGGCCCCACCGTCGGCGAGATCCGGGTGGCTGCCGTGCAGGGAGGGGGGAGACGCGGCGTCAGCCACATCTACGTGAGCCCCGCCACGGTCTTCGACGCGCAGCTCGCCGCCACGGCCATGATCGGGGCCGTCGACCGGGGCCGACCTCCGACGCTGGTGCTCTGGCCCGAGGACGTGGTGGCACTGCCGGGCCCCCTGAGCGACAGCCAGGCGAAGCCCGTCCTGGCCGAGCTGGCCCGCCGCCATCACGCCTCGATGGTCGTCGGCGTCACCGAAGACGTCGGGGCCGCCCACTTCCGCAACGAAGCGGTGGCCTTCTCCCCGTCCGGATCGGTCATCGGCCACTACGAGAAGGTGCACCGCGTGCCCTTCGGCGAGTACATCCCGTACCGGTCGTTCTTCTCCCACCTGGCCAACCTGTCGGCGGTCCCTCGTAACGCCATCCCCGGCCACGGCGACGGCGTGCTGCGGGTGCCGGGCGCCGTCCTCGGCACCATGATCTCGTTCGAGGTGTTCTTCCCCGACCGGGGCCGCGACCCGGTCGTCCACGGCGCCGACCTGCTCGTCGTGCCCACGAACACCTCGTCGTACGCCACCAGCCAAGTCCCCACCCAGGAAGTGGCCGCCGACCAGCTCCAGGCCATCGCCGAGGGCCGGTACCTGGTCCAGGCCGCACCCTCGGGATACAGCGACGTCGTGACCCCCCACGGGGCCGTCCTGCAACGCTCGGTCCTGGGCCGGCGCCAGGTCCTGGTGGCCGACGTCGGCCTGCGCCACGGCCTCACGGTGTTCGCCCGGCTCGGCGAGGTGCCCACCGAGCTCGCTGCCGGGTTCTTCGTGGCAGCCGGCTGGCTGCTGTGGTGGCGCCGGCGGCGCACCGCCACAGAGCCATGGGGCTGGCGCCCGGCCACCGCTCGCTGACGGCCGGCAGCGTCGGAGAGGACCCCGTCGACGTCGAAGATGACCACCGGGCCCGGTGCAGCGGGCTCGCCATGGAACCGCCAGTTCGCAGGCCATGCCTGGGCTGGTCGTCGGGCAGGCACCTCTCGACGCTACGTCCAGACCCTGCAGACCTGCCAGAATGACCGCGTCATGGCTGACGTCGCCACTTGCCCTCCGGGGCCGCTCACGCTGGGCGTACCCATGGGGCGGCGGGTAGGCGTCCTGGCCAATCTGCTGCTGTCCCGAGAACCGACGTCTGCCACTGTCTGGGCGGCAACCTCCCTGGCTCGTGTGCTCGACGACTGGGACGGGCCGGGCACGGTGGTCGTGGCCGGGAACCTGCTCGATCTCCGTCCCGGAGCGGACCACAGGATGCCGGACGAGCGTAGCCGTGGCGTCGACACGAGCCCGTCCGCCGGCAGCCTCGACGGCGCACGGTCGCCCGACGACCACAGGTGCCCCGATGGCCAGCAGCGAGCCAGCGCCACCGGCCAGATGACCGAGCAGGCGCTAGCCGCCCACGAGCAGTTGCGCGGGGCCATACGCCGCTTCATCGCCCGAGAAGGACGGACCATGGTCTGTCTCCCGGGACATGCCGACGTCCTGTTAGCCACCTGCCCGAAGAGCCGGGAGGTCCTGAGCGAGCTGGGCATCGAGGTGGCCTCGACGGCCACCTTGGTCCTGGAGTCGGCGTCGGGCACTCGAGCGGTGCTCGTCACCGCGGACGCCACCGCCGAACCGGCACCGGCACCGACCTCGGCGCCAGACCTCCTGCCCGCTGGCCGCCTGCCCGCCACCACGCCCGGACCACCCGAGCTCGCCACCACCCTTGCCCGGCGAGCACCAGCACCAGCACCAGCACCAGCGGCGGCACCGGAGCCTGCACCGGCACCACCCGAGCCCGGCCTCCCACTACCCGGCCGGAGCCGCCGACGTCCGTCAGGCGGGGATGCCCCTTGGGCCGGCCTGCTGGCCCCCGACCCCGACGCACCATGGCAGGAGGGTCTGGACCGGCTGGCCGACCCGGCGGGTGCCCGCCGGTTCGTCACCTCGCGGCTCTTGTACCGCCGTCTGGCCCGGTTCGCCTGGTGGCTGCTCGTCCCCTACGCCGTCGTCCTGCTCCTGCGGGAACCGGGCGCCGGCGCGGTGCTCAGCCACCTTCTCCACGGCCGGCTCGTCTCGCACCACGCCCTGCTCCGAGCCCAGAAGGCCGGCTGGGAGACCAGGCTGGCCGCGGCCACCGGCATAGCGGTGGTCGGCTTGCTGGCCTTCGCCGGCGTGCTCGGGATCATCGGCCGCAAGGCGTGGGCGGCGCTCGGTGGTGGCGATCTGGGCCCTCCGTGGCGTTCCACCGCCACCTGTGCGGCCGCATCGGCCAACGACGAGGCCAGGGACACCGCCCGGACCCTCGTGGCGACAGGGTGGGCCGGCATGGTCACCGGAGCCACCCCCCAAGCCGAGCTGTCGCACCTGGGGACCGGGTTCTTCGCCAGCACCGGCGCCACCGGGGTGGTGGTCGACGAGCATCCCGGGCGCCTCGGCCTGCCACCGGTGTTCCTCCCCCATCGCCAGCTGTCGTGGGTAGAGCTCGAGACCGGAGCCCAGCTGCACGCCCGGCTGCTGCTGGCCCGTGGCGACGAGCCGGGCGCCAGCCTGCTCGAGCGCCTGGCTGCCCGGTGCCCACCGACGGCGAGCACCCTGCCGTCGGTCGTGGCGTCGTACCCTCAGGGCGGATCGTGGCCGCTCGCCCCTGACCTGCAGGTGCTGCGGCGACGGTCCCGCCGGGTACGGCGCTGGGCGGCGACGGCACTGGCACTGGCCGGCGCGGTCGACATCGTGTCGGCCACCATCCCGCCGCTGCGAGACCGGCTGCGCCTCGTCCTCCACGTGCTGCCCGTCGGCGTGCCCCAGGCGGCCGGACCGCTGGTCGTCCTGGCCGGCATCGGTCTCGTCGCCCTGGCTCGCGGCGTGCGTCGGGGCCAGCACCGAGCCTGGCTGGTCTCGGTCGGCCTGCTCGGCGCCACCGCCGTCCTCCACGCGCTGCGCGGCGGCGATCTGACCGCCCTGGTCGTCGGTATCGCCGTCCTGGTCTTGCTGGTCACCCAGCGCCACGAGTTCCAGGCAGCATCCGACGGAGCGTCGATGCGCTCGGCGCTCTACGCCATCGTGGGCGGTGGGCTGCTCACCACGGTGGTAGCTACCACGGTGGTCGAACTGTCGGTCCACGTCGATCGAGACAGCAGCCGGACCGTCCCCTTCGGCCGGGCGGTGGAGGCAGTCGTAGAACGCCTCTGGGGCATCACCACCGTGCCGTTGCCCGCCCGCCTCGACGGCTTCCTCACCCCCAGCCTGCTGGCGGTCGGCATGGCGCTGGTGGTGGCAGCGGTGCTGCTGGCCACCCGACCCGTGGTCCTGCGAGCCCGAGGCAGCGGCAAGGTGGCCGAGCTGCGTGCACGGGACATCGTCCGCCGGCACGGGCAGGGCACCCTCGACTACTTCGCGCTGCGCAGCGACAAGGAGTGGTTCTTCCACCGAGACAGCCTGGTGGCCTACGGCCTCTACGGCGGGATCTGCCTGGTGTCACCCGATCCGATCGGGCCGGCAGCCGAACGGCACCAGGTGTGGGCGGCCTTCCGGCGCTTCGCCGAGACCCATGGCTGGGTGGTCGCCGTGATGGGGGCCTCCGAGCAGTGGCTGGCCACCTACCGGGCCAGCGGCATGCACGACATCTACATCGGCGACGAGGCGGTGGTGGACGTCACCCGCTTCTCGCTGGCCGGCGGCCGGATGAAAGGGCTGCGCCAGGCCTACAACCGCATCGCCCGCTACGGCTACACCGCCCGGTTCTGCGACCCCGCCCACCTCGACCCGGCCGAAGCAGCCCGGCTGACCGGCCTGCTCGACCAGAGCCGCCACGGTCAACGCGAGCGCGGGTTCTCCATGATGCTCGGCCGGATCTTCGACCGCCGCGACGACGGGCTACTGCTGTGCGTGGTCGACGACCCCGACGGCGAACCGGCGGCCATGTGCCAGTTCGTGCCGGCCCAGGGCATCGGCGGATACTCGCTGGATCTGATGCGCCGGTCGAGAGGTGCGCACCCGAACGGGCTCGTCGACTTCGCGCTGATCTCGACCATCGAGCACGTCCGCCAGCACGGCGGGCGGGGCCTCAGCCTCAATTTCGCCGCCTTGCGCTCGGTGCTCGACGGGGGGCGCGGTGACAGCGTCCCTATCCGGGTCGAGCGCTGGGCGCTCGAGCGGATGTCCTCGATCTTGCAGATCGAGACGTTGTGGCGGTTCAACGCCAAGTACGAGCCGGACTGGCTGCCGCGCTACGTCGTCTACGACGCCGCCGAGCACCTGGTGCCAGCAGCGGTCGCCATCGTCCGAGCGGAGTCCCTCTGGGACGTCCCGGTGCTCGGGCGCCTCGTCGCCGCGGCCGAGCGCCGCAGCCGGAGCGAACCGGCCGACCTGCCCCCGCCGGGACCTCCGGTCGCCGACGAACCCCACTCGGTGGCCGCCAACCGCGGGCCTGACCCTCACTGACTCGTACCGGCGGGCACCGGCGGTAGGCGGTCCACAGCGCGCCGCCCCGCCTTTGAGCAGCGTGGGTTCTACTCCAGCGCTCTTGCCAGCTCAGCCCGCAGCTCCCGCCCTACAGACCCGCGCAAAGCGCAGGACGCGGGCCTGAAGGGGTGCCAGCCCGAGACGCCGTCGACGCGCCGGGCGGACGGCGACCTCGGCTCAAGGGCGCAGCAGCAACGTGGCGTGCTGGGCGAACGAGGTGAGCGTCTCGGGCCAGATGCCGAACACCACGGTCACCGCCACGCACAGCCCCACCCCGAAGGCCACCCCGGCGGGGATCGTCTCGTCGACCGCCCCCGGCGCCGGGCTCACCACGGTGGCCGGCACACCCACAGATCCGGCTTCGCCCCGCGCCACCAGCACCGGCGCCTCTGCCGGCATCGACGGGCCAGAGCTGCCGGTGGCACCCGCCGGATCGATGCCCAGGCCGTCGAGGGCGTGCTCGGAGCCGGCCCCTGACGGGGCGTACATGAGCACCGCGACACGCAGGTAGAAGAAGGCCGCGACAGCCGCGCTCACCATGGCCACCACCGCCAGGTCGGTGGATCCGGCGTGCACCGCGGCGGAGATGACCTCCAGCTTGGCGACGAACCCGGTCGTGAACGGCACCCCGGCCTGGGCCAGCAGCAAGATGGTGAGCGCCCCGGCCAGCCAGGGCTGGCGGGCGCCGAGCCCCCGGTAGGCCTCCAGGGAGTGCCGGCGGTCACCTCGCCCGCCGACGACGGACACCACTCCGAAGGTGCCGATCACCATGAAGCTGTAGACGAACAGGTAGTACAGCGATGCGGCCACGCCCCGGTTCGACGCGGCCTGCAGGCCGAGCAGGACGAAGCCGGCGTGGTTGATCGACGAGTAGGCCAGCATCCGCTTGACGTCACGCTGCCACAGCGCCACCACCGCCCCGAAGACCAAGGTGATGCAGGCGAGGACCCACACAGGGGGACGCCAGTCGTTCTGCAGCAGGTGGAACGACGACACGAAGACCCGGAGCAGCGCCGCGAACCCGCCGACCTTGGCGACCGCCGCCATGAACCCCGTAGCCGGGGTGGGCGATCCCTGGTAGACGTCGGGGGCCCACAGGTGGAAGGGCACCGCGGCGACCTTGAACCCGAACCCGACGAGCAGCAGCGCCAGCCCGGCCAGCAGCAGGCCGTCGTGGAGGAGCACGTTGCGGGCCAGGTAGTCGGCGATCTGAGGCAGGTCGGTGGTGCCGGTAGCCCCGTAGACCAGGGCGATGCCGTAGACGAAGATGGCCGACGAGAAGCCGCCGAGCACGAAGTACTTGAGCGCCGCCTCGCCGGACTCGGCCCGGCGGGCGTTCAAGGCGGCCAGCACGTACAGCGGGATGGAGAGCAGCTCCAGGCCGAGGAAGACCACGATGAGGTCGTTCGCCACCCCCATGGTCATGGCGCCGGCGGCGCTGAGCAGCAAGAGGACCTGGAATTCGGGTCCGTCGACGCCTTCGCGGCGCAGCCAGCTGTCCGCGATCACCGCGGAGACGAGCACGATGCAGCTCACGAGGACGCTGACGAAGGCGCTGAACCCGTCTTGGACGATGGCGCCGTCGATGTGGGTGTGGGCGCCGTGGGCGAGCACTGCCCCCCACTGGAACAGCGACAAGATCAAGGTGGCCGAGGCGGTCAGCACCGTCAGGCTGGTCACCCAGCCGCTGTCCATGGGTCGGCGCAGCAGCGACGACCAGCCCAGGATCACCACCGCCCCACCCAGCATGACCATGATGGGCAGGACCGACAGGTAGTCGATGTGCGGGATGGCCAGCTTCGCGGCCGCCGCGGCCAGCTCGGTGATGCCGGGGGGCGCGCTCACGACAGCCTTCCCGAGGTGTGAGCCCGATGCCGGGGCGCCGTGGCGCCGCGTGCGCCGAGGAGATGCGAGGTGGCGCCGGTGGCAATTGCGCTGTACGTGGTGGCGCTGTACGTGGTGGCGCTGTACGTGGTGGCGCTGTGTGAGATGGCGCCGTCTGCGGTTGCGCCGGGACTGGTGGCGCTGTGCGTGGTGGCGCCGTCTGCGGTTGCGCCGGGACTGGTGGCGCTGTGCGTGGTGGCGCCGTGTGGCATGGCGCCGGTCGCGGCGGCGCCGGGTGTGGTGCCGGTCGCGGCGGTGACCGCGGCGGTCCCCCTGTCAGCCACGGCCGGCTGGTGCCGGCCGGTGGCCGCATCGACCTGGTGCACCAGGTCCTCGACAGTGGGGGTGATCCGCTCCAGC
>JAKAQW010000281.1 GCA_021819525.1 Actinomycetes bacterium
GCCGAACCTGGCTCGAGGCGAAGGGCTCGATCTGGTCGCCAGCATGCCAGGCGAGCTGGGAATGCCGGTGGCGGTGGAGAACGACGCCACGTGTGCCGCTCTGGGCGAAAAGCGGCTCGGTGCGGCGCGCCATGCCGAGGACGCCGTGGTGGTCACCGTCGGCACCGGCATCGGTGTCGGGCTGATCGTGTCCGGTGAAGTCGTCCGTGGGGCGGCGGGCTACGCCGGTGAAGCGGGGCACATGGTGGTCCAAGCGTGGGGGATGCCCTGTCCATGTGGCCGTTCGGGGTGCTGGGAGCGCTACGCGTCGGGCGAGGCGCTCGGACGGGCGGCGCGGGCGATGCTCACCGCCGGTGACGCTCCGGCGGTGCTGGCCTTGGCGGGGGGCTCTATCGACGACGTTCGTGGCGAGCACGTGACCGCGGCGGCAGAGGCCGGTGACGTCGACGCCCTGCGCCTGGTCGACGAGCTGGCTCGCTGGTTGGCGCTTGGGATCACCAATCTCGGCGCCGTGCTCGATCCGCAGCTCGTGGTGGTGGGAGGGGGCTTGGTCGGTGCCGGACCCGTCGTGCTCGGCCCACTGCGACGCGCCCTGGCCGACCCGGCGATATCGGGCCGCTACCCGGCGCCGGTGGTAGTGGAGGCTGCCCTGGGCGCTCGAGCGGGGGCGATCGGCGCCGCGCTGCTCGCCCGTCACCTGTCTGGAGGCCAGTAGGGGTCGGATGTCGCTCCTGGGGACGGAGGCTGTCGTCTCGGTGCCCGTGCGCGATCTGGGTGGTCCGGGCAGGTCGCCGCCGAGGAGCCTCGAGCAGCAAGGTATCGTGGACCATGGAGTTCCGCAGGATCCTCGGGTTGCCGCCGTACGTGTTCGCCGACATCGACGCGTTGAAGCTGGCAGCCCGGCGAGCAGGCCGCGACGTGGTCGACATGGCCTTTGGCAATCCCGATCTGCCCTCCCCCGACGTGGCGGTGGAGAAGCTGGGCGAGGCGGTGCGCAACCCCCGCAACCACCGGTACTCCGCCAGCCGGGGCATCCCCAAGCTGCGCCAGGCGGTCGCCGCGCTCTACGAGCGGCGCTTCGGGGTGATGCTCGATCCCGACGCCGAGGTGGTCACCACGATCGGAGCCAAAGAAGGACTGTCGCATCTCATGTGGGTGCTGCTCGGCCCGGGCGACAGCGCGCTGGTGCCGTCGCCCTCGTACCCCATCCACATCTACGCGCCGCTGTTCGCCGGCGCCGAGGTACGCCACGTGCGCCTCGGCGACGCTCCCGAAGGAGAGGACACCTCCGAGGTGTTCTTCGCCAACCTGATGGAGGCCTGGGAGTCGTCGTGGCCCAAGCCCCGGGTGGTCATCTTGTCGTTCCCGCACAATCCCACCACGGCCTGTGTCGACCTCGCGTGGATGGCGCGCATGGTCGAGTTCGCGCGTGAGCACGAGATCATGCTGGTCCACGACTTCGCCTATGCCGACATCGCCTTCGACGGCTACCGGCCGCCGTCCATCTTGCAGGTGCCTGGGGCGAAGGACGTGGCAGTGGAGCTGTACTCCATGACCAAGTCGTTCTCCATGGCCGGATGGCGAGTCGCCTTCGCGGTCGGGAACGCAGCGGCGATCGCCGCGCTCACCAAGCTGAAGAGCTACCTCGACTACGGGACCTTCCAGCCGATCCAGATCGCCGCCATCGTGGCCATGAACGAGGCCCCGGACCACCCGGCAGCGGTGAACGCCATCTACCAGGCGCGACGTGACGCGCTCTGCGACGGCCTGGCCCGCATCGGATGGCCGGTGACGAAGCCGAAAGGCACCATGTTCGTCTGGGCCCCCATCCCCGCGTCGTACGAGGAGATGGGATCCCTGGAGTTTGCCTCCCATCTCGTCTCCGAGGCAGACGTGGCGGTGTCACCTGGTGTCGGGTTCGGTCCCGGCGGCGACGGCCACGTCCGGTTCGCGCTCATCGAGAACGAGCAGCGCATCGGGCAGGCCGTGAGGAACCTGCGGCGAGCGCTGACAAAATTGCAGTAGGCCCAGTCGTCTTCGGTCGGCAAGTGCGTTGGGCGCGGTCGCCGGTGGTCAGGAGCTCCGGCGGTCAGGAATTGTCGTCGAGGCGGACCCGGGCGGTGGCCGGAGGCACGATCCCGTGAAGGCAGATGGCCACCGCTGCGTCGGCCACCTCGTCCGCGCGACGGCCTTGCTCCAGCACCATGGCCCGAGCCAAGTGGTCGGTGATGCCGAGGATGGCATGGGAGATCACCAGCGGGTCCGACCGGCGGATCAGCCCGGCGCCAATGCCGGCGGCCACGTGGGGTAGGGCGTCGGCTACTGCCTGCTCCTCGCCTTGGCGGACCAGCGGAGCGAAGGCGGCTTCGGTCCGGGCCAGCTCGAGGAGGACGAACAGGTGCCGGTTGTGGTCCAGCCACGCCACCGAGGTACGGATACCGGCCTCGATCCGCCGCAGCGGGTCAGGTTCGTCCTCGATGGCCCGGCGCTGCGCACGTCGCAGGTCGCGCTGCGCGTCCACGAGGATCTGGCGGAACAGCTCGTCCTTGGATTCGAAGTACCAGTAGAACACTCCTTTGCCGACGCCGACCCCGTCGACGATATCGGCCACCGAGGTCGGGTGGAAGCCGTTCGCGGCAAAGCGGCGGGCGGCGAAGTCGAGCAGCTCGGCTCGGCGTCGCTCGCCTCGCGCCGTCAACCTCCTGCTCACCTCGGGGACGATAGCGCGCCCGGGGGTGGGCGGCCCGGACCACCCACGGACGCAGGCGCCCCGGACCACTCAGACCGCTCTGGCGAACTGCTCGCGCGAGATAGGTCGAATTGCCCGATGGGGTGGTCGGCCAGTGAGCGGGCACCGCGCAAGTGGCCCTGATGCGTGCCCTCACCGAGGGCGCCCCTCGGGATGGGTCTCCCCTGCGAAGGCGGCACGCGCTAGCGTGTGCCATGGCCTACTGGGTGCTGAAGTGCCTGCTCAGCCCCGTGTTGTTCGGATGCTGGCGAGTGAAGGTCGAGGGGCGGCGCCACGTGCCGGGACGCGGACCGGTGATCCTGGCAGCGAACCACGTGTCCTTCTGCGACTCGCTGTTCCTGCCGTTGGTGCTGTGGCGCAAGGTGACCTTCGTGGCCAAGGCCGAGTACTTCGACTCCTGGCGTACTGCCTGGTTCTTCCGTGCCGCCGGACAGATTCCCATGCGCCGTGAAGGCGGGAGCGTCTCCGAGCGGGCGCTGGCTGCTGCCCGAGAGGTGCTGGCCTCGAGGAGGGTGCTTGGCATCTACCCCGAAGGCACCCGGTCCCCCGATGGCCGGCTCTACCGAGGTCACACCGGTGTGGCTCGCCTGGCCCTCGAGTGCGGCGCGCCGATCGTGCCGGTGGCCATGATCGGCACCACTGCAGTGCAGCCCCCCGGCTCGATGTGGCTACGGCCGTTTCGACGGATCGAGGTGCGCTTCGGCCCGCCTCTGGACGTGCGTCGCTTCGCCGGGGCGACAGATGGTCCACTGGCCCTGCGGGGGATCACCGACGAGCTGATGTCCGAGATCCACCGGCTGTCGGGCCAGGAGTACGTCGACCACTATGCCAAGCGGCACGACGTGGTCGGCTCGCCAGGTGCGCCGCCGGTGCGCCCGATTGCGCCCGCCGAGATCCACCCCGTCGTCCTCGACGAGGGCGATCACCCCGGCCCTGACCCTGACCCTGACCCTTACCCTGACCCCGGCCCTGACCCTGACCCCGGCCCTGACCCTGACCCCGGCCATGGCC
>JAKAQW010000069.1:0-11867 GCA_021819525.1 Actinomycetes bacterium
GTGTCGTGAGCACGTCTACGCCACCGGCGAGAAGCCGACCTGAGCTGCCCGTCGTCGACTCGGTGCCCCGGATCGACGACGCCGTCGAGGCCCACCTCGGCGGCTGGCTGCGCACCGTCGCGGTACGCCGCGCCACGGTACCCATGGTGGAGGTCCGCCTGGCGCTCCCGCTGGACGCGTCACTGCTCGCACGCCGCGCCGAGCTGGCCGTGCTCGACGAGACGTTCCTCGCCGGGACCACCCGCCTGGACCGCTCGGCGCTGTCGAACGCCTTGCAGCGCTTGGGTGGGCAGCTCGCCCTCGACGTCTCGGTGGACCGGGCCGTGCTCCGCGCGAGCGCGCTCGCCTCCCACCTCGGCGAGCTGCTGGGCCTCATGGCCGAGCTGCTCCAGGACGCCGCGTACGCGGATGAGCCCGTGCGTGCTGATCGGCGCCGGGTCGCCGACGAGGTGGTGCTGCTGCGCAGCGACCCCGCCGTGCTGGCCGGCGAGGCGCTCGACCGGCGCCAGTACCGCCGCCACCCTTACCGCTACCGTTGGCCGACAGCCGCCAGGGTGCGCCGGGTGCAGCCCGACGCACTGCGAGCACTGCACCTCGCGGTGCTGACCCGCCGGGCCGGATCGCTGGTGCTGGTAGGCGACCTGTCCCCCGGTACCGTCATGGACCAGGTTGAGGACGCGCTCGGCCCCTGGCTGGCGTCGGCCGGCGCTGCCCCCGCCCCCGAAGCCGTCGCGCCGGCGGGCTTCCCGGCCCCCGGGCCCCTCGTGCTGGTGCGTCGCGACGCGGCGTTGCAGAGCAACATCCGCCTCGCCGGGGCGGCACCCACCCGCAACGACCCCCAGTGGCCGGCAGCCACCCTGGCCAACTTGTGCTTCGGCGGCCTGTTCAGCTCCAGGCTGGTGGAGAACCTGCGTGAGCGCCGGGGCTACACCTACTCGCCGCGCAGCTCCCTCGAGCACCGCCTCGCCGGCTCCCGGCTGGTCGTGGCACTCGACGTGGCCACCGAGGTCACCGCCCCAGCCCTGGTCGAGGTGAGCTACGAGCTGGGGCGCGCCGCCACGACCGGCTTCACCCCTGCCGAGGTCGACGACGCCCGCCGCTACGCGCTCGGCAGCCTCACCCTGGCCACCGCCACCCAGCACGGGTTGGCCGAGCAGCTGGCCGACTGGATGCTCGACGGCCTCGGGCCCGAGCAGCTCGAGACCTTCGGCGAGGCCCTGCGCTCCTGCACCGCAGACGACGCGGCCGGAGCCGGCCGACGCCTGCTGGCTCCGGCAGCCATGGTGACGGTCGTGCTGGGTGACGTAGCCGCCACCGAGGCGCCGCTACGAGCCCTCGGGCCGGTTCACCTGGGACCGCCGCCGTGAGCGCCGGGCACGGAAGCGGCGCCAGCCACATCGACACCGTGCCTCGTAGACACCGTTAAGCACTCTGTCTGGTGTATGGTCGTGTGTATGCGGACCAACATCGACATCGATGACGAGCTACTGGCGGCGGCGCGAGCGGTGGCCGGCACGGTGACCAAACGCCAGACGGTGGAGGTCGCGCTGCGCGAGCTGGTGGACCGTGACCGACGAGCAAAGATCCTGCGCCTACGGGGCCGCGTGCGCTGGGAAGGCGACCTCGAAGCGAGCCGAGCGGGTCGCGCACTGCCCGCCGATGCACCTCGTCGGCCGCGACATGAAATGGCTTCACCAGATGGGCCTGCCACCGCCCCACGTCCGCAGCACAGGCACGATGGCCCGGCGGCGATGCCACCAGGCACGGCAGCGAGCCGGGTCCGCCAACACCGGTGATCGTCGTCGACACCAGTGTCTGGATCGACATCCTGAACGGCACGGACAGCGACGCCGCCAGGCAGTGTGCGACGCTCATCGAAGCGGGTGCTCCGGTAGCGCTCACCGACGTGGTGCTCACCGAAGTGCTCCAGGGTATCCGTAGCGAGCGTGAGGTCAGATCAGTAGAACGGCACCTGCGAGCATTCCCGATCCTGCAGCTCCAGGGCCTCGACGACTTCACCCTCGCAGCATCCCTCTACCGCCAGGCCCGGCGGGCGGGCGTCACCATCCGCAAGACATTGGACTGCCTGATCGCCGCTCCGTGCGTGCGCAGCGGATCACCCCTGCTCCACGCCGACACCGACTTCGACCGTCTCGCCCGTTGCACCGCGCTCGAAGTGTGGTGATCCTTCCGCGGACGAGGACGTGGGTTCGCAACGGCGTGCCGTCTCGTGCGTCAGGCCAGGGCGCCGGCGGCCAGCGACGGTGACGATCCCGCAGCGGGCAGAGCCACCGGAGCGCTCGATCCCCCACAGCCGGAGAGCCAAGCGGTGCGGCTCCAGCGGCGAGCTCGGCGAAGGGCAGCCCGCGTCTCGGCCCTGAGCGCCACGACGAAGCGGTGCCTCACTCCGGTGAAGCTCCGTCGCCGCGTCCACGGTAATTGATGCCGAGCGCGTCCAGCCGGCGCCGATGCACCGACCACCGCTGCATGAAGCTCTCCCAGCTGCGCTCGCGCGCTGACCACGCCACCTCCGCGAGGGCCACCAGCCTCGGGAACAGCTTGTGCTCGGCACCTGGCGGATCCGACACGTGCTCGGTCCACAGGCAGGCCTCGGTACCAAGGACTTGGTGCTCGTACCCGGACAACACCCGGGGAACCGGGTCGTAGCGGTACACGTCTTCCAGTGAGATGGTGAGGCCGCTCGCACCGCTCTGGGAGAGCGGCGCGTCGGGATCGTTCGGCTCGGCAAAATTGCAGTAGGTCTTGTCGTAGGGGGCCATGACGACGTCGTGCCCGGCACGAGCCGCCGCGATCGCACCCGCTTCGCCTCGCCACGCCACGATGACCGTGTCCTCGGGCAGCCGGCGGTCGAGCACCTCTTCCCAACCAGCAGCCCGCCTACCCCTCCGCACGACGTGCTCGGCGATCTGGCCCATGAACCAACCCTGCAATTCCTGCTCGTCGCCGAGCCCGTTCTCCGTCATGGTGCGGCGCGCGCGCTCGCTTCGCGCCCACTGGTTCTTCGGGCACTCGTCGCCGCCGATGTGGATGTAGGGTGCGGTGAACACGTCCATCACCTCGTCCAGCACGTCTCGCATGGTGGTGATGGTGGCTCGGTCCACGTTCAGGATCTCCTCACTTGGACCCCATTGCGTGGCGACCGGAACCGGATGCTGTGGGTTGTTGCCCAGCTCCGGGTACGAGGCAACAGCCGCTTGGCAGTGTCCGGGCATGTCTATCTCCGGCACCACGACGATCCCGCGTGCAGCGGCGTGAGCCACCAGCTGCCGTAGCTGGCTCTGGGTGTAGTACCCGCCGTGCGGCAACTCGTCGAACAGTCGGTTCCCGGTCTCACGATGACCGATCACGGTCTCCGCGCGCCACGCCCCGATCTCGTGGAAGCGGGGATGTCTCTGAATTTCCATCCTCCACCCTTGGTCGTCGGTCAGGTGGAGGTGCAGCACGTTCAACTTGTGGATCGCCATCACCTCGACGATCCGTAGCAGCCACTCCATCGGCAGGAAGTGCCTGGCGACGTCGACGAGAAGGCCACGGTACACGAAGCGCGGCGCATCCTCTACGACCACAGAAGGAACCACCCACTGCGCGAGAACCGGCGAAGGTGTCAGGTAGCAGGCAGGAGGCAGCAGCTGGAACAACGTCTCGATCCCCCGCAAGATCCCCACGGGCGTGCTGCCGGCGAGCACGATCCCGCCGGGTCGGACGTGAAGCGTATAGGCCTCCTCGCCGCGGACCGCGAACGCCGGATCCACCTGCAGCACGATACCGCCGGCTATCTCCTCCGACGAGAGGTCGAACGGGAGCCCCGTCACGCGTCGGAGCCGCGATCGCAGCAGTTGGCCCGCGAGATGGGTCTCCTTCGTGACCACGATCCTCGTGCTCTCCGACAGGTGCAGTGCTCCGTCGAGCCACCTCGTCGAGGTCGGGTTCGGCACAAGCGCCCGCGGTGCGCACATCGGTTCGTCACGGTACGACATCGCGGCTCCTGGGCCCTGTTGCCATGCTCTACGGCACCACCCTATTGCCGCCGTGCTCTCCTACAGCACCCCAGCGAGCTGATACCGCGCGGCAGAGGTGTGCGTGGCCATTCACAGGAGGCCCGGGGCTTCGCCGTGGCAAGCACGTTCCATGATCGTCCAGGCGCGGTCGCGGCCCTCCAGGTCGCGTAAAGCGCTCTACCGCTCAACGAGGCCGGCGGCCGTCGGCGACCGGCGATGCGAGCGCTTCGTCTCGCACCCGGGCCAGCGCCGCGTCACGTGCCGAGGTGATGTGGACCCGCACTGCCCGCGCCGCCGCCTGGCTGTCTCGGGCGGCGATGGCCTCGAACACTCGACGGTGGTCCTCACGAGCGCGCTCCACTCGTCCGGGGATGCTGAGCGTGGTCTCCATCCCCGAGCTGACCATCTCCTGGAGGACCCCCAACGTCTGTTGCAGGAACCGGTTCTTGGCCAGGCGCACGATGTGCATGTGGAACCCGGTGTCGAGGTCCCGCAATGCCACGTAGTCGATGGGCGGCTGGCGGGCTGCCTCTTCGGTGGCCAGCGCCTCGGCCAGCTCGGCCACCTCCGCCGGGGTGGCCCGCTGTGCCGCCCATACCGCAGCCGGCTCCTCGAGGACCAGACGCATCTCGAACAGCTCGTTCAGGCTGACCTCCAAGCTGGCCAGCCGATCGCGCACCTCGTCCTCCGCCGAGCGAGCCACGAACACCCCCTGGCCGTGGCGGACCACAAGCCGGCCCCGAGCCTCCAGCATCTTCACCGCTTCGCGCACAGCCGGACGGCTCACCCCGAGCAGCCTCGCCATCTCCCGCTCAGCTGGTAGGCGCTGGCCCGAGCCGAGCTTCTCGTCGTCGATCAGCTGGCCGATGCGATCCACGATCCGCTCCGTGAGACTGCCGGGCTGCTTGATCGGATCCCACGTCACCTGCGCTCCTCTCCTCGGTCGGCAGCCCACCCGAGCCTTCCGGGTCACTGTGGCCGGAGGACCGACCTCGACCCACTCGAAGAGATGCTACTTGGAACTGGCCCGGCGAACCGGACCACCGGTCGGGCGCGAGTTGGAGGGCTGGCCCGACGAACCGGCCTTCCCGGGGACGATCCCGATGTCGGACCGCCACTGCAGGTCGCCGGTGACGCTCTTGGCGATGGCCTCGGCCACCGTGGCCCGGGCATCCTCTATCCGCGATGCCACCGCTGTGATCGCCACTGCACGCGACGTGCCAACCGTCTCGTAGGTGCCAGGCCCGGGGGTGGCTGCGCGAGCGGAGGCGGCAGGGCCGGGGGTGGCTGCGCGAGGGGAAGCGCCTGCGCCTTCGTAGTTGGCAGCGCCTTCGTGCACGGCAACGCCGGTAGAGGTGGCAGCGCCATCGTGAGCGGCACCGCCAGTGCAGGTGCTCCGGACAGCGGAGTTGCTAGAGACAGCGGAAGTACCAGGGACAGCGGAGCTGGCAGGGCTGCCGGATGTGCCTGAGACAGCCGAGCTGGCAGGATTGACAGCCACCGCCGAGGAGAACAGGACCCCCGCTCCGACCGCCCGCGCCGCCTCGACGTCCACGGTGAAACGGTGCCCGGCGCTGGTGCCGAGGGCGTACTCGGGGGCGACCAGGTAGGTGACCACCGAGGCCTCGTCGGCAAGCGGCACGTCGGCTGCTGTCAGGCGCCGGGCCACCATGGCTTCCATGACCGACACCCAGTCGCCGCGCAGCAGGCCCATGATGTTGATCCCCTCGGGGTCGCCGAAGCGGGCGTTGCACTCGATCACCCGCAACCCGTCGGCCGTGGCGAAGAACCCGGCGTTCATGCAGCCCGAGAAGGGACGCCCGACGTCGGCCAGGTAGTCGATCACTGCCTGCACGATCGCGCACGCCTGGTCGTAGTCGGCTCGATCGACGAAGGGGAGGAGGCCGCCCGGCATGGTGCACGACCCCATGCCCCCTGTGCCGGGTCCGGTGTCGCCGTCGAAGCGGTAGGGATAGTCGTAGGTCGCGGGCGGGAACACCACGGTGCGCCCGTCGGTCATGGCCTGGATGGTGACCTCCGGTGCAGTGATGCGCTCCTCGATGATCACCGCCCCGCCATGACGGCCCGAGCCGATGACCTCCCGGGCGTAGCGGGCGGCCTCGGCGTTGTCAGCGAGGTGCGGTCCCACCACCTTCACCCCCTTGCCTCCGGCGAGCCCCACCGGCTTGACCACCACCGGGCTGCCCCCGTCCGCCACCTCGGCGATGGCGCGGTCGACCTGGTCGATGGTCTCGGCCACGGCGAACACCGGGTTGGCCTCGGAGGCGACCTGGGCCACCACCTGGCGGCAGAACCGCTTGTTCCACTCGATCTCCGCGCCGGCTCGAGTGGGGCCGACTGCCGCCACCCCCGCCGCGCGCAGCTCGTCGACCACCCCGGCAGCAAGGGGGTCGTCACTGCTCACCATGGCCAGGTCGACCGCGTGCTCGACGGCGAAGCGGGCGATAGCCGGCCCGTCACATACATCGCCGATGGTGAACGACCCACCACCGGCTTCGACCAGCGCAGTGATGGTCGGGTTCGCGTGCCCCATGACGGCGTGGACTACTGACGACTCGGCCATGGAAGTGGCCAGTGCCGCCTCGCGCCCGCCATGGCCGACCACCAACGTGCGACGCCTGGAGCTACTCACCGGCGGACCAGGTCGATCGTCGCGCCTCTGGGGGATTTGAGCACCGCGGCGATGATAGCGGCCGGCTCATTCCGTACCTCCCCGGTATAGTCGGTCAGGTGGTCGTGGTGTCGCATCCTGGTCCGGTCACCTGGGACGAGGTTCAGACCTGGCCCGATGGCGCCGGGCGCTACGAGTCGTTTGCGGGGGTGCTCACGGTGACCCCGTCGCCGACGGGCCGCCACCAGCTGGCAGTGGCGGTTCTCCTCGACGTGCTGCGCCAGGCCGCACCGCCAGAGCTGCTTGTGCTCCCAGCCCCCTACGACTGGTGGGTGAGCCCGACCGAGTGGTACGAGCCGGACGTGGTGGTCTTCGAGCGCTCCCACTTCGACCCCGACGGTCCGCTGCGCACGACACCGCTCCTCGTCGTCGAAGTGACGAGCCCCTCCACGCGCATCCACGACCTCGACGCCAAGCGAACCGCCTACGCAGCCCACGGGTGCCCCGCGTACTGGATCGTGGATCCAGAGGTTCCCTCCCTGCTCGCGCTCCGCCTGGAGGGGACGAGCTACGTCGAGGCAGCACGTGCTGCGGGTGACGCGTGCTTCGAAGCGTCGCAGCCTTTCGAGGTCACAGTGGTGCCGGCAGCCCTCCGCGAGCGCTGAGCTCAGCGCCGCGGCGCCAGGGCGTAGACCAGCGTCACCTGGGCGTGAGCGGTGAGGGTGCCAGCGGACAGCGGGACGGTCGGGACAGCCGCCGAGGGCGCCGCACGGGCTGCGCCTTCGAACCCGTACTCCGGGGGCGGCGTGCTCGAGGAGGTGTCATCGGTGACCGAGCACAGCCGGGCGAGGCGGTCGCCGGCGGAGCGGGCGATGGCCTGGGCATGGGTCACCGCGTTCTCGACGGCAGCAGCGCGAGCCCGGTCCTGCAACACGGTCGGATCCTTGCCCGAAAAGGTCACCGCAGCGATCGAGGCGGCACTGCCACCAGCGGCGACGACCTCGTCGAGCACTGTCCCGGCGCTGGCCAGGTCGTGGATCTGCACGGTCAGCGTCTGGTCGACGCTGTAGCCGACCAGCTTCGGTGGGCCGCCGCTCGGGTAGTGGTACTGGGGGGACAACGTGAGATCCGCTGTCTGGACGTTGCCGGTCGAAATGCCGCTGTGGCGGATCACGGCGTCCACGGCCGCCGTGCGGGCATCGTCGGCCGCCATGGCCGCCTGGGCGTCGGATGCCGTCTCGTCGACCTGCAACGTCGCGGTGAGCAGGTCCGGCCGGCCGGTGGCCGTGCCGCTGCCGTGCAGGGTCAGCTCTGCGGTCCCCGCCCCACAGCCCGCCGGGCTTGCCGCCGACGACGGCACCGGCAGCACCCCGCCGAGGACCAGGCCACCCACGACCACGATCCCGAGCACGGCCACGGTCGCCACCCCCGCGGCTGCACCCGCGGTCACTTTCGTCCATCGTCGCTCGCTCATCGTCGTCCTCCTCGCAGTGCTGCCGGTCAGCTCGCGCCGGCTCCTGGGACCACCCGCACCGTCACCTGCCACCGCCACCGCGCCGCAGCGCACGGTGCATGGGTCGCGCTGCACACCGGGCCGGCAGACGCCACCAGCACCACGCTGCCGGGACGGCGCGCCAGGAACCGAGCAGCGACTCTCTCGTCCAGAGCGCGGCCCGAGCCCCAGACCCGCACCAGCACAGGCGGCGAACCCGACAGCGCCGAAGCAGACCCCGAGGATCCCGGTACCACCACCGGGTACGTCCACACCACGCCGGACAGCGCCGGAAGCACGACCCGAAGGACCCGGCCCACGTGGACCACCACGGACAGCGACGAAGACGCCGATGACGCGCTGGGAGCTGGCGGCAACGACACGGCCGACCGCGTCGCACCGGCAGAGGTCGGTCGGGGCGACACCGATCCAGCAGCCGCGCTCGCTCCAGTGGCCGCACCACTGAACGCCGGTGCCAGTGGCGACGCAGCACCACCACTGGCGGGGCGCTGCTCGCCGCTCGATGCCGCCTTGACCACCAGACCACCACAACGAGCAGTGCCCGGTCCCACCTGGACCAACGCACAGTCGCTCGCCGCCCGGCTGCTGCGGGCTGCCTCCGGTGATCGTTCTGGTGATCGACGCGTGCCGTGCACCGCGCCGGCGACCAGCGGTCCACCGGCGCCGGCGCCGCTCAGGACGCCGGCGACGCCGCCACCGAGCAACACGGCCGCGACGGCCACGCCAGCCACCGTCGCCCGACGCCGGGCGCGGCGGCGTGCCTCGGCGAGCAGGCGCCGCTTGGACGAGCCGGGATCGCCGGGGTGCGTTGCAGGACCAGGCGCCCACTGAGCGGCCACTGCCTGCAGGGACCGGCGGATGGCCTGGTCCACCGCACTGTGAGCAGACGCCGGATCCTCGGGGACCTCACCGACCTCCCTGTCACGGCCCACCTCCCTGTCACGGCTCACATCCCTGTCACGGCCCACCTCCCTGTCACGGCCCACGTCGTGATCGCCCGAGCCGGCGACGCCCAGCTCCTCTCGGAAAGACCGGGCCTTGGAACCAAGGCCGCCCCGTGGTGACGTCGACGCCCTGATCGCGGACTTCACGGTCCTCCACCGACGAGTGCTCGGACGCTCACCCATCGCACGTCGTCTCCCCGGTGCCGCCCTGCTCGCTCGGAAGGCTGCCGCCTGGGTCGAGCGCCCGATCGCTCTGCATCACCCCGTAGAGGCTGTGACGGGCCTTGGCCAGCTGCGACTTGACGGTTCCCGCGCTACAGCCCACAGTGGCAGCGATCGCGGCCACGCTCATGTCCTCGAAGTAGTACAAGACGACCACCTCTCGCTGGCGGGTGGGCAAAGCGCCAAGCGCCTGGCGGAGCCCCACGACAGCCTCCGACTGGTCGGGAACCCCGAAGCTGCCCGGACCAGGCGCTGCGGTCGCCTGTCGCTCCTCCTCCGCCCACTGGGCCCGGTTGACCCGAAGCTCCACCATCCGCCGGCGGAGCTGCGAACGGCAGAGGTTCACCACCGTGGCCCGCACATAACCATGGGCCCGGTCGTGCTCACGGATCCGCCACCAGCTCCGGTAGGTTCGCAAGAAGGCCTCCTGGACGACCTCCTCGGCCCGGCTCGCATCTCCCAGCAGCACGGTGGCCAGCCGGCACAGAGAGGCGTGGTGCTGGTCGTAGAGATCCGCCACCGCATCGGCTGCGCTCGCCACCGTCTCACGTCCCCCCACGGACATCACCATGACGCCGCCGACGTCCCCGGCGCTATCCGCCGGGTTCCCGCTGGCACCGCACAGCTCCGTCAGCTGCCCGGCTCGGCTCACCGCACCTTGCCTCACGGACAGCACCATCGTGCAGGCGATGACCTCGATGCCGTCCACGTGGACCCCGCTCCGGTAGCGACACGCACATCTCCCTGACGCACGGCACAGCCCTCTGGTTGCCTCGAGCGACGCGGCGGGTCGAGTGCCTATCGACCCAGCGCTCTCGGCCTGGGAAATCTCGGAAGGGCGAACGCAGGTCGACTGCCGTCGAGACCGTGACGCTGAAAGCGGCACGTGGCCGAGCTACCCGGCGTGGCCCAGGTGGCGCTTGGCCGGCTTCGCCCAGATGCTGGCCGGCGCGTGTCAGATCCGGTAGCGCACCAGCTCGACGACGCCGTCGGATCCTCGGGCGCCCGACGGGGTCGTCGCCGCATCGGCGACAGGCTCCCCTGTCGCCCGCACCCGGCCCTGGGCCTCGAGCAACACCAGGTGAGCGACGGTCTCGGCGACCGCCAGAACCTGGTTGAACAGGTCGAGGTCGGCCAGCGGGCGATCCCGGCGGGTCCAGCGGATCCGGTTGGCCACCTCCCATGCCGTGCTGTCGCCGCTGTCCACCGCGTGCTCGATCTCCGCCAGCCGCCGGTCGTGGTGAGCCACCAGCTCGTCGATCCGGGCGTGCACGCTGGAGGCCACAGGGCCGTGCGCTGGCAGCAAGACGGCGTCGGGCAGAGCCCGCACCCTGGCCAACGACCCGAGGAACGCTCCCAACGGGTTCTGGATCGGCATCGGCTCGAACCCGATCGACGGCGTGATCCTCGGCAAGACGTGGTCGCCGGCGAAGAGCAAGCTGGCGTCGGCGTCGTGGAACACCACGTGGCCGCGGGTGTGCCCGGGGGTCTCCACCACCGTGAGCGTGCGGCCGGCGTCGAGCACCATCGGACCCTCGGGGATCCATGCGTCAGGCAGCTCCCACTGCACCTGGTCCTGCCCACCACTGTCCGCCAGGGCCGCCTCGAGGAGATCAGCGAGCTTCCCGGCACCGTGGCGGCGGATCTGCTGGAGCTGAGGTGACAACGCCCGGTGACCCGGGGCGTGCAGAAGCTCGAGCGTCGGCCGCTCGCCGGCCCCCAGGTGCACAGGCGTGCCGATCTCATCGCGAACCGCCACACCGAGCGTGTAGTGGTCTCGGTGTGCGTGGGTCACCAGGAAGCGGCGGATGTCGCCCAGGCCGCAGCCGATGCGCTCCAGGGCCTCGCCCAGCATCACCCGGGCGCCGGGGATGTCCCAACCCGAGTCGACGAGCACCAGACCATCGCCGTCGACCACCGCGTAGACGTTGACGGCACGCAGCCCGTCGTTGGGCAGCGGCAGCGGAATCCTGAAGACCCCTGCTGCCACTTCGAAGGTGCCAGGGTCGGTCCACTCGTCGTTACCGGGCGAGCCTGAGGCACCGGGCGAGCTTGACGTCGCCGCCGAAGAGGTTCCCGGGTCCACCGAGATCACCCCAGGCGGCGCAGTTGACGGGATTGGCCCAGGCGGCGAAGCTGACGGGAGTGGCCCTGGCGGCGAAGCTGGTGGGGTCTGCCCAGGCGGCGAAGCTGGCGCGGCGGCAGGGGCATCGGGGGATGGGTGGTCGCAGTCGGGCATCGCCCGGCCAGTGTAGGAAGCAGCCAGGTCGGCCGCACCAGCGCGGATCGGTCCACGCAGCCAGAGGCCCGCTCCTCATGGCGGATCGGCACCGCTGTCGACGATCCACCGGCTGCTCCGGGTTGCGGTCGACACCGACGAGGTGCTCTCCTTGACCATGAAGGGCGCCGCTCGCCCACCGGCGACCCGCACCCGACGTCCCACCGACGACCCGAAGTGGAGCACCCATGGCCGACGCGACCATCGTCTACACCCACACCGACGAGGCACCCGCGCTGGCGACGTGCTCGCTGCTGCC
>JAKAQW010000069.1:11877-17754 GCA_021819525.1 Actinomycetes bacterium
GGATCGGCACCGCTGTCGACGATCCACCGGCTGCTCCGGGTTGCGGTCGACACCGACGAGGTGCTCTCCTTGACCATGAAGGGCGCCGCTCGCCCACCGACGACCCGAAGTGGAGCACCCATGGCCGACGCGACCATCGTCTACACCCACACCGACGAGGCACCCGCGCTGGCGACGTGCTCGCTGCTGCCGGTGGTCCAAGCCTACGCGGCGACCGCCGGCGTCCGAATCGAGACCCGCGACATCTCCCTCGTAGGGCGCATCCTCGCCGGCTTCCCCGAGCGGCTCGCAGAGCACCAGCGTGTCCCCGACGCCCTCGCCGAGCTCGGTGCGCTGGCCACGACTCCCGAGGCCGTCATCGTGAAGCTGCCGAACATCTCGGCGTCGGTGCCTCAGCTGAAGGCGGCCATCGCCGAGCTTCGCCAGCACGGCTACGACCTGCCCGACTACCCCGACGATCCGAAGTCCGACGAGGAGCGCTCGGTCCGAGCCCGCTACGACAAGGTCACCGGCAGCGCCGTCAACCCGGTGCTGCGCCAGGGCAACTCCGACCGGCGGGCCCCGGCGTCGGTGAAGCGATACGCCCGATCGCACCCGCACGCGATGGGCCCGTGGTCGGCGACGTGCCGGACGAACGTCGCCACCATGGACGCCGGCGACTTCCGCCACAGCGAGCAGTCGGTGGTCATCGAGGAGGCCGGGTCGCTGCGCATCGAGCTGGTGGACCCAGCCGGTGCGGTCACCGCCCTGCGCGATCCGCTGCCCGTCCTGGCCGGTGAGGTGGTCGACGCGGCGGTGCTGCAGGCTGCTGCGCTCGACCGGTTCTTCGGCGAGCAGATCGCCAGGGCCAAAGCCGACGGCGTGCTGTTCTCGGTGCACTTGAAGGCCACCATGATGAAGATCTCCGACCCGATCATCTTCGGGCACGCGGTGCGCGCGTTCTTCCCGAAGACCTTTGCCCGCTACGGCGACACCCTGGCCGCGGCAGATCTGAGCGCCAACGACGGGTTGGCCACCATCATGGCCGGTCTACGTTCGCTGCCTGACGGGGACGAGATCCGAGCGTCGTTCGACGCCGAGCTGGCCGAAGGCCCGGCGCTGGCCATGGTCGACTCCGAGCGCGCGATCACCAACCTGCACGTACCGAGCGACGTCATCGTCGACGCCTCGATGCCGGCCATGATCCGAAACTCGGGGCACATGTGGGGTCCCGACGGGGAAGAGGCGGACACGCTGGCCGTCATCCCCGACAGCAGCTACGCGGGGGTGTACCAGGTGGTGATCGACGACTGCCGCGCCAACGGCGCCTTCGACCCGGCGACCTTGGGATCCGTGCCGAACGTCGGGTTGATGGCGCAGGCCGCCGAGGAGTACGGCAGCCACGACAAGACCTTCGAGATCCCCCACGCGGGCACCGTGCGGGTCACCGACGACGCCGGGCTGGTGGTGCTCGAGCAGCCGGTGGACAGAGGCGACATCTTCCGCATGTGCCAGACGAAGGACCTGGCCATCTACGACTGGGTGAAGCTGGCGGTGACCCGAGCACGGGCCACCGGCGACCCGGCAGTGTTCTGGCTCGACCAGAGCCGAGCCCACGACGCCAACATCATCGCCAAGGTGCAGGCCTACCTGCCCGAGCACGACACCACCGGGCTCCGGATCGAGATCATGGCGCCCGAGCAGGCCACTGCCTTCTCGGTGACCCGCATCCGCCGGGGAGAGAACACCATCTCGGTGACCGGCAACATCCTGCGCGACTACCTGACCGACCTCTTCCCCATCATGGAGCTCGGCACCAGCGCCAAGATGCTCTCCATCGTCCCGCTGCTCGCCGGTGGCGGGCTGTTCGAGACGGGCGCCGGCGGTTCTGCCCCAAAGCACGTCCAGCAGCTGCTGGCCGAGAACTACCTGCGCTGGGACAGCCTCGGGGAGCTCCTGGCCCTGGCGGCCGCGTTCGAGCACGTCGCTCAGCGCACCGGGGACCCACGGGTGCAGATCCTGGCCGACACCCTCGACCGGGCGACCGGGCGACTGCTCGACGAGGACAAGTCCCCCAGCCGGCGCCTCGGCGGCATCGACAACCGAGGCAGCCACTTCTACGTGGCCCTGTTCTGGGCTCAAGAGCTGGCCGCGCAGCGCGACGACCCGGTGTTGGCCGAGGC
The DNA here is from genome assembly GCA_021819525.1 of Actinomycetes bacterium. Classification (GTDB taxonomy): domain Bacteria; phylum Actinomycetota; class Acidimicrobiia; order Acidimicrobiales; family UBA8190; genus JAKAQW01. The sequence goes on from JAKAQW010000069.1 coordinate 14,040, forward strand.
GTTCTCCCCCCTGGCCGGCACCCTGGCCGACCACGAGCAGACCATCGTGGCCGAGCTGATCGCCGTCCAGGGCTCGCCGGTGGACATCGGCGGCTACTACCAGCCCGACCCGACCCTGGCCGAGGCGGTCATGCGGCCGTCTGCCACTTTCAACGACGCGCTGGGCGTCTTGGGCTGACGGCAAAGGACGTCCAGCTCGAGCGCGAGCCCACCTGGCTAGACGAGTAGCGCTTGCACGCCCGGCACGCGTGACGACCGGGCACCGGCTCCGGCGACGCGACGGTCCACTGCGACCGCTCGGCCGCCTACCGCAGCACGCTGCGAATGCATCGCCTGTGACCAAGCGCACTGGTGCTAGCCATCGACGGCTGGCTGCAGGAGGGACCAGTACGCGCCGAAGTCGGCCTCGGTGCACAGACGACCGAGCTTCGCGTACTCGCGTTGGGTGCAGCGAACCAGATCCGCCATGCCCACCGCCCGGCCGGCATGCGCGGCGGCGTATGCCGCGCCGACGACGATGCTTCGGATGCTGCCTCCCGACAGCTCGAAGGCCCGGGCACAGAAATCGAAGTCCACGTCGTCGGCCAAGGGCAGCTCCGGCGAGCAGCACCGTTCCCACAGCACACGGCGCAGTGCCTCGTCGGGCAGGGAGAATTCGACGATGGCATCCAGCCGGCGCACGAATGCCTCGTCGATGTTCGCTCGGAGGTTCGTCGACAGCACCGCCAGGCCGTTGAACTGCTCCATCTGCTGGAGCAAGTAGGCCACTTCGATGTTGGCGTAGCGGTCGTTGGCGTCCTTCGCCTCCGAGCGCTTGCCGAACAGGGCGTCGGCTTCGTCGAAGAGCAGCACGCCACTCACCCCTTCGGCTTCGTCGAAGATGCGCTGCAAGTTCTTCTCGGTCTCCCCGATGTACTTGTCGACCACCGTGGCCACGTTCACCGCGTACAGGTCCAGTCCCAAGTCGCCGGCGAGCACCTCGGCCGACATGGTCTTGCCGGTGCCCGACGGGCCGGCGAACAGGGCGACCACGCCGAGACCCCGACCACCACCGGGCCGAAGCCGCCACTGGCGCAACACCAGGTCCCGGTAGCGTGCCCGGACGCTCAGCTCCCGCAGGTGCTCCCGGGCCGGAGCGGAAAGGACCAGGTCGTCCCAGCCGACTGCCGGCTCGATCCGACGCGCCAGGCGCTGCAACCCGGCGCTGCTCTGCGCCCGGGCCGCGGCCCGGAGATGCTCCGTGCCGACAGGCACCCCTTGAAGCTGTGCCTGTTGGCGAGCCCCGGTCGCCGCCCGGCGGACTTGCACGCTCGACAGGCGGAACGCTGCCGTCGCCGCCACCGGGTCGAGGTCAGGCGCCAGATCCGCACCGTGCAGGGCCGTCGCCCACAGCGGGGCCTGCGCCTGTGGTGCCGGGAGCGACACCTTGACCACCAACGGGACAGCGGAGCTCCACTGCGGATCCCACGCCACGCGCCCGTGGAGCACGACGCCGACCGGCAAGTCGGCGAAGGCTCGAACCCCGGGCCCTCCATGGTCGGCAAAGGCGTCCACGGGCCCGACCACCAGCCCGGCGCCGGCCAAGCGGGCTTCGCGCTCAGCCAGGCCTGCCAGCACGCCGATGTCGTCGCCGAGACCCAGCCGCTCGGCGTGGCATACGAAGCAGCCCCGGCCGAGCGCTGCCCACAGTTGCTCGGCCAAGTCACCGGCGGACGCGCCCACGCTCTCCTCGAAATAGACGAACGGGCGTCCGGAGCCCACGGCTCGGGCGACTGCTCCGCACACCGCGACTGCGTCATCGTCGAGGGCCACCAGCTGCGGGTGGGATCCCGCCGATGTCCCCGAGCGGTCTGTCCCCGAGCGGTCTGTCCCCGAGCGGTCTGTCCCCGAGCGGTCTGTCCCCGAGCGGTCTGTCCCCGAGCGGTCGGCGCGTGCGGTGGTGCCAGTCGACGTCGACCGCGGACCTGGCACCGTCGTGAGCCACGGCACGGTGGCAGGATCCGGCGCGTCGTCACCGGTGCACCAGGCCACCACACGGCTCGCAGCCCGCAGCTCCCGCCCGAGCCACGGCCGCTCGGGCTCGAGCACATCCAGCAGGCCCTGGCGCACCAAGGCGCTCCCCGGACCCAGGCACTGCCAGGCGCGGGCCGAGACGGCAAGCAGCCCACACAGCTCGAGCGCCAACCCCACGGTGGCCCTGCGCCGGGTGACGTCGTCGTTCAAGTAGCCGTAGAGCTGCTCGAACCGGCGGTCGAGGTCCGGCGCTGCAGCCACCAGCCACAGGGCCATCTCCAGGTCGTCGAGCGCGAACCGTTCCTGCAGCAGGCGCAGGCGCACGGTGGTGCCCGTGGCTGCCGCCCGGTCGGCCAGCTCCTCCACCAGGCGTTGGCGGCCTGCGACCCGATCCTGTCCCCACCTGGCGTGGCCGGGAGAGCCATCGGAACCTCCTCGAGCCTGGTCGTAAGGGCCACTGCCATCCCTCGCGCCGAGCGCCGCGGCCGCGGGGTCGGTTCGAAGCAGCTCGTCCACCAGTTCGTCGGGGAGGTACAGCCCGCGCCATGGATCGTCACCCATCACGTCCGAACGACGCCGGCGCTGCACCGCGTCGTGCACCTGCTGGTGCAGCACGCCCAGCGATCCGAGCAGGTGGGCGAGCGACGGGTCGACGATGTCCCCGGGCAGTGATCCGGCGTCGCCGAACGTCTGCGCCACGAGGACCTCTGGCGCATCGACCAGCACATCCCGCTCCGGCTCGCCGGCGCCCATCCCCGCCGCCTTGCCACCCCTGGCGGAGCTCATGTCACCGCAAAGCGCTCGTGTCGCCAGAACGCTTCGGCAGGGCCTCGCCACCCTCCCGCACCCTCCTCGAGAACCGAGCCCTCCTCGAGAACCGTGTGCATCTCCCGGCCGGCGAGACAGAGCCGGCGCGCGACCTGCTGCCGGCACCATGGCCCGCTCCAGGCCAGGTTGCCGGCAAAAGACCACGTCACTGGCCACGCGGAACGCATCGTGCGAGAGCCTGCCAGCAGGCACAACACGCGTCTCACAACGCACTATCATGCCACCGCGCATGAAGGAGCGTCCATGATCCACCACATCGACCGGGCGTTGGAGCAGTTCCTGCGCACAACTGTCCCGCTCCCCGCAGCGAGCGTGGACATCTCATTCCGGACGCCCGACGCGCCGTGGACCGCCGGCCTCACCCGACCCACCGTCGACGTGTTCCTGTGGGACCTCGGCCTCGACCATCGAGCCCGGCATGCCGGGGTGGAGGAGTCTGTCGGCGACAGCGGGGGGCGGCGGTGGCGCGCCCCTATGCCGGTGGTGGCGTTGCGCTACCTGATGACCGTGTGGACCAGCGAGCACCGCGACGAGCACGAGCTGCTCGGCGCGGTGTTGACCGCGGTCCTCGGCCACCAGAACCTCCCCGAGGCGGTGCTCCCCGACCCGCTGGCCGGGTTGCGCTGCAGCCTGGCACTGGCCGACGAGGACCGCCGCTGCCCGTTCGAGCTCCGATCGTCGGCAGGCGCCAAAGCCGCCGTCGAGATCCAGATCTCCATCCCCGTGGCCGCCACTACGTGGCGCGAGCGGGGACCCGCCGTCGAGCGGGTCGCCGCGGCGGTGGTGCACCATGACACGGTGCCCGCGAGCCCAACCCCGTCGCCCGCCGCGCCAACTGCTGCGGCGACACCACGCCCAGCGGCGAGACCACGCC
>JAKAQW010000282.1:0-3189 GCA_021819525.1 Actinomycetes bacterium
AGCGACCTCGAGGAGCTCTCCCTCCGGATCGCTTCGCGTGGCGAGCACTTCGGTCCCCGAAAATCACGGTGAAGAGGTCGCCAGACCTGCGGAACGTAGGCTTCGTCGAGAAGGACGTGGGTCACGTGATGATCGCTCGGGTCGACGACCAGCCCCTGCACCCGTCCGATGGGGTGCGGCGCTGTAGGAGTGACTACGCGGCAAGGGGGATGATGCCGTCTGCGTAGCGGGATTCGTGGACTCGTTGCTGCTCGCGGGCGAGGTGAAAAGTCCAGTACTCGTCGAAGTCGCCGTTGGAGCGCACGGCGCGTAGCTTGAGGACTGCTTCAGCGCCATCGACCGACCAGCGGGCGCCGGTGATGTCCATGCGATCGGCAACGAGATATCGGCAGGTCCCCTCGATGATCCCCGTCGCCACCGGCCACCCGGCCGCCAATGCCGTCGGGTAGTCGAGGTAGGGGGCCTTGTTGGTCAGGTACGTGGCGCATGCGTCGGCGTTCTTGCGCTTTGCCTTGGCGAGGCGTGCGGTGCTGGCTCGCCGGCGGATCCCTGCGGCGACGTCGCGGGCGTTGCCTTCGAGCACGGCGAGGGTCTTGGCACGGACCCACTCCTCAGCTGCCTGGTCGCCTTGGGCGAAGAAGCACCACGCGGCGCCCCAGATGTACTCCATGACATGGATCAGATCGACGAGGACGGTGACCTTCAGCTCCCGGTTCTCAGCTTCGGCGTTGATGCGGTCGATCTGGTGGTTGTTGCCGTCCACGAGCGCCACCCAGCACCGCTTGTGTCGTGGGTCACGTCGCTCTGCCTCGTCAAAGACACGGGTGACCACCTCTGCTGCGTCGTCGGCCACGCTGGCGGTCACCCACTTGCCGGTGGCCTTTGGTGCTGGTGGCGCTGACGCGCCGGCGTCGTGCTTGGAGGCGAGCACGTCAGCGGCGCTGCGGGGGACGGGGCAGAGGTCGTAGACCGCGCCCACCTCGGCCATCCGTTTGCGGTAGCGCTTCTCGCCCTTGGACAGGCGGGTCTCGAGCTTGGGGATCGCAGCGGAGGCGGCCCTGGCGGTCGCTTCGCGCAGCGCGTCGGGCCTCATGACGATCCCCTTGCCGTCGACAGAGACCACCATCAGGTCGCTGCTCGCGTCGGGCTCGGGGGCTCTCTCGGCGTAGAAGTCCTCGACGTCGGTGGCGGCCGCGGCGGTGAGGGACTCCACCTGGCGCTTCGCGACAGCTACCCCAGTCGATCGCTCGATGGCCTCGCTCGCCTCGTCGAAGGATCCTCGGGTCGACTCGATCGCGGCCAGTCGGCGTAGGCCGTGGGAGTGCAGCTCGGTCGGCAGGTTCAACGCGGCGTCCGCCGGGTGCAGATTGGAGGCTCCGAGGTGACGGTAGGCGAGGCGGCTCACGCCCACGGTGCCCACGACCGTCGACAGGCAGCGCCCATGGTCGGGCTCCACGTTCGCGTGCACGATCCCCTCTGCGTCGACGACCCGGACGCGGTCCTCGCGAAGGCAGCGCAGGTCCAGGTGGTCCTGGAGCATGAGGCGCTGCACCTCTCGGCCGCGTCGCTCCACCTGGTCCTCGAGTTCAGCGTGGGTGAGAGCTGCCGACTCGCTCCCTTCGAGCCAACAGAGCATCTCCTCGAAGCTGGCGCGGGCCTTGACGAAGGTGTCGGTCTCTTCCTGGGCGTTCACCATCGGGTCTCCTCTTCCAGGCATCCACGGCACCGTGCCGGGTGCCCTCCAGTGTCGCCGCTGTAGGATCACGGCTGGGGGATGGTCGAAGGTGGGAAGGAGAGCGATGCCCGACAAAGAGACCCACATGCCATGGGAGGCGACCCGCAGAGCGCTCGCAGGCGAGCTGGCCGCCATCGACGGGGTGCTGCCGGGCAGCGTGGTCCTGCGCCAGATGCGCTGCGGGAAGCCGGGCTGTGCCTGCAAGCACGACCCGCCCACCTTGCACGGCCCCTACATCCAATGGACCCGCACCGTCGACGGCAAGACCGTCACCCGCTACCTCACCCAGGACCAGCTTGGCCGTTACCAGCAGTGGTTCGACAACGCTCGACGTCTCAGGGAGATCGTCGCCAAGCTGGAGATCGCCTCCCTGCACGCGGTCGAGCAGTTCGAGGCCGCCAGCACCTCAACCGCTGACGCCTCAACGCCGAGCGGCTCGAGGCGTCGTCCGCCCCGCCAACGACCCGCATAGCGCCGCCCTCAGCCGGATGTGGCCCTCCACAGAGGAAAACGGCAGCCACACAACTCAGGGCAATAGCCCAACTCCCTGTTCACAGGCCTAAACAGCCTCACTCCTACAGCGCCGCACCCATAGTGGAAGGCACCATCGGAGTCGGACACGATGTCGCTCGCCTCCCGAACCCGGACCAACGCATCGAGCAACCGGCGGTCGTCGCGTTCGGCTGCTCTCGCAGCGAGCGCATCGTATGCATCGACTAGGCGCTGCAGGCGGAGAGAGACGGCTGGGCTCACTTCATCCGGTGGCCAGAGAACATCGCATTCGTGGTCCGCCAGCTCCATCCGCGACCCGATCTGCAACGGGATCCGCCGGACCGGACCGTCGGTACAAGTCGCGACAGCAAGCCCCAACTGGTACTCGGGCACTCCCGAAAGCACCGTCTCTAAAGCGAGGAACCGCATCACGAATGAGGAAGCTTCGGGATTGACGGGGACCCGGGGGTGGAAAAACCGAGCCGGCTGACCCTTAAGCAAGGGCGGGCGGCCGGAGGTCCCGCGGATGCTCGCGTACGCGAGTAGCCCGGAGAAGTGATCCCGGTGGGGGTGTGAGATGACGACCGACGCTGCAGGTCTCAACGGCCAGTGCCACCGAGGCCAGGGAAAGTGGTGGTGGTGATGGTGATGCGGGTCGATCAACCTCTCCAGACCCTGCAAGGCAGCGGTGTATCCCTTGGAGCCGAAATCTACGATCGCGCTGGTGTCAGGGCCTGCAAGCATCGTCGTGTAACCAGCTCCAACATCCGACATCCCGATCCCGAGCACCATCGGACCAGTGTCTCACAGGCCGCCCACCTGGTTCGATCTGCTGGGCCATCGGGTGCGTACTGGTATCAATCGGGCTCTTCGCGTTGAACCTGGGTGGGCTTTCCGTCGCCAACCGGTAGATCCACCGGTGTAGGCAGGGGTCTCGCCATCCTCGTGGTAGATTTCAGACG
>JAKAQW010000282.1:3199-3684 GCA_021819525.1 Actinomycetes bacterium
CTCGACCGCCCCGGCGTTGGCTCTGCCTGTGTTCACGGCACGCTCGTATCCGTCCTCACGCACGGGTCCAGTTCTTTACACGGCGTGTCCGTCAGGGCCCCCGGCGGTCGGCCAACTCAACCCCCTGATCAGCACATTCGCCGAGTTCATCCGGTGCCGGCGGCTTCTGATCGCTGCCGCTTGATTCGGGTGCTGAACCCGAGGGTCCATGCGGCCAGGCAGTTTCTCGGGACTCCGCACGGCCTGCGGATATTGAGTAGTGCAGCGCCCGTGTGGCTGCATAGTGCAAGTCATTTGACCAGCGGCTTCGTCGGATCTGAAACCCGAAGGTGCGTGCTGGTCCTGAACCCCCGCCACTAGTTCGTCTGGTTCTTCGCGCGCTTTTGCGTATGCACAACGCTGTGACCAGCGGGTTCGCGCTGGGACTCGTGTCGAAGATCCGAGTTTCTCGGGTGTTTTTCTCGGGGCCTTATCAAGCCTGCGTA
>JAKAQW010000283.1 GCA_021819525.1 Actinomycetes bacterium
CGTCCGCTTCGTATCTCGCTGCCATGTCATCAGTCATCAGGTTCTTCCTTGGTAGAAGCGCTGTTCCCGGTCCGTTGCCGGCCTGGCTGTCATGCACACCGACGCCCCGGTGGACCCCGGCATCTCACACACCACGAACACGAGACGCCCCTCGCGGGTAGGTCCGAGCGCGACAAGCCGTGGCCGACGGTGACTGGTCTGGACCTCCCAACGTGTGGTCGGAGCGAAGACGACGTCTTCGACCTCGGCCGGGGTGACGGCGTGGCGGGCGATGTGGGCCTCGTTGTACTGGTCCCACAGCAACTCGGTCAGCCGCACACCCACTAGTGTATCACACAGGTATAACACACAGCGTGGCTCAGCTCCCTCACTCCGCCCAGCCAGCCAGGAGACCGGGAAAACCGTGGGAGGGGACTACGGGACGGAGATCAGCTGGCTCATGAATTGATGCCTTGGCCTGGCACGACGCGCTGCCGAGCCATATGGCGACGCCTGCGTTCACAGGATCCCCCGGTCACGGGGCGACGTCCGCATGCTGCTTGTCCAGCACAGTCTCCGGGTCCGCCGCCGTCATGTGCCTCCCACGGTTTTCCCCGCTCTCCTACAAGCAGGCATGGGCGCGGCGCCAGGCAGCGCAGGAGCACAGGAGCGCCAGCCGGCCGCCCAGCGTGGTAGCGGCACTGTTCGTTCCGATGTTCCTCACGGCCCCAGTCGACGCCTGGGTCCTCGTAGAGAGCGCCACTGGCGAGCAGGTGCCAGGCGACGGCGACGGCCACGGTGGCCTGGTTGCCCGGGTCTGCGGACTCGGCGGGTCGCTCTGTGTGCCCAGGTGGCTCGTGGCCTACGCTCAGAAGCACGATGCTACGCAAGCGCTCGCCGGAGGTGCTCGGGCTCGGGCCGCTAGAGGCCGAGGTCATGGGGGTGCTGTGGCGCCGCGGGCCGTCGCTTGTAGCCGAGGTGCGCCAGGTGCTCAACGCTCGCCGCGAGGAGCAGCTGGCACATACCACCGTGGTGAACGTCCTTAGGAACCTCGAACGCAAGCAGGTGGTCGACCACGTGGCCGAGGGCAAGGCGTACCGCTTCGCGGCGACCCTCGACGAGGACGCACTGCGCAGCCGCCAGGCCAAGCGCCAGGCCAAGGAGCTGTTCCGCCAGTTCGACGACGCAGCGGTGTCCGCCATCGTGGGCGAAGTGCGCGCCGATCGGAGCCTGGTCGAGCGTTTCCGCGAGCTCCTCGACGCCGACGACACACCCCGATCGACACACGATGCGGCCGGCGGGGCGTAGGTTCGTCGTCCTCGTCGCCCTGGGCGTCGCGCTCGAAGCGGCGATGGCCGGGTTGGTGTGGCGTGGGGTGGACACCATGGGACAGTGCTACTGGGCGTGGTGGCCTGGTGCACCAGCCGGCCACGTCCAGCCGGCGGTGTGCAGGGAACCGATCGTGGGTGTGGGCTTCGACCTGTTCGTGCCCGTGGCCGTCTTAGGCGCGCTGCTCGTCGCCACTGTCGTCTCTGGTGTCATAGCCGCTGTGGGGTCCTGGCGAGCTGCCCGCCGGGTGCGCTCGATGCTCGGGCCCCCGACGGACGTCGTAGCCGAACCCTTGGCCCTCGCCGCGAAGCGTGCCGGGGTCGGGGCCGTCGAGCTGCACCAGCACGCCGAGCCCTACGCGCTGTGCATCGGCCTTGCCCGCCCAGTCGTCGTGGTGTCGACGGCGTTGCTCGAGATGCTCAGCTCCGAGGAGCTTATGGCAGTGCTCGCCCACGAGCAGCGCCACCGTCGGCGCCGGGCGCCGCTGCGGGAGCTGGCAGCCACCGCCACGGCTCGCGCCCTCTTCTTCCTCCCCACCCTCGGCGACCTCGCCGACGCACATAGCGTCTGCGAGGAGGTCGTAGCCGACCACGAGGCAGTCATAGTCGCTGGGCGACGCCCCCTGGTACGTGCCCTCGCGAAGCTCACGGACGTCGCGATGTTGATGCCACAAGCCGCCGCGATCACCGGCACCGACGCGCTCGGAGCCCGCCTGCACGCCCTCCACCACGGTTCGCTGCCCTCGCTGCAGCTGCACCGCCGGCGCCTGGTGCTGAGCATATCGGCCGCTACTGCGCTGCTCCTCGTCGCTATCTGGATGCCGGGCGCCGGCGCCTGGCTCTAGCCCCGGCACCGAGCACCACCACCGGTCCCGCCGTGGGGAGTTGACTTCTATCCCCAGATAGATACACTCCTCTATGTGCAGCTAGAAGGACGGTGCGCCGAGCCAGCCGGTAGTCACGCCGCAGGCGGGCGCCGAGCCCAGCGCTTCACGGGGGCACCCGCAGTGATGGCCTGTGACGAGGATCGGCGCTGGATCCTGAACATCTGTGGCTCAGTCAGTCGTCCGGGCGGGGACGTCGCCGACCATCACGCCGCCCGGCCTGCGGTCCGACACCGTCCGCGGGCGGGAGGCGTATCAGAATCGGTAGGCCGGGAGCGATCCGAGACGTTGATTGTGGACACGGGTTGTGAACGCGCCCGGCCGCCCACTTCGGCCAGCCTGCCGAAGTCTCAAAAATGCCGTTTGTTGGACTCTCGCACCTGTCGCGAGCTGCTCCGACGTCGGGCGCAGGACCACGTCCAACGGTCAACCAATTGGCCTCACGTTCAGGATCCTGCAGCGATCATCGTCACAGGTCGAGTCCAGGGTCCGCTCGAACAGACAATTCGACCTCGACCTGGTCTTCCCGGGGATCAGGCTCGATCCTCGGGGTCGAGGCGCGGCGCCCGTCACGAGCGGGAACCAACGCTATCTCAAATCACGAATTGCGGTGAACAGTGAACACGTTACAGAGAATGGTCCGCTCCTTGCCCGCACTCGCCATGCTCCCAGTTCTCACCGTCGGGTCGGCTGCGGGACTCGCTGGCACCTCGCGCACATCGCCAAGAGTGGCCCTGCCACAGGCGTTCAGTGTGCGGGTGGCCCCGACTTGGGTATCACCATCTGCGGTGGTGCTGATCCAAGTCGAGCAGCCGTCGACGTTTGACCCGCAGCATCCCCAGGGAGTGCACTACAGCATCGTCGCCGAAGCGACCGTCCGTCCAACGTCGACCAGTGTGGCCGTCCCCGATTCGGCACTTCTCAGCAGCATCGCTCACAAGACACAGGGGAGACTGAACTTTATCGCCGAGACTCTCAACGAGGCCACGAACGCCGTCGCTGTGCAGAACTTCACCACGACACTGGCCGGCGCGCCGGTCGTGCGACTCTCGGCTCCTGCCACATACATGTCCCATCCGAGTGGGAGCCTGGTGGCCAAGGTGAAGAACGTCGCCCAGCAATTCGCTGCCCAGCAGTCCGCTGCCGCGTCCTCGACTACACAGCCGACGGGGGATAGCCCGGCATCTGGCGGAGGTTCAGGATCATGTCCGGGTCGACCTGGCGCTTCGGACCTACACCCCAGTACTCATCGACGCCGGGTTCCCCGAACTCGACATCGCGGTCCCGTGGTGGGGCGGGCGCAGCCTGCGTTTCGGCTTCCCGCCCCGGTGACCTCAGGGGGTGAAAACCTCAGGGGAATTATCTTCCCGAGGATCGAGGCTAACACCAGCCGTCCCCGAACCGCTAGGTCACCCGAGCATCAGAAGTAGGTCGGGAGACCCCCAAACCTGCGAAAGTCGAGAGACCCCCAAACCTGCGAAA
>JAKAQW010000284.1 GCA_021819525.1 Actinomycetes bacterium
TCTGGTCCGAAAACCTCGCCAGCTCGTCGGGAGTCGCATCCGCGATAGGCTCCTCCACCCAAGCCACCTTGGCGGCAACCAGCTCGGGAGCCATCTGCCAAGCTTCGTCCGCCGACCATGCCTGGTTAGCGTCGACCAGAAGCTCGCCCTGGTCCCCCAGTTGGCACCGCGCGGCTCGGAGGTTCTCCCGGTCGGTGTCGGCACCGAAGCCCACACGTAGCTTCACCGCAGAGAACCCTTCCTCGCAGCAACGGATCACCTGCGAAGCGACATCCTCGGGCCCCACGCCGCTGGCATAGACCGGCACCCATCGACGAAGTACCGTTCCCCGCATACCCTCCGCAATGAGCTCCGCCACCGGCATCCCTCGTCGCGTCCCGACCAGGTCCCACAGGGCCTGATCGGCACCACTGATGGCCTGCATGATCGGTCCGGGTGCGCCCCACTGGCGCCCGAGCGCCCACAACCCGTCGACCAGGGCGGCTTGCGCGGCTGCAATGGATGGACCAGGAGATGTCAGGTCAATCGCGACCCCTGTCAGCGCCGGACCCAAGCCATCGCGCACGGTAGCGATGCGCTCGGTCAGCACCCATGGTGGATAGTTGCTCCAGCTCTCACCCCGACCCCGGAACCCGTCGGCGTCAGTCACCTCCACCACCGTCATCACGCGACGCCGAAGATCCCCAAAGGACATACGGATGGGCACCTGGATAGGATGCTCCGTCCACCAAATGTCCACCGAAGCTACCGTTGCCTGCGAAGCAGTCGCTGCTCTCCTGGCTCCGGCCACCCCGGTCACCTCCGACGCATCGGGTGCCGACAACGAACCAGTTGCCTGTGGAACACCAGTCACAGCCAGACACGCGTGTCGAGGTGCAGGCTTGATGCCGCATGGCGATCGAAGCTTCCTGAATAAACCGCCTCCAGTGCCCGCTCCTCCCCACCGCGCTCATAGGACTGACGGCCGACAGCTATCTGATAACGGCCGCTGACCCCTAGCCGCGTGCCGACTGAGAGTCCACAAGCCTCGGCCACCGGCACCGAAGCAGGGGTCATCAGTACGACTCCCGCGGAACCGGGCTGCCGCGGCGCCCGACCAGGAAGTCGAGATCGGCGCCGCGGTCGGCCTGCAACACGGTGCGCCGGTACAGCGCCACATAGCCGCTCGTGACCCCGGGTGGATCTGCCGGCGGCGAGAGCACCGCCCGGCGCCGGTCGAGCTCCGCCTCGTCCACCTCCATGTCCAAGGTGCGAGCCTTGGCGTCGAGGACGACCATGTCGCCGGTTCTCAGCAGCGCCAGTGGCCCCCCGTCGCCGGCTTCAGGTGCCACGTGGAGCACCACGGTGCCATAGGCGGTGCCACTCATCCTGGCGTCGGAGATCCGCACCATGTCCCGAACCCCTTGGCGCAGCAGTCGTCTCGGGAGAGGCAGGTTGCCCACTTCCGGCATGCCGGGATAGCCCTTGGGTCCGGCGTTGCGCACCACGAGCACGGTGTCGGCGTCGACCCCGTCCATGTCACCCTCGGCGGCGGACACGTACTCCTCGTAAGAGTCGAACACTGCCGCCGGACCACGATGCTCGAGCAGCTCCGGGGAGGCGGCGGACAGCTTCAACACCGCCCCGCTCGGGCACAAGTTGCCATGCAGCACGGCCACGTGACCGCCGGGCGCCATGAGCGGATCGGCTCGGCTGCGGATCACCTGACGGTCCCAGCACTGGGCGCCAGCCACGTTCTCCCCGACGCTTCTGCCTGTGACAGTCAGCGCGTCGGTGTGCAGCAAGTCTCCCATCTCGGCCATGACCGCAGGCAGCCCACCCGCCGCGTCGAGCTCTTCCATGAGGAACCGGCCATGGGGCTTGATGTCCACCAGCACCGGCACGTCGGCACCGAGCGCGTCGAAGTCGTCGAGGCTGAGCGCGACCTCGGCCCGGCCGGCGATAGCCAGCAGGTGGATGATCGCGTTCGTCGATCCGCCCACCGCGGCCTCGACGCGCACCGCGTTCTCGAAGGCGGCTCGGGTCAAGATGGCCGACGGCCGCAGATCCTCTGCGACCATGTCGACGATCCGCCGCCCCGCCAGATGGGCGATCTTGTAGCGCTGGGCGTCCACCGCTGCCACGGTGGCCGACCCCGGCAGCTGCAGTCCGAGGGCCTCGGTGACACACGCCATGGTGGAGGCGGTGCCCATGGTGGTGCAGTGGCCGTTGCTGCGCGACACGCAGCTCTCCGCCTCGCGGAGATCCGCTTCTGTCATCTCCCCGGCCCGGGTCTCTTCGGCCATCCGCCACACGTCGGTGCCCGATCCGACCGGACGGGCCCGGAACCGCCCGCTCACCATGGGCCCGCCGGTGACCAAGATGGTAGGCAGATCGGCACTGATCGCGCCCATGACCTGCGCGGGCGTCGTCTTGTCGCATCCGGCGAGGAGCACCACGCCGTCGAGAGGGTTCGAACGGATGGCTTCCTCCACCTCCATGGCCATGAGGTTCCGGTACAGCATGGCGGTAGGACGCACCAACGTCTCGCCCAAGGACATGGTCGGGAACTCGAGAGGAAAGCCGCCGCGCTCCCACACCCCGCGCTTCACCGCCTCGGCTACCTGGCGCAGGTGGGCGTTGCACGGGGCGAGCTCCGACCAGCTATTGGCGATGCCGATGACCGGCCGCCCGTCGAAGACGTCGTCGGGAATCCCCTCGGACTTCGAGTGCGACCGGTAGACGAAGCCCACCTTCCCCGACTGCCCGAACCATGCCTGGCTGCGCAGCTCGACACGCAGCTCCCCGACAGACCCTCGAGCCCGAGGAGAGGACCCCGAGCCAACCGAAGGCCGCCTGCTGGCGTCGCCGGCCACGTTCTCGTTCGCAGTCATGCGGCGCCCGCCTCGGTGCTCATGCGCCGAAGGCCACGTAGCGCTGCTCCTCGAACTCTTCGAGCCCGAGGCGGCCACCTTCGCGGCCGATCCCGCTCTGCTTCATGCCTCCGAGCGTGCCGAACGCGGTGGGCGGGACCGGGTCGTTCACCCCTACGATGCCCGCCTCCAGGCGCTGCGCCATTCGCCAGGCTCGTCCCACGTCCCGGGTGTAGACGTAGCCGGCCAGGCCCATCTCGGTGTCGTTCGCCCGGGCGAGCACCTCGTCCTCGGTGTCGAAGCCGAACACCCCCGCAGCAGGGCCGAACACCTCGGTGGTGCCGAGCCCGCACCCAGGCGGCGGCTCGACCACGAAGCACGGCCGGTGCCAGTAACCCTTGCTAGGCAGGTCGACGTCCGGAGCCAGCAACCGACCCCCGCCGTCGCACGCCTCGGCCACAAGCGCAGCGACCTCGTGGACTCGTCCCGGCGTGATCAGCGGGCCGAGGCCGACCTCCTTCTCGCCAAGTGGATCGCCGACGGTCATGGCCCCCACCGCACCTCGGAGCCGCTCGACGAACGCGTCGAGCACAGGGCGCTGCACGAACACCCGGTTCGCGGCGATGCACGACTGGCCGTTGTTGCGGAACTTGGCGATCATGAGCCCTGCGATCGCCGCGTCGAGATCCGCGTCGGCAAAGACGACGAACGCGCCGTCGCCACCGAGCTCGAGCACCGGGCGCACCACTCGCTGCGCCGCCTGGCGCATCACCTGCTGGCCGACCCCGGTGGAGCCGGTGAAGCTCACGACGCGCAGTG
>JAKAQW010000070.1 GCA_021819525.1 Actinomycetes bacterium
TCTCACCGCCGAGCTGAAGCGCCTGGCCGAGAAGCCGAGCCTCGAGGAGGTACTCGATCGCATCGAGCGGCACAGCGGTGGGCGTGTCGGGCTCGGGCAAGCCGCCGTGGACCTTGCAGAGCAGCGGACGAACCGTTGATGGTCATCGACGCGTCCGTGCTGGCAAACGTGGTGGGAGACGACGGTGTCGACGGCCGACGAGCTCGTGGCGAGGTGCGCATCGCCGGGGACGTTGCCGCTCCTGACCTGGTCGACGTGGAGAGCGTCGCAGTCCTGCGCAAGCGATGGCTGGCCGGCACCATCTCCGACCAGCGGTTCGCCGCAGCGATCGCCGACCTCGAAGCACTGCGCCTGGACCGCTACCCGTCCCTGCCGTTCATGCGCCGTGCCTACGACCTGCGTGCGAACGTCACGGCGTACCACGCGGCGTACGTCGGCCTTGCCGAAGGTCTGGGATGCGAGCTGCTGACGGCTGACCGCCGGCTGGCTGGCGCGCCCGGGTTGCACTGCGTCGTGCGGGTGCTGTAGGGGTGCCGCGCGGCCGCACGGTGCCTCGGGTCACAGCACTCGCCGTGCACTTCGGAGTTGCAGGCGACCGGGAGAGCCCCTTCGGTTCGATCCCCGTCGTCTCTCGCCTTCGGCTGACGCCCTGACCAGCGGCTCCAGCACCAAATTTCGAGAGCGGACGACGGGATTCGAACCCGCGACCCTCACCTTGGCAAGGTGATGCTCTACCAGCTGAGCCACGTCCGCGTGTGGTCCCTACTCTAGCCACCCTCGCCCAGCCATGCACACCCTCGCCTCGGCAACATGAGGTCCGCACCCGGCCGGCCATGGACATGGGCGCTCGACCGCGCCGGAGAGCCCACCAGCACCCATGCCCGAGAAGCCGTCCAACCGATGGCACCGGAGCCCGATGAGCAAGGGAGCACGGGAGCCCGATGAGCACGGGAGCCCGACGGCACGGACTGGCAGGTGGAACTGTGAGATCCGGCGACGAGATCACGAGCTGGAGTGGCGGGTGGCGGCCGCCCGCCTGGTCAGCTCGCCCAGACTGTCTCCCAGGTCTGTCGCCAGCTCGGCCAGGTCGGGAAGGAGCCGGCGGCACGACGACAACCCGATGCCGAGTGACGGCCCGTAGCTGACAGCAGTGATGTTCAGCCCGATCCCGTCGGCCACCGGTCCGAACGGGTAGATCGCCAGCACCCGGCGACCTGCGCACCACAACGGTACTTCCGGGCCCACCACGTCAGATACCACCACGTTCGCCAGTGGCGGCAGCCGGTCGAACAGCTGCAGGTTCCCGGCCAGGCGCGCCAGCCGGGTGGCGACCGCCGGCACGGCCAGCTCCGCCCACGCGGCCACCACGCCCCCGGGGATCGACGTCAACTGGGTCTTCGCTCTCTCGCTGGACGCAGCGACAGCTCGGAGCCGAGACAGCGGATCGGTGACGTCGGTGGCCAGCGAGACCACCATGGCCGACAGCTCGTTGCCTGCAACGCCGGCCGACGTCGCGGGGAGACCCTCCTCGGCCGCCGGGCGATCTCCCGGCGAGCAAGGTCGGCGCGCGGAGACCGGCACCATCGCCAGCAACGGGCGGCTTCCCGGACCAGGTGCTGCTCCTGCCAGGACCAGGCGTCGACGCAAGGCGCCACCCACCCCGGCCAACAGCACGTCGTTCACCGTCGCTCCGACGACTCGAGCCACCATCCGCAGATCCTCGAGCGGCACGTCCACCATGGCCATGGAGCGCTGCGCGGCGATGGTACCGTTCCACGGCGCCCGAGGTCCGCCAAAGGGTCGTGGTCCCCCGCTCCACGAACGAGCCGGAGGCGTCGAGCCACCGCGACGAGCCTCCTCGTGGCCCCGCGAGGCTTCGGCGCCGCGCCCATCTCCAGCGGGCCCCCCTGCACCACGTCCGGTCGTGGCAGGCTCACCGGCTTCGGACGTGCCCGGCGCCGGCGATGCCTGCGGATGCTCGTGGGCCATCGTGCGCATGGCCAGGTACGTGCCCGCCACCGCGTCAGCCGCCGACCACGGTCGGCAGATCCAGCGGCGCGCCGAGAGGGCCAGCAGGTCGGCGACGCCCGGCAAGGAAGTCCTCCCTGGTACAGCGCTAGGTGCCCGGCCCCCAGACGGCCGGTCACCGGTCGACCGGGGATCGCCCGCTGCAGCTGGCCCCGTGGGATCCAGGTCGAAGAGCCCGGCCAAGACCGAAAGCCCCCTCACCCCGTCGAACAGGGCATGGTGGACCTTCACCACCAGCGCGACGTGACCGGACTCCAACCCCTCGAGGACGATCAGCTGCCACAGGGGGCGGGCCGGATCCAGGGGGCACCCGGCGAGATCCCCCAGGTAAGCCGCCAGCTCAGCCGGACCGCCAGGACGCGGCAGCGCTGCCGCCCGGACATGGTGATCTAGGTCCAGGTCTGGATCGTCCACCCAGACGGCGTGGTCCACCCCGAAAGGGGTGGGTACCGCTCGGCGCCGTAGCCGAGGCACGGCGTGGAGACGGCCAGCCACCATCTGACGGACGTCGGCGACACGGAGACCCGTCGAGCCGGGCTCGACGACCACGACCGCCACCATGTGCATGGGCATGGCCGACGTCTCGGCGCCAAGGAACAGCGCGTCGAGCGAGGACAACGGCTCGAGGCCGCTTGGTGCCTTTTCAGGAGCACCGCGCACCTCGGGAGCACCGCGCACCTCGGGAGCACCGCTCGGTGGGCGCGCCGCCGAGCGGGCACCGGGGGCTCGACCGCGGTCACCGGGTGGCTGCACCGGCGGACGAGGACCGCGCGGCAGCCGGCGGTCACCGGGCGACCCTGTGGGCCGTTGCGCGCCTTCGGGTGTGGTCACCGGCCGCTGTGCCCGAAACCGCCCGCCCCGCGCTCGCTGGGCACGAGGTCGTCTTCGGCGGTCTCCACGAACTCGGGCACCACCACCTGCTGAAGGACCAGCTGGGCGATCCGGTCGCCACGGTGCACCCGGTGCGACGAGGACGGATCGGTGTTCACCAGGACCACGGCGACCTCACCACGATATCCGGCATCGATCAGGCCCGGACTGTTCAGACAGGTCACCCCGTGCCGGGCCGCCAGGCCGCTGCGGGGTTGGACGAAACCGGCGTAGCCAGGCGGAATGGCCAGAGCGATCCCCGTCGGCACCACCGCCCGCCCGCCGCCGGGTGCCAGCTCGACCTCCACTCGTGCGTAGAGGTCCACGCCGCCGTCGCCGGCCCGCGCTCGCGCCGGGACCGGCAGGTCGGGGTCGAGGCGCACCAGCGGGACCACCACCATCGCTCCGACCCTAGCCGGCACGAATCCGCCGAGGAAGCGCCGACAAGGGCACAGCTCACGGCCGACGTGGGCACAGCTCGCAGCCGACCTGGGCACAGCTCACGGCCGACGTGGGCACAGCTCGCAGCCGACCTGGGCTCAGCTCGCAGCCGACCTGACTGGGCTCGCCGCGCGAACCGGCCTCGGCCCCCACCGACGTCGGCGGCCGTCCGGCCACCCTACCGGGCAGGTAGCATGCGCCGGGTGCTCGCCTGGATGGACCTCGAGATGACCGGCCTCGATCCGAGCCGGCACACCATCGTGGAGATCGCCACGGTGGTGACCGACGACGACCTGGCCATCGTGGCCGAGGGGCCCGACCTCGTCGTGCAGGCCTCTGCCGCCGAGCTGGCCGCGATGGACGACGTGGTCCGAGCCATGCACACGCGCTCGGGACTGCTCGAGGCGATCGAGGGCTCGACCGTGACCCTGACCGACGCCGGCCGCCTGACCTTGGAATTCCTCGAATCCCAGGTCGCCGAGCCGCGCACCGTCCCCCTGTGCGGCAACTCCATCGGCACCGATCGCCGCTTCCTCGCCGCCAAGCTCCCCGAGATCGAGGCGTGGCTGCACTACCGGTCCGTGGACGTCTCGACGCTCAAAGAGCTGTGCCGGCGCTGGTACCCAGAGGCATTCGCCTCAGCCCCGGCGAAAAAGGTCACCCACCGGGCACTCGACGACGTGAAGGAGTCCATCGCCGAGCTGGCCCACTACCGTGCCACCATCTTCGTACCTCTCACCGAGACACCCAGGAGCACGTCGCGATGACTGTGCCCAGCCTGCGAGAAGCCACCGAGCAGCTCACCGCCCCCGGCCAGATGTTCGAGATGGAGGTGGTCGACGTCTTCGGCGTGCCCACCCGCACGTGGAAGCACTGCCCACCCAGCCTGCGTAGCATCTTGGAGCTGTCACGCCTCCATGGAGACAAGGACTTCCTCGTATACGAAGACGAGCGCATCACCTTCGAAGAGCACTTCCGCAAGGTGGCCCAGCTCGCCGGCAAGATGCAGGAGCGCTTCGGGGTGGCCAAGGGCGACCGGGTCGCCATCGTCATGCGCAACCTTCCCGAGTGGGTGCTCTCCTTCTGGGCGGCCACGGCGATCGGTGCGGTGGTGGTCCCCGTCAACGCCTGGTGGAAAGGCGCAGAGCTCGAGTACGCGCTCGCCGACTCGGCCAGCGCCGTAGCCTTCGTCGACACCGAGCGCCTGGAGCGCCTCCGGCCCCACCTGGGAGCGCTGCCCCACCTTCGGGCGGTGGTGGTGACCGACGAGGACCGCGCCACGGCGACGACCGACCCGGGCGCCACGGCGACGACCGACCCGGGCGCCACGGCGACGACCGACCCGGGCGCCACGGCGACGACCGACCCGGGCGCCACGGCGACGACCGACCCGGGCGCCACGGCGCCGGTCGTGGGCTTCGCCGACGTGCTCGGCACCCCGGCGCCCGACGTCACCCTCCCCGAGGTGACCCTCGAGCCAGAGGACGACGCCACCATCTTCTACACCTCGGGCACGACGGGCCATCCGAAAGGAGCTGTCGGCACCCAACGCAACATCTGCACCAACCTGATGAGCCTGTTCTTCGTGAACTCCCGCGCCGGCCTGCGCCGCAGCGGCGCCGCTGCGGATGTGACCGGCGGCACGCAGCACGCCCACCTGCTGTCAGTGCCGCTGTTCCACGCGACGGGTTGCCATGCCATCTTGGTGGCGAACACCGCTGCAGGTGGCAAGCTGGTCATGATGCACCACTGGGATCCCCAGCGGGCACTCGAGCTGGTCGAGCGGGAGCAGATCACCATCTTCGGCGGCGTGCCGGCCATGGTCATGGCGGCCATCGACTCGCCAGACTTCGCCAAGCGCGACACGTCGTCGATCCGCTCGGTGGCCTACGGCGGAGCGCCGGCCCCGCCGGACCTGGTGCGCCGCATCCGCCAGCACTTCCCGGCGGGCTCGCCTTCGAACGGCTACGGCCTGACCGAGACGTCGTCGGTCACCACCATGAACATGGGCGACGACTACGTCCGCAAACCTGGCAGCGTCGGCCCGGCCGTCCCGGTCTGCGAGCTCGCCGTGGTACCCGACGGCTTCGAGGGCGACGAACCGACCGACGACCTGCCCCGAGGCCCCGACGTGGTCGGCGAGCTGTGGGTGAAAGGCCCCAACGTGGTGCGCGGCTACTGGAACAAGCCGGAGGAGACCGCCCACAGCTTCACCCGGGGCTGGCTCCACACAGGCGACATCGCCCGCATCGACGAGGAAGGGTTCGTCTACATCGTCGACCGGGCCAAGGACATGGTCATCCGCGGTGGCGAGAACGTCTACTGCGTGGAAGTCGAAGACTGCCTGTTCGCCCATCCCGCAGTCGCCGACTGCGCCGTCATCGGTGTGCCGCACCCCGTGCTCGGAGAAGAGGTCGGCGCGGCGGTACTGCTGCGACCCGGCACATCGGTGTCGGCCGACGACCTGTCCCGCTTCGTCGGCGAGCGCCTGGCGTCGTTCAAAGCACCGACGCACATCTGGTTCCGCTCCGAACCGCTGCCCCGCAACCCGCAGGGCAAGGTGCTCAAAGGTGAGCTGCGCCAAGGGCTGCTCGGGGGCTCCCCCACCGCCGCCGGCCCGCGCGCCGCGGGTTAGCTCCCCGCACTGCCTGCCGGCTGGCGGGCCGCGCGCTGGCCCACCACCAGCCGACCCAATCCGCCTGTCGGCCGGCCGGCGGGGACGCTCCTCGGGTCGGGAGCCACGCCACGACAGCCGAGGCGCCGATCACGCCTCCGGCCGACCGGGCTCCCGACCCACCACCGCTACGGCACCTGCACCGCTACGGCACCTGCACCGCTACGGCACCTGCACCGCTACGGCACCTGCACCGCTACGGCACCTGCACCGCTACGGCACCTGCACCGCTACGGCACCTGCACCGACCCTGGCGCCGGACCCAGCTCAGGCCACCGCTCCAACAGGTGAGGAACCAGACGCTGTGCTCTGGGTGACGCCAGATCCAGCCTCCACAGCCGTCGCCCGGTGTGGCGTGGCGATGGTGACCCGACGAGGCCTGGCCTGCTCGGCCACCGGAATGACCACCGCAAGCACGCCGTCCTCGTACCGGGCAGCCACCCGATCGGCGTCGAGGCCTTCGCCCAGGAACAGCTGGCGAGTGAACGGACCAGCAGGTCGCTCCGCCACCACCACCTCGTCGTCGTCGCCGTAGGCAGTGCGGCGTTCGGCAGTGATGCTGAGCACGTTCTTCTCGACGACCAGGTCGATAGAGGCGGGATCCACGCCGGGCAGGTCGATCAACAGGTGAACATCACCGTCCCGCCGAAAGGCGTCGATAGCCATCAGACCACTCCGGCTCCGCAGTGACGCCAAGGCCTGGTCGGCCATTCGGTCTACCTCGCGGAACGGGTCGAATCGCATCAGCATGGCACTCCTCCTTCGGTCAGCTCGGTCGCATCTCGCCGAGCACCTACGAATCACATCACTTTCATCATATACGCACATCAAACCTAATGCAAGTGCCATCAGATTTATTTTACTGGATGAACCCGAACTTCTTAGCCCGAGTGGGAATGCTGCCGCCACGGCCTCGATGACCCGGGCAGGGTGCTCGCCGTCGGCCCGGAGGTGGTGACCGGTGCCACGGCCTCGGTGGCCGGGGGACTGCTCGGCGTGGGCCTGGAGATGGTGACCGCTGCCGCCACGGCCTCGATGACCCGGGCAGGGTGCTCGCCGTCGGCCCGGAGGTGGTGACCGGTGCCCAGAAATGGGAGGGCATCTACCGCCGAGATGGTCACTGCCCACGGGCTCGGCTGGCCAGGACGAACGAAGCCGGCCCAAGGGCCGGCTTCGTCGACAATTTCTTCTACGAGCTTCTTCTTCTACGGGCCGAGCGTCACCCCGCCCAGCGCGCTGCTCGGGAGGCTACTTGTTCGGCTGGGGCGTCATCCGCAGATAGGGCTTCAGCGTCTTGAACCCCTTCGGGAACTTCTGGGCGGCTTCGTCGTCGGGCATTCCGGCGGCCACGATGACGTCGGCGCCATCGGTCCAATTGACCGGAGTGGCCACCTGGTACTGGTCAGTGAGCTGCAGGGAGTCGAGCACACGCAGGATCTCGTCGACGTTCCGACCCGTCGACGCCGGGTAGGTGAGGGTGAGCTTCACCTTCTTGTCCGGTCCGATGATGAACACCGAGCGCACCGTGAGCGTGTCGCTGGCGTTCGGATGGATCATGTCGTAGAGGCCGGCCACCTGGCGGTCCTCGTCGCCGATGACGGGGAAGTTGAGCGCCTGGCCCTGCGTCTCGGCGATGTCGGCCTTCCATGCCTGGTGCGACTCCACCGAGTCGACCGACAGGCCGATCAGCTTGGTGTTGCGCTTGTCGAACTCGCCTTTCGCCTTGGCAAAGGCGCCGAGCTCGGTGGTGCACACCGGCGTGAAGTCCTTGGGGTGTGAGAACAAGATGCCCCACGAGCCTCCCAGCCAGTCGTGGAAATGGATCGGCCCTTCAGTGGTGTCAGCGGAGAAGTCAGGGGCGATGTCACCCAGTCGAACGGTCATGGCGGTTCCTCCTCGATGAACGGCTCGTGCGTCGCCGGCCGCTGCTCGCCCCGGTCGATGCCGATGCGACATCTGCCAGGCAACAGCGCACACCAGCGTCGGGCGTCACTGTAGCCGTCACCTGGGGCAATTGCCGACCAGGATCGTCGGATTTATTGTCCCTGCTGCGCTCTGGGCGCGCCCCTGGCTCACTGCGCTCTGGGCGCGTCCCTGGCCTGCTGCGCTCTGGGCGCGCGCCGACACCGGCCGGCTCTGGAAGAATGCCGCCGTGCCCGATGTGAGCGAACCGATCGTCGTGGCCGCCTTCGACTTCGACGGAACACTCACCCGCGGCGGCAGCGTCTGGCCGTTCCTGGCAGCCGTAGCGGGGCGTCGCGCCCTCTGGTGGGCCGCGCTGCGCTTGGCCCCCCTGCTGGCCGCGGGTGCCGTGGTCGGTGGAAGCCGTGCTGACCGTGCCAAGGAACAGCTGTTCGTCGCTGTGCTCGAAGGTCGTGCTGCTGCCGACGTGGAGCAGGCCGCTGCTTCTTTCGGCCGGCACCACTTCCAGCGCCGTGCCCGGGCCGACGTCGTACGGCGGTTCGAGGCCCATCGCCGGGCAGGGCACCACCTGGCCATCGTGTCAGCTTCGCCCGAGCTGTACCTCCGACCCGTAGCCGAAGTGCTCGGCGCCGATACGCTGATGGCCACCCGGCTGGCCGTGAGCTCCGACGGGCGGCTGACCGGTCGGTTCGAGGGACCCAACTGCCGTGGGCCGCAAAAGCGCCAGCGGCTCCAGCGGTGGGCCACCCGACTGGCCGGCCACGAGCCGACCAGTACGCGGGCCACTGCCCGCCAGAGTGCCGACGAGCGCAGTCGCACAGAGCTCACCACCAGCACCGCTGTCGGGGGAGGGAAGCCGGCCTTCGGGCTCGATGCCCCGGAGGCCTCGAACCTCGGTGCTGCGGCTGGGCGAGCCGAGAGCTCCCAGGTCTCGGTCGTGGTCTGGGCCTACGGCAACAGCGCGGGGGATCTCGACATGCTGCTCGGCGCCGACGTGCCCGTCGCCGTCGGCCGGCTCGGCCGGGTGAGCCGCCTGCGCCGGTTCCCATCGCTGCGCCACGCGCCTGATCCGCTCCACGACAGCCCGATGCGCCATCGCCAGCCGCCGACCGGCTCCCACTGCTGAGCGAGCCCCGGAAGCGACAGCACCCCTCGCTCAGCGTGGGTGCTATGCAGCGTGCTCACCTCCATCTGAGCACCTGAGCCAGAGCACTACGACGATCCCCCGTTCGGGGGAGGTCGAACGGCGCGCAGAGCGCGACAACCGTGCTGTGGGATCGAAAGGGCTGAGAGCAGTGGTGTTCGATGTCGATGGCACCATGGTCGACAGCGAACGCCACGGGCACAGGGTGGCCTTCAACCAAGCGTTCGCCGATCTCGGCCTGCCGTTCCACTGGGACGAGCAGCGCTACGGAGCCCTGCTGGCAGTGACCGGTGGCGAGCGCCGGGTGCGGACCTTCTTGCGCACAGACCCGACCGTCGCTGCCGAGGGGTGGGCAGTCGAGCGGATCGACGAGGTGGCCCGCACCGTGCACGCACGAAAGACAGAGCTGTTCACCGAGATGGCCCGGTCGAACGTCTTCACGCCCCGCCCCGGCGTGACGAGGCTCCTCGACGACCTGGCCCAGGGGGGGATCGCTGTCGGCGTGGCCACTACCGGCAGCCGGGAGTGGGTGCTCCCGCTCCTCGACGGGCTTTTCTGCCTCCAGCGGTTCGCCGTGGTCGTCACCGGGGCCGAGGCTCCCCAGCGCAAACCCCACCCGTCGGCCTACCACCAGGCGGTCGACCTGCTGGGGGTCGACGCTGGTCATGTGGCAGCGGTGGAGGACTCCGGCCCGGGGGTGGCTGCAGCCCGCTACGCGAGCTTGGCTTGCCTGGTGGTCACCAATGGCTACACCGAGCACGACGTGGCTCGGCAAGCCCATCTGGCCCTCGATGGCTTCGGCGATCCCGACGCCCCGGCCACGGTGCTCGTCGACACCTACGAGACCTGCCCGCGCGGCGTCGTCGACCTGACCGTGCTCCGCCACCTCGTCAGCCGGGTGAACGGCTGCTTCCTCCCCTTCGAATGAGGTTGCTTCCTCCCCTTCGAATGAGGTTGCTTCCTCCCCTTCGAGAGACGCTGCTTCCTCTCCCTTTGCACGAGGTTCGCCTCTCGGGCCGGCCCACCGCCCTCAGCCGGTGTTGCGCAACCCGGCGGCGATCCCGTTCACCGTCAGCAGCAGCGCCCGCTGGAGCTCCTCGTGGGCCGCACGTCGACCTCGCACCTCGCGCAACAGCGAGATCTGCAAGTCGTGGATGGGAGCCAGGTGGCGGCTGCGCACAGCGAGCGTGCGGCGCAGCACTGGCGCATGCTCGAGCAGCACCGCCTGGCCAGTGATCCACCGGATCTGCTCGAGGGTCCGGTCGTGCTCGTCGACCACGACCTCGAACAGTCTGCGGCGCTCTGGCGGGACGAGCATCTTCACGTACCGCTCGGCGATCTCCAAGTCGGTCTTGGCCAGGGTCATCTCCACGTTGGAGATGAAGTTGGAGAAGAACGGCCACTGCTCGGCCATGGCGAGCAGCTCGGGATCCCTCCCCGCCGCGCGAGCAGCGGCGATACCGGTGCCGACGCCGAACCAACCAGGCACGATCTGGCGGGACTGGGTCCAGCCGAACACCCACGGGATGGCTCGCAGCGCCTGCACACCGCCGCCGGCATCGGGACGGCTCGTCGGGCGTGAACCGATCCGCAGCGCCGAGAACTGGTCCAAGGGCGTCGCCGCCATGACATAGCCGCTCAGGTCGGGATCCTCGACGAAGCCGCGATAGGTGCCGGCTGCCGCTTCTGACACCAGGTCCATGGTGGTGTCCCAGGACGCTTCACGGACCGGTCGCGTCACAGGCGACTGTCGCAGGGCTGTCGCTTCGAGCACGGCCGCCAAGGTGAGCTCCAGGTTCTCCACGGCCAGCTCGCTGAGCGCATACTTGTCGCTTATGACCTCGCCCTGCTCGGTCATCTTCATGGAGCCGTCGAGCGATCCCGCCGGCAGAGCCAGGATCGCCCGGTGGGTCGGGCCTCCTCCCCGGCTGACGGTCCCACCTCGCCCGTGGAAGAAGGCCAACCCCACACGATGTCGGCGCGCGACGGCCAGCATGCGCCGTTGGGCCTGGTGGATCTCCCATTGAGCGGTGGTGATGCCCGCTTCCTTGTTCGAGTCGCTGTAGCCGAGCATCACCTCCTGCACGTCGCCCCGGGCCGTCACAAGTCGGCGGTAAGCAGGCACCGACAGCAAGCCGTCGAGCAACGTCGCAGCACCGCGCAGCTCGCCGATCGTCTCCAGTAGCGGGACGAAGCCGATGCGCGCTACACCGGCGCCCGGATCGACCAATCCGGCCTGCCTGGCCAGCACCACGGCAGCCAGCACGTCGTCAGCCCCCCGGGTCATGGACACGATGTAGCTCTGCACAGCCCTGGGCCCGAACACCCGCTGGGCGTGCTCGACGGCGTCGAACACGGCCACGGTGCGCCGGTCGGCCTCGTCGAGACGGAGCTCGCGCTCGAGCACCGCCCCAGCGTGCAGCCGCGGGCTGGCCAGCTCGTCGGCCAGCACCTGGAGGCGTTCTGCTCTCCCCAGCGACCCGTACGACCCCGGCAGTGGCGAACGACCGGCCCGAGCGGGGGCACCTGGCGCCCGAGCGGGGGCACCTCGCGCCGAACCGGGAGCTCCCGGCGCCCGAGCAGGGGCTCCCCCTGCCGGACCAGAGGCTCCCCCTGCCGGACCACGAGCTCCCCCTGCCGGACCAGAGGCTCCCCCTGCCGGACCACGAGCTCCCCCTGCCGGACCAGAGGCTCCAGGCGCCCGAGCGGGAGGATCCTCGTCGGATCCAGTGCAGCCTCCCGGGGACAGCAACGGCCCGAGCACCCGGTGGTGCGCATCGGCGTGCTCACGGATGTCGAGCGTGGCCAGGTGCAGCCCGAAGCAGGCGGCGGCGCCGATAGCCGCGTCGAGGCCGGCACTGGCGATCTGCGCCGCCCCGGCGGCCGCGAGTGCCTCGCGCATGACCAGGAGGTCAGCCACCACCTCCTCGCCGCTGGCGTAGTCGCGCCCGGCGCGATGCGGCTCCTCGAACTTCACCCGGCGCTGGGTGGCAAGCAGCTTGTGACGGATGCAGGTGGCTTTCAGCCGGAAGGGCTCCTCGACGTTCATCCGGCGGTAGCGCTCCTCCACCTCCGGCAAGCTCGCCAGATCAGCCGCCACGGACCGACGCAGCGTATCGGGCACGGGCAGGAGCCGCTCGGAGATCGACAGCTGCCTTCGCAGCCCGTCGACCACCTCGAGCAGATCGGCGATGGCGTGGTCGTGCTGGAGCGCCAGCACCTCGAGCGTCACCGCCGGCGTCACGCTCGGGTTGCCGTCGCGGTCGCCGCCGATCCAGCTGCCGAAGGTGAGCGGCACGTCGGCCGGTGCCGTCACCACCCCGGCGCGAGCCAGGGCCTCACGCCAGGCCTGGAGCACGGCCCCTACCGCCCGCCGGTGCAAGGCGTCGAAGTAGTAGAGCGCGTTGCGCGCCTCGTCGAGCGGGTTCGGCGGCGCCACCCGCAGATCGTCGCTCAGCCAGAGCAGTTCGACCACTCCCGCAAGGCGATGCTCGGTGATCGCTCCGGGCTCCTCGCGCAGCAGGTCGGCGACCGCGCCGAGGTGGGTGAGCGTCGTGCGCCGGGCCGCCTCTGTCGGGTGTGCGGTGAACACGGGGCGGACCATGACCCGCCGCGCGGCGCTCGCCAGATCCTCGGGCGAAGCGCCGGCCTCGAGGGCCGTAGCGATCGCCTGGTCGAGCCAGCCACCGCCAGCGCGCGCCGCACGCAGCGCCCAGCTGCGATGCACTTGCTCCGCCACGTTCACCAAGTGGAAGAAGGCGACGAACGCCCGGGCCAGCGCCACAGCGCCGCTCACCTCGATGGCGCCGAGCATGTCCATCGTCCGGCGGGGATCCCGACCGACGCCCGTCACCACCTGGTCCATGAGGTCGAGCACCTCTTGGCCACCATGGCGGGCGATGGCCTCGCGAAGGTGTCCCACCAGACGGTCGATGTCCCGACCCATGGCCACGTCGTCGGCAGCCGGCTCCAGCACCGAGCCAGCATGCCACGGTCGGCCACACGCCTCTTTCACCTCGAGAGACCCACTCACCCGCCAGATCCCCCACACGGGTGATGGCAGGGACCACGCACCTGCGTAGCGTGGTCACCCAAGAGCTGGCCGGAGCGTCCCCGACCGGCTCTTCGTGCCGTACCCACTGTCCGTCGAGGAGGACCACCGTGCCAGAACTGCGCGAGACCGCCGCCTGCTTGGTGGCGCAGCCCAAAGGCATCCTGGCCGCAGACGAGAGCATCGCCACGATGTCCAAGCGCCTCCAAGAAGCCGGGGTGGCCGCCAGCGACACCACCCGACGCGACTACAGGGAGCTGCTGCTCACCACCCCGAAGCTCGGGACGTGGATCGCCGGGATCATCTGGTGCGACGAGACCCTCCGCCAGCGCCTGGCCGACGGCACGCCGTTCCCCGAAGCCTGCGCCGATCGCGGGATCCACCCCGGCATCAAAGTCGACACCGGCGTGGTTCCCCTGGCCTTCGCCGGCGGGGCTGTGGTGACCCAGGGGCTCGACGGCCTGCGGAACCGCCTGACCGAGTACCGCCAGATGGGCGCGACCTTCGCCAAGTGGCGGGCTGTGCTCGACCCGGGGAACCTCCCGCCGCGCGCCGTGCACGCCAATGCCCATGCCCTGGCCTGCTACGCTGCCTCCTGCCAGGAGGCAGGCATCGTCCCTATCGTCGAGCCCGAGGTCCTGATGGACGGGGCCCACGGCATCGACCTGTGCCAGGTGGTCACCACCAGCGCGCTCACCGCGGTCTTCGACGAGCTGCACGCCATGGGCGTGGACCCGAGCGGTATAGTGCTCAAACCGAACATGGTCATCGCCGGGACCGCTCACCAGGACTACACCAGTGCCGCGCAGGTGGCCGAGGCCACCGTGGCGGTGCTCCGAGCGTGCGTGCCTGGCGCCGTGCCCGGCATAGCCTTCCTCTCAGGCGGCCAGTCGAACGACCAGGCGTGTGCCAACCTGACCGCCATCAACCAGGTCGCCGCCGGCAGCGGAGGGGTCCCGTGGCGCCTGACCTTCTCCTTCGGTCGGGCGCTGGTGAGCGACGCGCTGCACACCTGGCACGGCGACGTCGGCGCCGTCGAAGCCGCCCAGCAGGCCCTCGCCGCCAACTGCGCCCGGGCTGCTGCTGCCAGCGCGGCCGGCGGTGGCGCTCCCCGCGACCACCTGCTCGCCGGCGCCACGTCCGGCGCCCGTGCCACCCCCGGCACCCGCAACATGGAGGCCGTCGGTGCCTGAGGACAGCCGAAGTCTCCACATGCCGGGCGCGCCGCGTACCACCCTCACTCGCTTCACCATCGAGAAGGAGCACGAGCAGCGCGAGCGGAACCCCACCGGCGAGTTCTCGGGGCTGCTCAACGCGGTAGCCACAGCCGTGAAGATCATCGCCAACCAGGTGAACAAGGGCGCCCTCGTCGGGGCACTCGGGTCGGCGGACACCGAGAACGTCCAGGGCGAGGTCCAGAAGCAGCTCGACGTCATCAGCAACGAGGTGATGATCGGCCAGACCGAGTGGACCGGGTACCTCGCGGCGATGGCCTCGGAGGAGATGAACGACATCTACCCCGTCCCCGGCGCCTGGCGTCGGGGCAAGTACCTGCTCGTGTTCGACCCGCTCGACGGGTCGAGCAACATCGACGTGAACATCTCGGTCGGCACCATCTTCTCCATCTTGCGCAGCCCGAGCCCCGGCGACGAGCCCAGCCTCGCGGACTTCCTCCAACCCGGCACCGAGCAGGTGTGCGCCGGGTTCGCCTTGTACGGCCCCGCGACCATGCTCGTGCTCACCACCGGCCACGGGGTGGACGGCTTCACCTTGGACCGAGACATCGGGGCGTTCATCTTGACCCACCCCCAGATGCAGATCCCCGAGGAGGCCGACGAGTTCGCCATCAACGCCTCGAACGAGCGGTTCTGGGAGCCTCCGGTGCGCCGGTACGTCCAAGAGTGCCTGGCGGGCCGTACCGGGCCACGAGGCAAGGACTACAACATGCGCTGGGTAGCCTCGCTGGTGGCCGAAGCGTTCCGCATCCTCACCCGCGGCGGCGTCTTCCTCTACCCGGCAGACTCCAAGGACCCGGCCAAGCCGGGGCGGCTGCGCCTGCTCTACGAGGCGAACCCGGTGGCCTTCATCATGGAGGAGGCCGGCGGCCTGGCCTCCACCGGCCGCCAGCGCATCTTGGACGTGCCCCCGACCTCCCTGCACCAGCGGGTACCGCTCGTGTTCGGGTCACGACGCGAAGTGGAGACCGTCGAGCGCTACCACCAGGAGCACGACGAGACCGACGGCGCAGCCGGCGCCAAGGGGGCCATCAGCGGCCTGAACGGGACCGGGTCGCACAGCGGGCCCGGATCTGGCGACGACAGAGCGCCCAGCAGCGGGACCAAGCGACCCGAGCGGTTCGACGCCTCGCTGTTCAATGCCCGGACACTGTTCCGAAGTTGAGCACGCCGGGCACTGTTCCGAAGTCGAGCACGCCGGGCACTTCTCGACCCCTGGCCCGCAGCAGCACGCCGGAGACTTCTCGACCCCTGTCCGACAGCAAAGCCGAAAGGGGCTCTCCATCCAACGCAGGTTCACTCCACTGCCGCAGGTCACAGATGCCTGGCTCGGAAGCCCTGGTGGCCCCTCGAGCCAGTGAGCTGCGCCAGTGCCAGCACGTTCCTCCCGACCTGAGTGAGATGGATAGCCCCCAAGCCGAAAGCACGTCGCCATGTCCACCCGCCATCCCGTAGTCGCCGTCACCGGCTCCTCGGGGGCCGGCACCACCTCGGTCACCAAGACCTTCCAGCACATCTTCCGCCGTGAGCACATCACCCCAGTGCTCGTCGAAGGCGACTCCTTCCACCGCTTCGACCGCGACGGGATGAAAGTGGCCACCGCCGAGGCCGACAGCGCCGGGAACCACTCCTTCTGCCACTTCAGCCCCGAGGCGAACCTCCTCGAGGAATTGGCTGAGCTGTTCCGGGTCTACGGCGAGAGCGGTACCGGGAAGATCCGCCACTACCTCCACAACGACGCGGAGGCAGAGCCCTACGGCCAGCCGGCCGGGACTTTCACCCCGTGGGAGGACATCGCTCCGGGAACCGACCTGCTGCTCTACGAGGGCTTGCACGGTGCGGCGATCACCCCCACCGTCGACGTAGCGCGCTACGCCGACCTGCGGGTGGGGGTGGTCCCCATCATCAATTTGGAGTGGATCCAGAAAGCGCACCGGGACAGGACCGAGCGGGGATACTCCACCGAAGCGGTCATGGACACCATCGTCCGGCGCATGCCCGACTACGTGAACACCATCTGCCCCCAATTCTCGCGCACCCACATCAATTTCCAACGGGTCCCCACCGTGGACACCTCCGACCCGTTCATCGCCCGGTTCATCCCCACTGCCGACGAAAGCTTCGTCGTCATCCGGTTCGCCGACCCCAGAGGCATTGACTTCCCATACCTGCTGTCGATGCTCCACGACTCGTTCATGTCACGACCGAACATCATCGTCGTGCCCGGCGGCAAGATGGAGCTGGCTATGCAGCTCATCTTCACGCCGCTGGTGCTCCGCCTGCTCGAGCAGCGCGACCGTGGGTGAGCGCATCACGTCCGTGCCCGTGGGTCGACACGACCCGACCGGCCTCGAGGTGCCTTCCGAGCAGCCGGACACTCCCGCCGCTCCCCCGCGCGAGGAAGGCTGCCACCGGGCTCGGCACCTACCGCTACAGCCACGAGGCACCTACCGTGACGGGCACGAGGCACCTACCGTGACGACCACGAGGCACCTACCGTGACGACCACGAGGCACCTACCTACTGCCACGAGGCACCTACCGTGACGACCACGAGGCACCTACCTACAGACATGAGCCATGACCCCATCGTCATCGCGCCCTCGCTCCTGACCGCAGACCTGTCGCGCCTCGGCGAGGAGGTCGCCGCGCTGGAGGTGGCCGGGGCTGATCGCATCCACTGGGACGTGATGGACGGCGTCTTCGTCCCGAACATCACCTTCGGCCCCGACGTGGTGGCATCGGCCCGAGCCCACTGCACGCTCCCCTTCGACGCCCATCTCATGGTGGCAGAGCCCGGTCTCCTGCTCCGGCGGTGGGTCGAAGCCGGCTGCGAGCGCATCGTCGTCCACGCCGAAGCGGGCCCGCACCTGCACCGGAGCCTCGCTGAGATCGCCGAGGCCGGCGCCCGGCCAGGCATCGCGCTCAATCCGGCCACCCCGGCAGGCGCGATCGCGCACGTGCTCGACCTGGTCGACCTGGTGTTGGTGATGACCGTGAACCCCGGCTTCGGCGGCCAGCGCTACCTCGACACCATGGCCGGCAAGATATCTCAGGTCGCCGCCTGGGTCCGCGGCGTGAACCACGCTGTGGAGATCCAGGTCGACGGTGGGATCGGTGCCGACACCATCGGCCACGCCTGGGCTGCCGGAGCCACCAGCTTCGTGTCGGGCAGCGCCCTGTACCGCCATGAGGGCGGCCCAGCGGCCG
>JAKAQW010000285.1 GCA_021819525.1 Actinomycetes bacterium
CTGGTACGTCGTGACGTCACGAAACTGCCACAACCGACGCTACATGTGCACGGAGAGTAGCGCAAGTTGGTTTGTATTGTGATTTCTTGTCTATCTAGCGCTTCAGTAACTACGATCAGTGGTTATTATCATCGCATGATCGATATCAGAAATCTGTCATGAAGACAGTCAGGAAATTTGTTGTTATACCACTAAGGTGTGTGCGACTGCCCTCATTGTTGCTTCTTTGTCCTGTTCAGCGTAGTGCTGCGCACGAACCGCGCAAAGTCTCGTCACGAGCTGTGGCTTTCGTTGTGCGAGCAGATCCTTTGTGAATGACACGCTGAGTGAGATTCTTGTCGCACGTGGACTGCTTCCGAACGGCTCGGCGCCGACCGACGAATGCTGGCGGAAGTCGAGAAATTCGCCGGTTCGCGAGCTACCTACCGGCTTCGCGGACGTTCTGAACGGGGCGCGGCGCCTCGTAGGACTTGGGCTGCACCTCGATCCGATCGGGCTCGTCGGTCACCTCGGGCATGACGCCCGAGCGCCCGTAGGTCAGCGTCGGCGCAGGAACCCGCGGGGGTTGAAGGTGAGGAAGAACTTCTCCCGCTCGTCGTCGACGACGAACTCGGGGTGGGTGGCCAGGAAGCCGTCCACTGCCTCCCACGGGCCGGGCCCGAACTCCGGGAGCACCGGGTGGCCGTTCACGTTGGTGTCCTCGACCACCAGGTAGCTGCCCGGGGTCACCAGCGAGGCGTACGCTGCGAGCTCACCGGCGACGTGCTCGCAGCTGTGGTCGGAGTCCAGCAGCACCAGCACCGACCCGGCGCTAGCTGCCTCGTGGTGGACCATAGCCACCACCTCGTCGCTGGTCGACGAGCCATGGACGTAGGTGATCCGGGGATGCTGCGGGCGCCCTGGGTCGTCGGCCACGTCGATGGTGACGATCCGTCCCGTGTCGACCAGGTCGCAGATCGTGGCGAGGTACAGGGCGCTGCCGCCCCAGGCCGTGCCGCACTCGACGACCAGATCCGGGCGTAGGTCGAACAGCAGCTCCTGGTAGATCCACAGATCGAGCGGGCACTTCGCCGTCCGCACCCCGAGGAAGAACGTGTTCTTCCAGGTCTGGGCTTCCGACTCGTAGTACAGACGGTGGAACTGCTCCACGATGCGGGTGGCGCCGCCGGGCTCCTGCTCGTCGGGCATGGCCGTAGTGTACGTTGCATCGGCGATGACCGGAGCTGGGACCACCTCCGACCAGACAGGCGCGGACCAGCGGGGTGCCGGGCACGTAGGTGCTGACCAGACAGGTGCCGACCGAGGACGTGCCGGCCAGACAGGTGCTCACCAGGCTGGTGCCGGCCAGGGGGGTGCCGGGCAGGCTGCTGCCGACCAGGGGGGTGCCGGGCAGGCTGGTGCCGGCCAGGCTGGTGCTGGCCAGGCAGGTGCTGGCCAGGGGGGTGCCGACCAGACAGGTGCTCACCAGGCTGGTGCCGGCCGGCGGCGTCCGCCGACGCTGGTCGTCCAAAGCGTCCTGTTCCGCCCCGACCTGCCCTCGCTGCGGCGCTTCGCCGCCGGGTTGGCCGTCGCCGTCACCCGCGCCCAGCAGGCTGGCGTGCTCGGCGAGGTGACCCTGGCTCTCGCCGACAACACCACTCCCGAACGCGGCCAGAGCGACGCGAAGAGCGCAGCTGGTCCCGGGGCGGGCTCCGTCGCCGCCGAGGCTGGCGACACCACGTCACCACCCAGATCCCTCCGCAGTCCCGCCATGCGCAGCGCTTTGGCTGGATCTGGCCTGCGGGTCGACACTCCCGGTGCTCGTGGCTTCCCTGCCGAGCCCGGCGACACGCCCGGTGCTCGGGGGCTGCCGGCAGAACCAGGCAACGATCCCGGTGCTCGTGGCCTCCCTGCCGAGCCCGGCGACGATCCCGGTGCTCCCCCGGCCAGGACCGGCGGGTACCGGGAGGTGCTCGCACCGCTGGAGGCGGCCGGGGTGACGGTGCGACCGGTCCTGCAGCGGCCCGACAATCCCGGCCACGGCGGGTCCCACAACGCACTGGCCCGGACCACCAGCTCGGATCTGCTGCTGCTCGTGAACCCCGACACCGTGGCCGCCCCGACGCTCCTGGTGGAGCTGCTCGCAGGCCTCGGCGACGACCCGGATCCTCGCTCCGGTTCCCGCACCGGCACAGCCGGCGGCGCACCGGGGCTGGCTGATCGAGCCACCACCTGGGACGGCGACATCTCGGCCCCGGGCAGCGTCCCGGTGGGCGCAGGCTGGGCACCAGGGCAGGTAGGGATGGTGGAGGCCCGCCAGCTGCCCTTGGAGCTGCCGAAGGTGTTCGACCCCGGAACCGGGGACACGCCGTGGGCGTCGGCGGCCTGCCTGCTCGTGCGCCGGGCGCTGTTCGAGCATCTCGGCGGGTTCGACGCCGAGCACTTCTTCCTGCACTGCGACGACGTGGACCTGAGCTGGCGGGCCCGTCTGGCCGGGGCTCGCATCGTGCACCGCCCGACGGCGGTGGTCTTCCACGACAAGCGCCTCACCGTCACGGGCCACCTGGCTGTGTCCGACCTCGAGCACCGGTGGTCGGCCGAGGGCGCGCTGACCCTGGCTCATCGCTACGGCCACCGGGAGCTGCTGGAGCAGCTCCTCTGCACCTACCGTGCCGGGAGCCCCGCCCAGCGCGCCGCGGTCGAGGCCTTCGAAGCCCGCCGCGCCGGGGGCCGGCTCCCCGGCGTCCTCGACCCTGAGCACCAGGTGGCCCACGTCGGCCCTGGCAGCTGGTCGGCGCTGCGCTTCGGGCTCGAGCCAGCAGGTGCACCATGAGCGGCCGGTACCGCTTCGGCTACGAGCCGGGCAGCCTCTACGAGCGACTGGTGCAGCTGATCGACCGGCACCGCCAGCCGGCGGGGCAGCTGGTGGTGGACCTGGGCTGCGGCTACGGCGCCATCGCGGAGCCGCTTCGCGATCTCGGGCTGCGCTACGTCGGGGTCGACGGTGACCCCGATGCCGTGGACGACCTGCGGCGCCGGGGCTTCGGAGCCGACAGCGCCGAGCTCGGCGACACCAGCGAGCTGGCCGCCACATTGGAGCGGCTGGTCGACGGTGAGCCGCTGGCCGCGGTGGTCATGGCGGACGTGATCGAGCACCTGACCAACGCCGAGGAGGTGCTGCGGGTAGTCCACCGCCAGATCCTCAGCGCCGTCCGCCACGACGCCGACGCCGCGACAGCCCCGCTGGTGGTGAGCATCCCGAACGTCTCGCACATCGACCTCGCCGCCAAGCTGCTCGCCGGCCGGTGGGACGTGTCGCCCACCGGGTTGCTCGACGCCACCCACGTCGGCTTCTACACACCAGGCCGCCTCCAGCAGGTGATGACCGGGCTCGGCTGGCAGGAGCTGGAGCGAGCCGACTGGGAGCTGGTACACAGCGACCAGCACTTCCCCGAGGATCTGGCCGTGCTGGCCCCGGGCTCGCCGCTGCACGAGCTGCTGCACCAGGCCCGGAGCCGCTTCGCGCCCGGCGTCGAGACCAACCAATTCGTCCGGGCCTACCGGGCTGTACCGACGCCGGCAGGTCCCACCTCACCACACCCCGGCAAACCCGCAGGCGAGGAACGCGCTCCTGGCCGTGTCGAAGGACAGGAACCTGCAGGCGCGGG
>JAKAQW010000286.1 GCA_021819525.1 Actinomycetes bacterium
TGGAACTGCGCCATCTGCTGCTGGAACCCCCGTCCCACCTCGCCGATGGTGTTGGACAGCGGCACCCTGGCGTCGACGAAGGAGAGCTCGGCGGTGTCCGATGATCGGTTGCCGAGCTTGCGCAGCCTCCGGCTCACCGAGAACCCCGGTGTGTCGGTAGGGAACACGATCTGCGACATGCCTCGGTAGCCGCCCTCGTCGGAGGTCCGGACCAAGAGGCACAGCCAGTCGGCCTGCGTGCCGTTGGTGATGTAGAGCTTCGACCCGTTTATCACCCACTGGTCGCCGTCGCGCACCGCTCGGGTGCGGATGGCCGCCACGTCGGACCCGGCGTCGGGCTCGGTCACCGCGATCGAAGCGACCATCTCCCCGCGCAGCGCCGGGCTCAAGTAGCGCTCTTTGAGCTCGTGGGTGCCGAAACGGTGCAGGGCGGGTGTGGCCATGTCGGTCTGGACCGAGATGGCCATCGGGACCCCGCCGCAGCCGATGCGGCCCAGCTCCTCGCCGAGCACGACGGTGTAGGAGTGGTCGGCGCCCTGGCCTCCGTAGGCCGGGTCGTACTCGACCCCCAGGAGCCCGGCCGACCCGAGGGCGGCGAAGACCTGGTGGGCGGGGAAGGCCCCGGCTTCCTCCCACTGGTCGACGTAGGGGTCGACCTCTCGGGCCAGCACGCCGCGCGCGGTGCGCCGGAAGTGCTCGTGGTCTTCGGTGAACTGCACGACGTCGCCTCCCAGGTTCGCCGAACCCGTTGCCGCCGCGCACACGTGCGACTTGGCCTCGAGGTTCTGTCTCGACGCCACACTGGTGCACTGCTGTAGCCCTGTGCAACCACAGACTGCGGCCCTGCGCAACCACAGGGGAGGTTGCAGGCACCGAGGCGCCAGCTGCTCTAGCACCAGGGACACTGGTACCCTCTGCTACAGCCGACCCTGTGAGGAAAGGTCCTACCCACTGGGGCGTGTGCCAGAAGAGAGATCCTCGCCGCGCACCCCGCAGAGCTGCGAGAGGTGCTCCTACCCGAGCGCAACGCCCTCGTCTTGCAGGACGTGGTCGACGAGGTGCGCGACCAGATGACCTTCCCCTTCGCCGACGACGTCGCCGATCTCCTCGCAGCGGCGCTCGGCGAGGAGGCGAATCCATCCCGTCCCACCACGGCGCGTCGCCGTGTCCGCCGAGCACGGGTGCGCGACGCCCGGCGCTTGGGAACGCTCGGCGACGACCGTGCCTAGTGGACCAGGACCACGTCGAGCCGCCGGGGACCGTGCACCCCTTGCACCCGTGACAGCTCGATGTCGCTGGTGGCCGAAGGCCCGCTGATCCAGGTGAGTGGGCGGGTGGGGGGCAGCTGGGCGACTGCCTGGGGGACGTCGCCGACGACCTGGGCCGACATGACGACGCAGATGTGATGGTCGGGGACCAAGGTGAGCGCCCGTCGGCCCTGGCCGGGCCCGGCGTCGAGCACGATGGTGCCGGTCTCGGCTACTGCGAGGGCACAGCCTGTCACCGTGGCGGAGAACTGGTCCAGATCGGCTCCTCTCAGCGTGGGATCGTCCGCCGTCGCGTGGGATGCCGACGGCAGCCACCGGGAGTCGAGGTCGTCGGGGACGACAGCTTTCTCGTCCCCCAGCACGGCAGCGACGACAGCAGCCACGGCGTCGACCCCAGGCACCTGGTGCACGATGGCCCCGTAGTCCTCGACCCGGGAAACGAACCGCTCTACGGGATCGATCGGACCTGTCTGGTCCGCTCCATCGCGGTTGTGGGGTAGTTCCGTGCTGCCCGGCGTCGGAGAACCGTCGCCTTCTGATCTGCGCGCCTGCCACGGATCGTTCACCTGGCTGTCGCCGCCTCCTCCGCCGGCGCTGCCCCCGCCGGCGCTGCCGCTCCTAGCGCCGCTGGCACTCCTGGCAGCGGGGCCGGCGGTGCTGGAACTGCTGGTGGCCTCCATGTCGGTGTCGACGTCGCCGCTGGTGCCCGCGCCGCTGGCCGGGTCAGTGGTGTCGGCGGTGGCTCTCGCGCTCTTGGCCTCGGTGCCGATACCGGTGGTGGCGGCGGTGCTTGCCTGGCGGTCGTCTTCCGGCCAGATGCGCGGATGTGCTCCTCGAGCGGCTTCTTGGGTGCGTGCCCACCAGGCTCGGAAGGTCTCGGTGGGAGGTTTGGGGAGATCTCGTGACACGGTCCACGCCGCCAGCGGCGGTGGCAGTGAACGCAGCCGGCGAGCCGGGCCCACTGCCCGGAGAAGGGCTCCGGCCTTCCGCCAGCGTCGCTGGTCTCCCATGACCCAGCTGGCAGCAGCCATCGAGAGCGCCTCGGGAGTGCGATGCGCGTGAGACTCGACCACCTGGGCGCGGAGATCGACCAGCAGCGACGGGATGTCGATCCGCACCGGGCACACCTCGAAGCACGCTCCGCACAGCGACGAGGCAAAGGGCAGCGAGCGGTTCACCGCCATCCCGGTGAGCTGCGGCGAGAGCACCGCGCCGATCGGCCCCGGATAGATCGAGCCGTAGGCGTGGCCGCCGACACGCTCGTAGACCGGGCAGACGTTCAGGCAGGCAGAGCAGCGGATGCAGCGCAGCGCGTCACGTCCGGGTCGGTCTGCTAAGGCCGCCGAGCGCCCGTTGTCGAGCAGCACGACATGGACCTGGCGCGGCCCGTCACCGGCGGCTGCACCGGTCCACATGGAGGTGTACGGGTTCATCCGCTCGCCGGTCGACGATCGCGGAAGGAGCTGCAACATGACCCCGAGGTCCTGCCACGAGGCCACCACCTTTTCGATGCCCACCACGCTGATGAGCGTGTCGGGCAGGGTCAGGCACATCCGTCCGTTGCCTTCGGACTCCACGACGACGAGGGTGCCGGTCTCTGCTACAGCGAAATTCGCGCCGCTGATCGCCACCTGTGCCGAGAGGAACCGCCGGCGGAGGTAGGCACGGGCCGCGGCGGCCAACGCCGAGGGGTCGTCGGTCAGCTCGGGGTCGACTCCGGGGATCCGCCGCAAGAAGATGTCGCGGATCTCGGCTCGGTTCTTGTGGATGGCGGGTACCAGGATGTGTGACGGCCAGTCGTCGCCCAGCTGCACGATGAGCTCGGCAAGGTCCGTCTCGTGCGCGGTGATCCCGGCGTCGCCGAGTGCCTCGTTGAGCCCGATCTCCTGGGTGGCCATCGACTTGACCTTGACCACCTCTCGGACTCCGGTATCCTCCACCAGCCTGGTCACGATACGGTTCGCTTCGTGCGCGTCGGCGGCCCAGTGGACGTGACCGCCCGCGTCGACGACATGTCGCTCGAAAGCAGCGAGGAGGCTGTCGAGGTTCTCGAGAGCGAACGTCTTGATCGCCTCTCCGGCCAGGCGGAGGTCTTCCCAATCGGCGACCTCGGCGACCACGCCGGCCCGCTTGGTTCTGATGGTCCTGGTGGCGTGGTGGAGGTTTCGGCGCAGCTGGGTATCTGCCAGCGCCACGCGGGCCTCGGCGGGGAAGCTTCGCTCGCCGTGGAGGCGGCCCACCGTCAGCGAGGCACGCGGGGCCGGACGGGCTATCGGAGCACCTGGCTTGGGCGTCATCGGAGCACCTGGCTGGGCGTCATCGGAGCACCTGGCTGGGCGTCATGGAAGTGCCTCGCTGTGCGTCATGGAA
>JAKAQW010000287.1 GCA_021819525.1 Actinomycetes bacterium
GGGACGGGGGGTGGGGGGGGGGGGGGGGGGCAGGGGTGCTGTCGGCGTGTGATGACCTGGGTACGCCATGACGTGGCGGTCATCGAAGGATCGGTGTGCTCACGACGTGTGGCGGTGGTACGGGTACGGGTACGGGTACGGGTGGAGGATCGGGAGCTAGCTCATCGGTTCACCCCGCTGTCGCGGCCAGCGACGGCGTCGACGATGTGGTGCTGGAGGAGCACGAAGATCACCACGATGGGGGCGAGCGCCAGCACCACCGCAGAGGTGAGCTTGCGCCAGTTCGCTTCGAAGGTCTGCATGTAGTGGCTGAGCGCGATCTCGATCGGCTGCACCGAGTGCGACGACGTCATGATGAGCGGCCACTGGAACTGGTTCCACGACGTGATGAAGGTCAGCAGCGCCACGGTCACCACCGCCGGACGCGCCAGGGGCAGCGCGACCCGGCGGATGTAGGCCAGGTGCCCGACCCCGTCGATCCGGGCGGCCTCCCAGTACTCACGGGGCAGGCTCTTGAAGAACTGGCGGAACAAGAACACCCCGAACGTGCTGGCCGCGAACGGGATGATCTGGATGGCGTAGCTGTTCAGCAGATGGAGGTGCAGCGCCACCGCGTACTGGGGCACCAGCAGCGCCTGGGTCGGCAGCATCATCACGCCGACGGTCATGAGGAACAGGAAGGTGCTCCCGCGAAAGTGCAGCTCGGCCAAGGCGTAGCCGGCCATGGCGGAGGTGGCGATGACGAGGAGGACGGTGCTGGCGGCGATGAAGACGGTGTTCCCCATGTAGCGCAGCCAGCTCGTGTGGGTGAGCACGTAGGTGAACGCGCCGGTGTGGAAGGCGGGCACGAAGCGCGGTGGGATCGAGAAGACCCCCCCGTGAGTGTTGAACGCGGTGACCACTACCCAGTAGAGGGGGAAGGCGAACGCCGCTGCGACCACCATGACGAGCAGCTGGCGGACCACCCGACCAATGCGAAGGTGCACGAGCGTTCTCCTATCGGTAGAAGACGACACGGTCGGAGATCCACTTCTGGATGAGCGTGAGGGTCATGATGATCCCGAAGAGCACCAGGCTCATGGCCGCGGCCAGGCTGAAGTGGACGTAGACGAAGGCGGTCTGGTAGACGAGCAGCGCGTCGGTGGTCGTCGCGTAGGCGGGCCCCCCCGCACCGCCGTGGGGGCCGCCGGTCATGGCGTAGATCTGGGAGAAGGCCTGCCAGGTGTTCACCGTGGCCAGCAGCACCACGAAGAACGTCGTGGGCGAGATGAGCGGCCAGATGATGCGGCGGAAGATGTGGTGCCGGGGCGCCCCGTCGAGCCGGGCCACTTCGATCAGGTCCCGGGGGACGCTGGCCAGGCCGGCCAGGAAGATGATCACGTAGAGCCCGAGGGAGTGCCACAGGCT
Source organism: Actinomycetes bacterium (assembly GCA_021819525.1). GTDB lineage: Bacteria > Actinomycetota > Acidimicrobiia > Acidimicrobiales > UBA8190 > JAKAQW01. The sequence goes on from JAKAQW010000287.1 coordinate 1,408, forward strand.
GTCGATCATCACCGCCGGCAGTGCCCAGTGGACGCTCTCCAGCCAGCCCAACGCCGGCAGGTGCACGCTGGTGAGGACGAAGTTCGCCAGGCCGAAGTGGGGGTTGAAGATCCAGACCCAGATGATCGCCGTGGCCACCACCGGGGTCACGTGAGGGAGGAAGACCGCGCCTCGCCAGACGGCGCCCCGCTTCCTGGAGAGGCCTTCCTTCAACAGCAGCGCGATGCCGAGCGACAGCAGCACCGTCGCCGGGATCATCACCACCGTGTAGTAGGCAGAGGTGAGCAGGGAGTGCACGAACAGCGGCTGGGCGAGCAGGGTGCGGAAGTTGGCCAGCCCGACGAAGCGGGTGGCCGAGGACAAGATCCCCCAGTGGAAGAACGAGATGTAGAGGAGGTACGCCGCGGGGATGTAGAAGAACACGACGAACACCGCGACCGCCGGCAGCATCAGGCCGTAGGCCACCAGAGCGTCGTGCGCCCGCTGCATCCAGCCCGGCATCCACCGGCGCCGGCGCTGCTCGACCGAAGCCGCCCCCGGCGGTGCGATCCGGCGCTGGCGAACCGGGTCGAGCAGGGTCATCAGACGAGAGCCCCCGCCGGCAAGCGCCGGGGCACGTCGACGCGCCTGCCGCTGTCGGCCTCGAAGAGGTGCACAGACCCCGACGGCGCGGTCAGCACCAGCTCCTCGCCGCGCGTCACCTCCACCGCGACGTCGAGGCGCGCGACCAGGCGGGCCGCCGCGCGCTGCGAGAGCGCCACCTCGCCGTGGAGCTGGGCGTGGCTGCCGAGCTGCTCGAGCAGCTCCACGCGGCAGGTCACCTCGACATCGGCCCCGGGGCGGGAGAGCCCGAGATGCTCGGGGCGGATCCCGACGGTGACCGAGGGGCCCAGCTCGTCGAGGACCGGGAGGAACGAGCGAGGCAAGCGCAGCGCCCGCTCGCCGAGCCACACCGACCCTCCGTCTTCGTGCCAGCTCGCCGTCCACAGGTTCATCCCCGGCGAGCCGATGAACCCCGCGACGAAGGTGTCGGCGGGCTGGCCGTAGACCTCGGCGGGCACACCGCACTGGCGGATCCGCCCGCCCTCCATGACCACCACCCGGTCCGCCAGGGTGAGCGCCTCGCCCTGGTCGTGGGTGACGTACACCGTCGTGATGCCGAGCTCGGCGTGCAGGCGGGCCAGCTCGATGCGCATCTGCTCGCGCAGGTTCGCGTCGAGGTTCGACAGCGGCTCGTCCATCAAGAACACCGCCGGGCGGCGCATGAGCGCCCGGCCCAGCGCTACCCGCTGGCGCTGCCCGCCGGAGAGCTCCTTCGGACGCCGGCGGAGGTAGTCGTCCAGCCCGAGCAGCTCGGTGACCTCGGCGACCCGGCGGCGGATGTCCGCCTTCGGCACCCGGGCTGCTTTGAGGCCGAACGACAGGTTCTGCTCGACCGTCATATGCGGGTACAAGGCGTAGTTCTGGAACACCATGCCGACGTTGCGCCGATCGGGGGGATCGCTGTTCACGAGGCGCTCGTCGAACCACAGCTCTCCGCCTGTGAGGGCCTCGAGGCCGGCGATCATCCGCAGCGTCGTCGACTTCCCGCACCCCGACGGCCCGAGCAGCACCACGAACTCACCTTCGCCGATGGTGAGATCGACACCGTCGACCGCCGGCACCTGCTCCTTGCCGTAGTACTTGCGGACGTTCCTCAGCTCTACGCGTGCCATGTCACTCCTCCGCTCTGCCGCGACCACCGGGCCGGCTCACGTGAACCCCGTTGCACGGTCCTCGGCACGGTCCTCGGCACGTAGGACAGGGTAGGAAACGCCGGTAACACAGCGGTGAACTGGCCGTGTGGAGCCGATGAACTTTTCTTGAAGGCGCGTTCAGAAGCTCACAGCGCTACCTGAGGGTCCGGCCGGGCCCGCCCGTGGACCATGGGGCGGAGCGAACTGCTGGCGTCTCGCATCGTGGACCAGGGTGCTGGCGTGGTCTTCGGTGACGTCGACGGGACGGTCCCATGCGGGCCGGGTCGTGCTGGAGCCGCGACCGTCTCGGTGGTCTGCCCGGGGCGGACCCTGACCACCCCGTCGCCAACTGCGGTCTTCGAGATGGGCACCCAGCTTGGCAGCCGCCGGGCCGGGTTCGAGGGGCGAGGGGCGAGGGGCGAGGGGCGAGGGCGCGATGGCAACCTTGTGGTT
>JAKAQW010000288.1 GCA_021819525.1 Actinomycetes bacterium
GGCGCGCCTGCGGCCACGTTCGGGGCCGGCGCCGAACCTGGGGCGAAAAGGGGTTGACTGACCGGACAGTCCAATGTACTCTAAACATAGAGCCGATCACAATACGTAGAGCGAGACAACCGGCCAGAGCGGGGCGAGCACCGCGGGCGCGGCGGGGGAACGGAGGGGCGCGCAGGTGAGACGGGTCGAGTCGGACATCACGGCGCCGAGGGCGCCGGCCAGTGCGAGCGGCGAGCCCTCGGGCACCACGAGGGGCCACGGGCTCCTACCGGGAGCGGGGGGGATCACGGTGACGCCAGCAGCGAGGTCGAGAGGTGCGGCGAAGCCGTCGGGCACGAGCGGGCACTGCGGCGGGGCATCGGGGCGCACCGTCGAGGATCGGGCGCCGAGCGACCTGATCTACGACTGGAACGAGCTCGAGCCCCGTTCGTGCTCTCTCGAGCCGCCGGCGGTCGTCGAGCTGAACGACGAGACGCTGCGAGACGGGCTGCAGTGCCCGTCGGTGCGCCAGCCCAGCCTGCGCGAGAAGCAGGAGTTCCTCCGCCAGCTTCCCACCATCGGCATCGGCGCGGCCGACATCGGCTACGCCGGCGCCAGCGCCGCCGCCTTCGACGACGTGGTGGAGCTGGCCAAGACCATCGGCGAGGCACACCTGGCCATCCGGCCCAACTGCGCCGGCCGCACCCACGTCCACGACATCGATCCCATCGCCGACGCCCAGCAGCGCTCGGGGGTGGCGATCGACGCCGCGTTGTTCATCGGGTCGAGCCCCATCCGCCAGTGGGTGGAGGGGTGGAGCGTCTCTGCGCTCGTCCAGACCATCGAGAAGGCCGTGTCGTACGCGGTGCACGCCGGTCTCGAGGTGATGTTCGTCACCGAGGACACCACCCGGGCCCGGCGCGAGGACATCGCGACCATGTACCTGGCGGCGGCGGGAGCCGGAGCGACCCGCTTCTGCATCTCCGACACCGTGGGCCAGGCCACGCCCGGCGGCGTGCAGCAGGTGGTGCACTTCCTCTCCGGCGTGCTCGACGACCACGGCTTCGGCCAGGCAGCCATCGACTGGCACGGGCACCGCGACCGGGGCCTCGACGTCATGAACGCCCTGGCGGCGCTGGCTGCCGGGGCGAAGCGCGTGCACGGGTGCGCGCTCGGCATCGGCGAGCGCGTCGGGAACACGGCGCTGGACCTGGTGCTGGTGAACGTGGCGCTGCTCGGCTGGAAGAACGTCGACCTGCTGAACCTTCCCACCTACTGCCGGCTCGCCAGCGAGATGACCGGAGTGCCGATCCCCAGGAACTATCCGGTCGTCGGCGAGGATGCCTTCACCACCAGCACCGGCGTCCACGCCGCCGCCGTCGCCAAGGCCTACGACAAAGGTGACGCCTGGCTGGCGGACCGGGTGTACAGCGCTGTGCCCGCGTCGCTGGTGGGCAGGCACCAGGAGATCTCGATCGGCCCGATGAGCGGCAAGTCGAACGTGCTCTACTGGCTGCGCGCCCACGGCTTCGATCCGACGCCGGAGCGCATGGGTGCCGTGCTCGAAGCGGCGAAGCACGCCTCCCACGTCCTCGACGACGCCGAGGCGACCCGGATCGCCGAGTCGGCAGTGCCGGCGCGCGGCGAAAAAGGGCTGCTCGTATGAGCTCCTCCACCGATCGTATGAGCTCCTCCACCGATCGTATGGCGCTGCTGTCGGGCAACGAGGCGCTGGCGCTGGGCGCGTACCACGCCGGCGTCACCGTCGCCACCGGGTACCCGGGCACGCCGAGCACCGAGGTCCTCGAGCACCTCGCCCGGATCACCGGCGCCGGGGAGGTGAACGTCGAGTGGTCCACGAACGAGAAGGTCGCGCTCGACGTCGGCATCGGCGCCGCCCTGGCGGGCGCCCGGGTGCTGGTCACCATGAAGCACGTCGGTGTCAACGTCGCCATGGACAGCCTCATGACCAGCGCGTTCATCGGCATAAAGGGCGGCCTCGTGCTCATGTCGGCCGACGACCCGGGCATGCACAGCTCCCAGAACGAGCAGGACAACCGCTACCTGGGCCGCTTCGCGGGCATCCCCGTCTTCGAGCCCGCCGACGGCCAGGAGATCTACGACTTCGTGCAGGCGGCGTTCGAGGCGAGCGAGCGCTGGGACGTGCCCTGCCTGCTGCGCACGACGACGCGCACCTCCCACGCCCGCTCGAAGGTGGCGGCCCGCCCGCCCCAGCGCCGTGCGCTGCGGCCAGCCTTCGAGCGCAACCCGAAGAAGTACGTGATGCTGCCGGCCAACGCCCGCCAGCGGCACGTCGTCCACCTCGAACGGCTCCGGGAGATGCAGCCGTGGGTCGAGCAGCACCCTCTCGTCGTGGAGGAGATGCGCTCGAGTGCCGTGGGCGTGGTGACGGCGGGGATCTCCTACCACCATGTGCGCGAAGTGCTGCCCGAGGCCAGTGTGCTGAAGCTCGGGATCGAGTTCCCTTTGGCCGCGGAGCGCATCCGCCGCTTCGCCGCCCAGGTGGACCGGCTGTTCGTGGTGGAGGAGCTCGAGCCGTACCTCGAGGACGAGCTCCGCGCGCTGGGCCTGGCCGTCGAGGGCAAGGACCGCTTCCCGCGTGCCGGCGAGCTCTCGGCAGAGGTGGTGCGCAAGGGCTTCGTCGCCGCCGGCGTCCTCGGCGCCGCGGACGGGCCGGTCGCCCGGGCGACGATCTCCGCGGTGGGCCCCCGACCGCCGGTGCTGTGCCCCGGATGCCCCCACACCACGCCGTACTTGGCGCTGGGCGAGCTCGACGCGATCGTCACCGGGGACATCGGCTGCTACACGCTGGCGGCGGGGCCGCCGCTCACCTCCATGGACACCTGCCTGGCTATGGGGTCGAGCATCGGGATGGCGACGGGCCTCGCGGCCTCCGGCCTGTCCAGCCAGCCCATCGTCGCCACCATCGGGGACTCCACCTTCTTCCACGGTGGCATCCCGGCGCTGCTGGACGCCGTGCACCGCCAGGCCAACATCACCGTGGTCGTCCTCGACAACGGCACCACGGCGATGACCGGCGGGCAACCCCATCCGGGCATCGCCAACGACATCCGTGGCCGGAGCGCTCCCCGGGCCGACGTGGTCGCGGTGTGCCGCGCCACGGGTGCTGCTTCGGTGGTCGTGGTCGACCCCTACGACGTGGCGGCCACCCGCCGGGCGCTGCGGGCCGCGGTCGCGCAACCGGGGGTGTCGGTGGTGGTGACCAGCCGCGCGTGTGTGGAGGCGCCGGTGAAGAGCCGGGGCTCGACCTACACGGTGCTCACCGAGCGCTGCGACGGCTGCCAGGTCTGCATGCGGATCGGGTGCCCGTCGATCGTCTGGGACGTCACGGCCGGCGCCACGCCCCCGCGCGTTCAGATCGATCCTGCCACCTGCTCGGGGTGCACCATCTGCGCCCAGATGTGCCCGGCCGGCGCCATCGTGTCGATCCGTGACGCCGGCTCCGCGGCGGCGAGGAGCCCGGTGCCGGCAACAGAGACCGTGCCGGCGAGAGAGACCGTGCCCGTGAGGAGCCCGGTGCCGGCGAGAGAGCCGGTGCCTGTGAGGAGCCCGGTGCCGGCGAGAG
>JAKAQW010000289.1 GCA_021819525.1 Actinomycetes bacterium
GTGGCGCGAAAGGAGGTGATCGACTAAACCATCGAGAGCAGGGCCAGGGTGTGCGGAATAACTTGATCGACCCCCTGCCGAATTACGTGATCTTCAGCATCAACTCCCAGTTCAAGCGTTCCCTTCTTGTCGACCGGGCGGCGAGCGTCGGCTGGGAGCGCCAGCTCTTCGACGTCCTCGGATTCGCGGTCCTCCAGAACTCGCTCACGTGGGCGGCTGCGCGTGAACAGGGTGCACGGCCTACCCTCGCGGTGGTGCGTGGCGAACGCCGCAGCGCGTAGGAGCTGGTAGACGGTTGCTGCAAGTCTCTCGCTTGCTTGCTTCAACGTCGCAGTTGTCCGGCGACACAGAACTGCAGCTGGTGGATCGCGTTCGGATCGTCGAAGTGGTGCGCAAGGAAGTCGACGACACTGAGGCGCTCGCCGCTCACGCTCTCGGCGATGATTGCGGTTGCGTCGGTGAGGAGCTGGTTGAGACGCTCAACGTCGGGCCAGTCCTCTTGCGCCTTTCCAATGCTGTGATTCTCGGTCCGGAGGACCAGGGTCCCGCGTCGCTGCTCCAGGTTCGCGTCGACGACAGGGCGAGCAACCGACTGGCCGTCAGAGGTCGGGTACGTGACGGACAAGAGATCGTGCCTGCTCGGCGTCAGATGCGCATCCCTCAGCTCGCGCAAGGCTCTAGACGAGGCGAGGAGCTTCAGATCATCGACGAACCTGACGACGGGCGTATCCGGCGAGGATTCTGTCGTGACGTGCAGCGGGCTGGACCCCTCGGTTGGACCACCCAGTGCACGGACCCGCGCGCAAACCGGGTCCGGTGCCGTATTGACGACGTCCACGACCACCTCTCGGTTGCGCAGCCCCTGTTCTAGCAACCCGCCGACGATAAGGTCGGCCGGGGGAAGCGAATAGCCGACGAGCGAGATCCGCTCGGCACTCTGCAGCGCGTCGTACGCGTCCTGCCACAGTTGGCGGGTGACTGGGTTCCGGTAGTACGCGGACTTGAGGGCCAACGGAGGGACGATGAAGCGTTCGGCCCCAGGCACCTCCTGATGGAGCTGTGCAGATGTCGTCTCCAGGCTGCGGACGACTGGGGCGAACGGGTTCTCAGGTGTCCACCACCAGTCCAGTGAGCCGTGGAGCTTGAGCAGCCGGAACGTACGAGCCTGCCCGACTCGAGCCCGAAGGGCGCCAGGCGGTCGAGCAGGAAGGCCACGCAGAACGTGGTCGATTGCGAGCGTGGGTGTCGTCGTTGACGGACTGGGAGGTGGGCCAAGGTCAACAATGGTTGGAAGGACTTCTGCACGCGAGGTCCATGTCAGTGGCGGCAGGTACTGCTTCAGCAACCCGAATTCGATGAGAAGGTCGTAGTTGAAAGAGATGACGACCGCCTGGGAGTGGTGCAACACGCTCAGGAGTTCAAAGAACCACGGCTTGAAGCCCTCGTCGATGGCGGCACTCTGCGCCTCCAACAGGATGTCGGCGATCGCAGCCACCAGCCTCTCGAACCGCTCCCGGTTCTGCGTGTTGTCGGGGTCTCGGAGATAAGGCTGGCGCTCGGCAAGCAACGAAAGAAGCGTCTCGAAGGGGTAATCGGCGGAGAACTGCGGAGAGACGCCCGCCAACCGGGGGTCGAAGTCGCAAACGCGCTTCCACGCCCGCGCGCCGAGTTCGTTCGCCAGGAGAAACCGGTTGCTCGCGGCTCGAGAGAAGCCAGCGCCCAACACGACGACATGGCGCCCCTCGGAGGGGAGCGGGCTGTCAGCGAAGTCTGCCATCGTGCGGGTCCCCCTACGGCTGTACGAGGCCGAGTCGCGTCGGGAATCGTGGCTCGGGTAATACGCGTCGATTCCTCCTTCACATCATGGCTCAGACGCCTGGGGTGTGGGTCCGCCGAACAGCGAACGGTTGACAGGCGGCAACCTGCCCGGACAGTGACCACCAATCCGGCAGACGACAAGCACCGGAGACCCCGAGCCCAACCGCTGGCACCTCACATCAAGCACGTGGTGGCCCACCAAGCCAAGGCCATGTGCGCGTTCCAAATCGCTGGCGTAGTCGTTCCAGATCGGCCCACTGCCGGTCCGCTTTGGCGCGCCTTGCCGCAGGCCAGAGGTGATTTCTTGCAGTCCCAGCGGCCCGGGACTGCAAGATAACGCACGCCTTCGCGAAGATAACGCACGCCTTCGCGGTTGCTCGCGATACCGGGGACTTCGCCCGCATCACACCAATGGGACGAGCATGAGGCACCCGCACCCGACCCGATCATGCCGTCGACCAGCTCTCGTGGGTCCTTGACCGAAGCAGATTGTCATGCTCCTTTTCCTCCAGGCGACGAGCAGGAGGCCCGCCCGGTGCCGACGGCAAGGGCTGCAACACCTCGTCGAACGCTGGCGGCTCCACGACGCATCGGACCTCGAACCCGCGGACAAGGCCCTCGAGCAGCCCTGCCAGCGTCTCCATCTCTCCGACCGATCCCGCTGCCGCCATCTCCACCAGCTGCGCGCCCAGGTGCCGGTCGACACTGGCCAGCGCGGCGCGTCCTCGGACGGTGAGCCCGAGTTGCACTCCTCGGCCGTCGCCGGCCACCGCGCGGCGTTCAAGCAAGCCGGCCCGCTCGAGCCCGCCGACCACCGCGCTCAACGTGGCTCGCTGCACGTCGACGCGTGCGGCGAGTGCGGAAGCCCGCTGGGGCCGGTCGGCTACCAATGCCAGCACTCGGTACTGGGCCAAGGACAGGCCCGCCTCCGACGACGCCTGCTCCAAGATCCGTGACAGCCGGGCGAGCGCGCGCCCCGCCCGGACCGGGGAAGTGTGGAAGGGCGCCGGTGTGGACACGCTCGACCCGCTCGACCCGCTCACAGGTAGTTAGACTACCGCGTCATCTCCGCCGTCGACGTCCCCTCCGCCGATCCGCAGTACATCCCGTCCAACCTCCCGTGGCTCTACACCGGGCGGGCCGTGCGGAGCTTCGCGACGGCGTTCCTGACCGTCGTCTTCCCCCTGTACCTGGCCCAGCAGCACGACTCGTCGACGCAGGTGGGCGCCATCCTGACCATCGGAAGCCTGGTGGGCGCGGTGCTGATGGCGGCCGTGGGTGTCGTGAGCGACCGGATCGGGCGCCGTCCGGTGCTGATCGCCGTGGGGCTCTTGGGTGCCCTCGGCGCCCTGGCGTTGGCGGCGAGCACCGACGTCGTGGTGGTCGTGGTCGCGAGTGGCCTCGGCGGCATCGGTCGAGGCGGCGGTGCGGGCAGTGGGGGCGCCTTCGGCCCGTTCTTCCCTGCTGAGCAGCCCCTGCTGGCCGCGTCGGTGCCTGCCGACCATCGGACCAAGTCCTTTGGCCGTCTCGGCTTCATCGGAGTGCTGGCGGCCGCCGCCGGCTCGCTGGTCGCCGCCGTGCCGACGGCCCTCCACGGCACCGGGATGAGCTGGATCGACGCCTACAAGGTGGTGTTTGGGTCTGATGCCCTGATCTGGCCCCACTGTGATGCCTTGAAATGGCCCCACCCCCGAACCCAACTCCCCTACGTTGGCCGTCGACCAAGACAGCTGACGAAGGGAGATCGGAGTGTCGAGGGTGGA
>JAKAQW010000290.1 GCA_021819525.1 Actinomycetes bacterium
CTTGCCGTCTCGGGCGACGGCGACGACGGTCTGGGCGGCCCCTTGAATCGCTTCGATGCGGTCGGCCAAGGGTGCTAGCTCGGCGCCGTGAGCAGCGACCCATCCCGGCTTGCCGACGGCCACGCTCACCCCGGCGATCTGCGCGGTGACGCCTTGGCCGGTGGTGGAAGAGAACCTGGAGGCATCAGGGATCTCGAGGTTGCGACCCTCGGCGACGGCGACCACGGCTCGGGCGAGGGGATGCTCGGAGGAAATCTCGACGGCTGCCGCGATCGCGAGCAGGTCGTCTTCGGTAGTGACGCCGGCGGTCACGATCTCCACGACGCTCGGCTTGCCGGCGGTGAGCGTGCCGGTCTTGTCGAGCACCGCGGTATCGATCTCGGAGAAGACCTGGAACGCCTCACCTGAGCGCATCAAGATCCCCCGCTCGGCGGCCATGCCCCCGCCGCGCATCATCGCGAGTGGCGTGGACATGCCCAAAGCGCACGGATAGCCCATCACCAGCGCGGCGAGCGCGGCGAAGATCCCCCGGGAGAGGTCGACCTGTCCGGTCGCCGCCCAGTCGCCGAGCGTCCAGATGAGAAGCGACAGCCCAGCTGCGGCGAGAACGACGGGCACGAAGACCTTCAAGACCCGGTCGACGAGCACGATGATGCCGGGCTTGAGGGCGCGGGCTTCTTCGATGTGGCGGGCGACCTGGGCCAAGAAGGTGTCGTCGCCGACCTTGGTCACCTCGACCACGAGCACCCCGGCGGCGTTGACCGACCCGCCGATGACCTCGTCGCCGGCGGTCTTGTCGGCTGGTAGGGGCTCGCCGGTCACCATCGACTCGTCAATGGCCGAGACACCTGAGACCACCGTGCCGTCGAGGGGGACCCGCTCGCCGGGGCGCACCCGGATCTGCTCGCCGAGGGATACCTCGCCGAGGGGCACCTCGACCTCGTGCCCGTCGCGGATCACCCTGGCCGTGTCGGGTTGCAGGTCGAGCAGGCGACGCACCGCGGCCGACGACGACGAGCGCACCAGCGAGGACACGTACCCAGACAGCAGGTGGTAGGTGGTGATGAACACCGCCACTGACAAGAAGTCCGCGGCTGGGAACACCTTGGGGGCGACGAACAGCCCGAGCAGCCCTCCGATCAGGCCGCCGAAGGCGCCGGCTTCGAGCAGCACGTGCTGGTTGAAGATGCGCCGTCGGGCACTGGCGATGGCCATGGCGAGGATCGGGCGGGCCACCACGAAGATCATCGAGACGGCCACGCCGAGGATAAGCCACGGACCGTAGGCAAAGAGGTGGCCGCCCCAGGTGACCGACAGGGGATGTCCGGTCACCCACACGTAGCTCATCAGTCCGAGCGTCACGACGGTGAGGAGAAGGCCGACCTGGAAGCGGTCCCGCTCGGCGTGCAGCTCAGCCTGCTCCTCCTCGAACAAGCCGACCTTTCGGGGGTCGCGCACCGAGTAGCCGACCGCACGCAGCGTGTCGACGATGGATTGCGGTCCGACGGCCTCGGGGTGGAAGGTGACCAGTCCCTCCTCGTGGGCCAACGACACCGAGACCGCGTCGACCCCCTCCAGGCGCCCGACGGCCTTCTCGATGGTCGAGACGCAGAAGCTGCAGTGCAGGTTGCCGAGCTTCACCTGCAGCCGAGCTGTGCCGTCTTCGCCGGTGCGCACCCGGTGGGCCAGCCAACCCTCCTCCGCGCCGGTCACCTCCGATGAGTCTCGCGCTGTCTCGTTGCCGTGTTCGAGTGCGGTTGCCATGGCAGCTCACCTCCTGCCAGCTACCGTATGCCTTCTAGTTAGATGGAATGTCAAGGGCGAGCTCCCGGCTAGGCGTCCGAGGCTGGGGTGGGCCCAGTACCCGCGATTGCACCCGTCGCTGGAGCCCGCGGTGGCTCTGGCAGGCGGTCGTCGACGATCCTCGGTGTCGAGCCCTTGACCTTCCAGCAAGGGGAAGGCTATACGGTCAACGGTAGGAAGAGACCCAGGAGGTGGGCCATGGCCCAAACGACGACGATCACGGTGCAAGAGATCCACTGCGAGAGCTGCGAGCACACCATCGCCACCGCGTTGTCACGGCTCAGCGGCGTTCTGCGGGTCACCCCTGACGCCGAGACCAACCAGGTGAAGATCAGCTACGACGAGTTGGCGCTCAACGAGGCCAACCTGCGCTCGGCGCTGGCCGAGATCGGCTACGACCCGGTCGCCTGATGCGCATCGGCGAGCTCGCAGCCCGGCTCGGGGTGAACCCGAAGACCATCCGCTACTACGAGGCGCGGGGCCTGCTTCCCGATCCCGAACGCCTGCCGTCGGGATATCGCGACTACGGCCCCGAGGACGAGACGCGCCTGGCGTTCATCAAGACCGCCCAACGCCTCGGGCTCTCCCTCGACGAGATCGGCGAGATCTTGGCGTTCAAAGAGCGCGGCGAGCGTCCCTGCAGCTACGTGCTGTCGGTCCTCGACGCCCAGCTGTCCGACATCGACCGTCGCATCGGCGAGCTGGTACGCCTGCGCGCCGAGCTCGTGGCCCTCAAGGACCGCGCCGACCAGCTTCTCACCGGCGCCGCCTGCTACTGCGGCATCGTCGAGCATGCCGGCCGGATAAGCCAAATGACCACCCGCTGATCACATCGATCAGCACCGAGAGCCGCGGGAGGCCCAGGCCGGGACCGCGGCGATCGGCCGACGACAGCGCATGCGTCGTTGGCCCCTCCTACCGATCTTCTACCCCTCCCCAGGGGGGGTAGGCTTAGAGGTGGAGGTGAGGAAGATGATCGATCGGTACAAGCGCGACGTGCTGCTGCGGTTGAAAACGGTGCGCGGGCATCTCGACGCGGTGATCGCCATGGTGGAGCGCGAGGAGTACTGCCCTGAGGTGATGAAGCAGGTGGGGGCGGTGCAGGCGTCGCTCGAGAAGGCGAACCGGGTGCTGCTGGCCAACCACCTCGAGACCTGCGTGTCAGACGCCATCCGTCAGGGCAGCGGGCAGGACAAGATCGCCGAGCTGCTCGAGGCGCTGCCCTACAGCTCCGCGCTCACCGACTTCCGCTACCAGGCCGAGCCCCTGGCGCCGCCAACAGGGCGAGTAGCGCCGACAGCAAGAGCCAAGAGGAGTCCTCGATGAGCGCCCGAGACGGAGGGACGTGTGCGCTACCTGGACCCGAGGAGATCCCCGGCTGTGGCACCGGGCCGCTTGGGCGTTTGCGCTGGGTCGTCCGCGAGTTGGTCGGGATCCTGCGCCGCCGCCCGGCCTCCCCGCACCCGCGGAAGCCGACTTGAACCAGCTCCTGTCGGTGACCGGGCTGTCCGCGCTCGGCGACGTCGGCCGAGGACTCGAGGAGGCGTTCTTCATGTTCTGGGAGACCGCCTGGGCGTTGGTGCTCGGCTTCGGTCTGTCGGGGGCGGTGCAGGCGTTCGTGTCCCGCCAGGCGATGCAGGCCAAGCTCGGCGACCACCGCCCGGCGTCGATCGTCCGGGCCTCGGGCTATGGAATGGTGTCCTCGTCGTGCTCGTACGCGGCGACCGCGATGGCGAAGTCCCTTGTCGCCAAGGGGGCGGATTTCGTCGCTGCCA
>JAKAQW010000291.1 GCA_021819525.1 Actinomycetes bacterium
TGGGTGTGGGTGCGGGTGCGGGTGCGGGTGTGGGTGCCGGTCCCGGGCTCGGTGCCGGTGTCGGTGTCGGTGTCGGTGTCGCCCATCGCCTCATTTTACCAAACACATGTTCGTAAGAAGGCCGCTGTGAGGGCGGTCGCAGGGGAACCTGCAGCAGAGTGGGCGAGGCCACAAGAACCTGCAGCAGAGAGGGCGAGGCCACGAGAAGCTGCGGCAGAGCGGGGAGGGCGAACGTGCCCCATGACGAGCTCAGTTCCTCGGGTTGCAGCCACGACGAGCACCTGCAGATGACCGGGCAAGGCACGAGAGCCCCGCGTGTGCGTGCCTGCGAATTCGGCCACCTGTTCCCGAGGAATCCGGACAGCTGAGCGCAGAAAGGCGTTCAGGTGTGGGCATCGCCTCGAGTCCACCGAGATCCACCACTTAGGGCACGTGCCCTCCTTGAATCGGCGGCTGTCAGCAGGGCCAGCGAAGGAGGGACCACGTCCCGAGAAAAGAGGCCAACTTTGCGAAAGTGTCGGGCCTCCCGGCATGAATCTGGGTGATCGCGCCCGAGCGTCGGCAGAGCCAGCTCGACGTCGTCGTCGGGATCGTCGAAGTCTGACCGCCAACCAGCCGATCGGGGCGCGATCGCCTTGCGAGCCTCTCCGGCTCCCTGCGCGTCCGGGCGATGAGAGCGGTCGCGGAGCTTCCCGATCCGTCTCGGCGCACAGGAGCCACGGCGCAGAGCTCGACCGTGCCGGCCTGTTCCTTGGCAGCACGGCTCTCTTGGCAGCACGGCTTGTTCCCTGGTAGCAGGGTATCCACCGCTCATCCAGAGCACCGTGGTAACGCATAGTCCTATGACCCAGAGCATCGTCTCCGACACCGCCTTGTTGGACATGGTCCGCGCGCTGCGCCACGACGGGCGCTCCCCGAAGGACATCGCGCGGATCCTCGGTGCACGACCCTCGGAGGTGAGTCGGCTCATCCGGGCTGTTGCCATCGAAGACGACGCCCTTGCCCATGACGGCGCCGACGACCTCGCAGCAGTGGGGGAGCTGGTGCGCTGCTCGGTGAGTCCTGACTGGCACAACGAGCTCCTCGTCGACGGCCACCCCGAGTGGCCCCGAGATGACGGCGTGGCGCGCGGCTCGAACGGTCTCGCCACGGTGCTCGTCGCCCGGGCACGGCCCCGCGAAAAGGTCTCGGTGTGCACCTTCCTCGTGGACACCCAGTGCCTCGGGGTGAAAGAGACCATCGGCCCGCGGACCATGTCTCGAGACGCCCTGGCCCGCTTCGAGCGATCCGTCTTCGGGGGCTATGGCCGGCTGCCGCTTGACTGTCCCATCGACTTGGCGTGCCACCTGGTCTTCGGCGCCGTCGAGTACGCCCGGGGACTGGGCTTCGAGCCGGCAAAGGATTTCGCTCGGTGCGAAGGCCACCTCGGGCAGTGGAGCGCCACGCGCGCGATCACCTTCGGACGCTTCGGCAAGCCCGTGTACGTGTCGGGACCGTTCGACGACGTGCAGCGCGTCCTGCGGACACTCGAGCGGTCGGTAGGTCCCGGCGGCTACGACTTCGTCGTCCACGCCGACCAGCTCGGCTCTGCTGTGCTCGCCGGCTGAAGGCACGATCCGCCGAGGTCTGTCGCAGTCGCACCGCGGCCGGCAACCTTCGAGGCGGTGGTCGAGCTGGTCCACCGAGGCTGAACGGCAACTTCTGCGGGCAATGCCCCACGAAGGGTGGCCGTAGACGGTGTCATCGCCGGGGTGTGCAGGCTAGGCGTGTGCCCGCAGGTGTTCCTCGACCCGCTCGCTCAGATGGTCGATCCTGGCAGTCTGCGCGTCGATCCTGGCCCCGAGGGCAGCGCCTTGCGCGTCGATCCTGGGCCCCGAGGGTGTCGCGCCTGGCCCCGAGGGCAGCGCCCTGCGCGTCGATCCTGTCCCCGAGCGCCGCGCCTTGCGCGTCGATCCTGGCGTCCAGCCGTCCGATGTCGCCCCTGAGATCCCTACCCAGCTCGCCGATCTTGGTGTCCAGCTTGTCGATCTTGGCTTCGAGTGACCGGCGACCAGCACGCGACTCGGTCCAGAACCCGAGCACGGCCAAGAACGCAACCGCAATTGCTGCCCATGCGGCCCCGGCCATGAGCCGAGCCTAGCGGCGTCCCGCCGATCGCCGGCGTGTGCCGGCGGCACGGTCACGTCACGGGCCAATGCTGCCCGATCAGGGTGAGGCACTACTGCCTCACCCGCTCTTGACCTGCTCTTTCTCACGCCACCTGCCCGGAAGCCCCGCCCGTAAGGGCGAGGTGGCTCACCGGCGGCGGGTACGGCGCGGCGAGTGCGGCTGCGGGCGGATCCTGTGGGCTCGGTCCGTGCTCCCACGGGGGACTGGCCCGAGGTCGACGTGTACTTCGGCCCGTCGTCGCCGAGTGCATCGGTGAACGTGGCGATCGACGTCGAGGGCTACTCCATGACTGCCGGCTCGACCACCGGCGACCCCTACACGGCGATCACCCCGACCCGGGTGGCCGGCACCCGCTGCGGCACGAGGCCGACGCCGAGCCGGTGCGCGGGAGAGAACCTGCCATCGGCGAACAGCAGCCTCACCACGGTTGGCGCCGGCTCGTCGATCAACGTGGCTGTCGCCGGCGTGGGCTCGGTTCCCTCGACCGCGACCGCAGTGGCCCTGAACGTGACGGCCACCGGCGGCAGCGCTGCGAGCTACCTGAAGGTGTACGTTCGCGCAGGGGGCTGAGTTCTCGCCAGAGCTCGCGTTCGCGCTGTGAGCCCTCGTACGGGCTGTCGCGAATTGGCCCGGAAAGGGCGATTCTCGGGCAAGAGCCAGGTCGTCGCGCGCTCGGAACGCATCTTGCGACAGCCCTCGTGGCGCACGGCGTACGCTCAGCAGGACCGCGAGCCTGCAGAGGAGCGAGCCATGGGACACCGCCACCAGCTACGCACGACGTGCACGTGGGCGATGGTGCTGCGCCACCGGTGGAACGGGAGGCGTCCGACCCCAGGCCACGGCCTGGCAGCCGCAGCCGCAGCCGCAGCGGCCGTCGGGGTGGCGCTCGGGCTGGTGGCCGCCGGGGCCACAGCAGGCGTGGCGCCCGGCCTCGCCGGCGCCGGTGTGCCGCCTACCTCGGCGGTCACCATCGTCGCGCAGCCGACATCCGGGCCGGTGGGCACCGACATCGAGATGTCCGGCAGCGTGCCGCCGCAGTGCCAGGGCTCGATGACGATCAGCCTGTCGCACACAGCAGGCACCCCGGCGGTGATCCTGGCCACCTCGACCGCTGCGCTCGGGGAGTGGGGATCGTCTCTCGTCGTGCCGCCGGTGGCAGCCGCCACAGTGAACGGGCCGGGCACACAGATCGGTCCGGCCGCACAGATCGGTCCGGGCACCTGGACCCTGCGAGCGGCCCCGGCCGCCACGGCGCCGGGCTGCGCGCCGGCGACCACCACCTTCACCGTCACCGGCTTCGAACAGGTCACCTCGAGGTTCGTGGCCATGGCGGCCACACCCGACGGGCGCGGCTACTGGCTGGCGCAGGGGACCGGTGGGGTCTACTCCTACGGCGACGCACCGTT
>JAKAQW010000071.1 GCA_021819525.1 Actinomycetes bacterium
GTCGTTCCCCCGCCGGTCGTTCCCCCGCCGGTCGTTCCTCCGGCGGTCGTTCCCCCGGCGTGCTCGCCCGGAGCCTCCTCGTCGCCGAAGTAGAAGCGGGTCAGCCAGGGAAGCGCCTCTCGGGCACCGGACGCGATGCCGTCGAGGTCGTCTTCCATCGACGCGGTGAAGTTGTAGTCGACCAGCTCGCCGAAGTGCTGCTCGAGCAGGCCGACCACGGCGAACGCGGTGAACGAGGGGACCAGCGCCGAGCCCTTCTTCCACACGTACCCGCGGTCGATGATGGTGGCGATGATGCTCGCATAGGTGGAGGGGCGGCCCACGCCCAGCTCCTCGAGGGCCTTCACCAGCGACGCTTCGGTGTAGCGGGCGGGGGGCTGGGTGACATGGCCCCGGGCGTCGACCGCCTCGGTGCGCACCACGTCGCCTTCGGCCAGCCGGGGCAGGCGCACCTCGCGTTCGGAGAGCTCGGCGTCTGGGTCGTCGGAGCCTTCCACGTACGCCCGCAGGAAGCCGGGGAAGGTGATGACGGTGCCACTGGCCGCCAGCTCGGCTTCGCGGTGGTGGCCCTGCGCCGGGGTGCCGACCAGGCGCAGCTGGGCGGTGGTGCCGGTGGCGTCGGCCATCTGGGAGGCCACCGTCCGCTTCCACACCAGCTCGTAGAGGCGCAGCTCGTCGCCCGAGAGCACCCGGGCGGCCTGCTCGGGGGTGCGGAAGCTGTCCCCGGCGGGCCGGATGGCTTCGTGGGCCTCCTGGGCGTTCTTCACCTTGCGCTCGTAGCGCCGGGGCTGCGCGGGCACGTGGTCCGCCCCGTAGAGCTCGGCGGCCTGGGCACGCGCAGCGGCCAGCGCCTCGTCGGACAAGGTGGTCGAGTCGGTGCGCATGTAGGTGATCCAGCCCTGCTCGTAGAGCCGCTGGGCGACCTGCATGGCCCGCTGGGCGCCGAAGCGCAGCTTCCGGCCCGCTTCTTGCTGCAAGGTGGAGGTCATGAACGGTGGTGCGGGGCTCCGTCGCAGCGGCCGCTCGGTCACCGAGCGCACCACGAGCGGCCGGCCGCGAAGCCCTTCGGCCAGCGCGGTGGCGGCGGCCTCGTCGAGGTGGGCCACGGGGCCCTTGGCCGACACCGTGGCGTCCTCGGCGAAGTCCCGGCCCGTGGCCACCGGGATGCCGTCGAGAGCTACCAAGGTGGCGCTGAAGGTGCCGGCGCCGGGCTCGACGCCAGAGGGGTCGACGGTGGCCTCCACGTCCCACCAGCTCGCTGGGCGAAAGCGCATGCGCGCCCGCTCCCGCTCGACGACCATCCGGGTGGCCACGCTCTGCACCCGTCCGGCGGACAGCCGCGGCATCACCTTTCGCCACAGCACGGGGGACACCTCGTAGCCGTACAGCCGGTCGAGGATCCGGCGGGCCTCTTGGGCGTCTACCAGGCGCCGGTCCAGCTCCCGCCACTCGTCGACCGCCCGGTGGATCGCCGCCGGGGTGATCTCGTGGAACACCATGCGCTTGACGGGCACCTGGGGGGCGAGCACCTCGGCTAGGTGCCAGGCGATGGACTCCCCCTCGCGGTCCTCGTCGGTGGCGAGGTAGACCTCGCTCGCCTGGCGGACCAGCTGGGCGAGCTTGGCCACCACCTGCTTCTTCTCCGCTGCCACCACGTACAGCGCCTTGAAGCCGTTGTCGACGTCGACCCCGAGGCGGGCCCAGCCCTCGGCCTTGTAGGCGGCGGGGATCTCCTCCGCGCTCCGGGGCAGGTCCCGGATGTGGCCGACGGAGGACTCCACCACGAAGTCGTCGCCGAGCATGGCCCCGATGGTGCGGGCCTTGGCCGGGGACTCCACGATGACCAGCGGTCGGCCACCGCCGCCGGGGCGGCGCGCGCCTGCGTCGCGCTGGCGCGTCGTGGTGGTGCCTGGGCGGTCGGGGGTCGAGGTGCGCGGTGCCATGATCGTCGACGAGCCTGAAGGCTGGCCGGCGCCGTGTCAACCCGGCCGCGGCTGTCGTGGTGGCGTCCCTGGGTGAGGAGCGCACCAGGCGACCCCGGCGGCTCGGCGTCGGTGGCCGGCGCCAGCAGCTGGCTCAGGCTTCGGCCACCACCGGGGTGGGGTCGAGCGCCCCGAGCTCGGCGGGCTCGGGGCTCTCCTCGCCGAAGCCTTCGGTCTTGCGCTTGGAGAAGGCGATGGCCCCGAGCAGCACCACCAGCGCGACCCCGGCGATCGCGTAGCGCGCGTCGTTGTGGCGCAAGGTGATGACCGCGGGCAGGATCAGCAGCGACACCAGGTTGATGACCTTCAGCATGGGGTTGAGCGCCGGGCCGGCGGTGTCTTTGAACGGGTCGCCGATGGTGTCGCCGATGACCGCCGCCTTGTGCGCGTCGGAGCCCTTGCCGCCGTGATGGCCGTCCTCGATGTACTTCTTCGCGTTGTCCCACGCCCCGCCGGAGTTCGACAAGAAATTCGCCATGAGCTGCCCCGAGAGGATCACCGCTGCGAGAAAGGCGCCGAGGGCGAGGTAGTTGATGCCGAAGCCGACGATGACCGGGGACAAGATGGCCAGCAGCGCGGGGGTGGCCAGCTCTCTCTGGGCGCCTGCGGTGCAGATGGCGATGACCCGGCCGTACTCGGGCTTCTCGGTGTAGTCCATGATCCCGGGGTGCTCTCGGAACTGGCGGCGGACCTCTTTCACGACGGTGCCCGCCGAGCGGCCGACCGCCCGGATGGCCAGCGATGCGAACATGAAGGTCACCGAGCCGCCGATGAGCAGCCCGATGAAGACCGTCGGGTTCGAGACGTTCAGCTGGGTGAGCGGGTTGGAGAACAGCCCTGTGGTCGGGAGGTGCAGCTGGGAGCCGACCGTCTCGATGAAGGCGGCGAACAGCGACACCGAGGCGATCACCGCCGAGCCGATGGCCACCCCTTTGGTGATGGCCTTGGTGGTGTTGCCCACCGCGTCGAGCGACACCATGACCCGCTCTGCCTCGCCGGTGAACTCGCCGGACATCTCCGCCACCCCCGCCGCGTTGTCCGACACGGGGCCGAAGCTGTCCTCGGAGACCACCATGCCCGCCGTGGCGAGCAGGCCGATGCCGGTGAGCGACACCAGGTACAGCGCCAGCTCCACGTTCCCCCCGCCCAGGCCGACCGCCACCGCGATGGCGATGGCGATGGCGAGGATCGCCCACACCGAGGACTCGAGCCCGATGGAGATCCCGGCCAAGGTGAGCGTGGCCGGCCCGGTGCGCGCCGAGTCGGCGATCTCGCGCACCGGGCTGCGCTCGGTGGAGGTGAAGTGCTCGGTGAGCAGGCTCGCCACCAGCGCCAGGACCACCCCGGCGAGCACGGCGTAGAAGGCGGTCATGTAGTGCAGGTAGAAGTGCGACACGAGCCCCGCGGCCGCCACGGTGAGCACCTCGGCCAGCCAGAACCCCCGGTTCACCGCCGACATGGCGGTGCGGTCCCTGGCCCGGGCCCGCACCGCCATCACGCCGATGGCCGAGGCCACGATGCCGAACGCGGGGATGACGAGGGGGAAGATCACCGCCCGCACCGCGTGCGCCCCGAGGGTGCCCCCCACGGAGTGGAAGGCGGAGTAGCCCAAAATGATCGCCGCGATGATGGTGATGACGTAGGACTCGAAGAGGTCCGCGGCCATCCCGGCGCAGTCCCCGACGTTGTCCCCGACGTTGTCGGCGATGGTGGCCGCGTTGCGGGGGTCGTCCTCGGGGATGCCGGCTTCGACCTTGCCCACCAGATCCGCGCCGACGTCGGCGGCCTTGGTGAAGATGCCACCGCCGACCCGCATGAACAGCGCCAGCAGCGAGGCCCCGAACGCGAAGCCGACCAGCACCGAGGTGGCGGTGTTCTGGAAGGTGAAGACGATGACCGTCGCCCCGAGCAGGCCGAGGCCCACGCAGAGCATGCCGGTCACGGCCCCGGTGCGGAACGCCACCTTGA
This sequence comes from Actinomycetes bacterium, assembly GCA_021819525.1. Taxonomy (GTDB): domain Bacteria; phylum Actinomycetota; class Acidimicrobiia; order Acidimicrobiales; family UBA8190; genus JAKAQW01. The sequence continues at coordinate 3,951 of JAKAQW010000071.1, forward strand.
GCGCGCCGGGCATCTTCCCGCCCCGGGCGGCCGAGGCGGTGCGCACGTTGCCCCGTACCGCCAGGCTCATGCCGATGAAGCCGGTCAGCCCCGACAGTGACGCCCCGAACAAGAAGCACAGCACCCGGAAGGCACCGGCTTCGGGGAACGACAAGGCGATCGAGCCGTTCGAGCGCACCACTTTCGTGGCCGTGAAGAAGATGAGCACCGCCAGGGGCACCACGATGATGCCGATGGCCTTGAACTGGCGGGCCAGGAAGGCTTGGGCGCCTTCTTGGATCGCCCGGGCGATGTCGCGCATCTTCTGGGTGCCTTGGTCCGCGCGCAGCACCCCGCGCATGAGCGCGAAGCCGACCAGGATGCCGAACGCGGCTGCGACCAGGGCGACCACCAGCCAGGCGCGTTCCGCTCCGGTCAAGACGAAGCCCTGGTACCCCCCTTGGGCGGCGGCGAACAGGTGCGTCATGGCGGGCTGCTCCTCTCGGTACCCGCCGCAGCGGGCCAAGCGCTCGGTGGCAACAACAGACCTCGGTGGCAACGACAGACAGTGAACAGTAGCCGGCGGGCTGCGCCGGCCGGCCTGGGCCGACCCGTCGAGGCCGCGAGCGCCGGCGGGCCCGAGCCCGGGGGTCGACCGGTGGCAGACCATACCGACTCCGCCACCCCAGCACAACCATCTCCCACCGCTCGCGCGCCACCTGTGAGCGGCACCCGTCGCCCCGCGGCGGCGGCTGGTCCAGCCGCGGCGCTCGTCGCCGCCGTCGCCGGGGCCGCCGATCGGCTCGGGGGCCGGGCTCACGATGGCCAGGCACCTGCCTTCTTCCCGGCTCATGCCCGTGCTCCGCGGTGGTGGCCGGGGCCCGCTACGCTCGCAGCGTGGAGGCCGCCTTCTTCGACCTCGACAAGACGGTGATCGCCCGAGCGTCGATCGCCGCCTTCGGTCGCCCGTTGTACCGCGGTGGGTTGGTCTCGCGATCCACGGTGGCCAGGGCGTTGGTCACCCAATTCGTGTACATGCACCTCGGGGCGAGCGAGGACAAGCTCGACCGCATCCGCGAGTCGGTGCTGGCGCTGGCGAGGGGCTGGGATCGCGACGAGGTCTCGCGCATCGTGCGCGAGACCCTCGACGCGGTGGTCGAGCCCATCATCTACGCCGAGGCGCTGGATCTGATCGAGCAGCACCAGGCGGCGGGTCGGCGGGTCTACCTGATCTCGGCCTCCCCCGCGGAGATCGTCGAGCCGCTGGCGGAGTACCTCGGTGTCGACGGGGCGATGGCCAGCGAGGCGTTGGTCGACGCGGACAACCGCTACACCGGCGGGATGGCCTTCTACTGCTACGGCCCCTACAAAGCGCAGGCCATCCGCGACCTGGCTCGGGGCTCGCAGATCGACCTGGCCCGCTCGTACGCCTACAGCGACTCGTACACCGACCTGCCCATGCTGGAGGTGGTCGGCCACCCCGTAGCCGTGAACCCCGACCGGGTCCTGGCCCGCTTCGCCCGCGAGCGTGGCTGGCCCATCACCCAGTTCGTCCGGCCGGTGCGCCTGCGCGACCGGATGCCGCCAGCAGGTGTGTCAGCCGCGGTCGCCGGCTCCGTCGTGGCGGCGACGGGGGCAGGGTTCGCGCTGTGGCGCTACACCCAGCGAAGTTCGACCCGTCTCGCCGACCGGCGCTGAGCGGCCGCGCCCCTTCAGCTGGAATGGGCTCTCTGAGGACGTACTTCCCCTGCTAGCTGGGTGAACGCGCTCCGTGGGACCCACGCTGATCGAAGAAAGGGCGGCCGCGGCGCAGCGGTTCGAGGCCGGCTGGCCCACGGCGTGGGCCGCTGTGGCGAACCACTCGCGCGAGACCGTTCGGGGCGTGCGTCGGGGCGCGCCGGCAGCCGCCTCTGTCGCCACCACGTGGTGGATCGATCGACCGTGCCCGGTGCAAGGGCGCGCCCGAGCCCCGGGCGCCGCGGCCACCAGACCGAGAGCGAGCGAGACCGGTGGATCAGGCGGCGCGCAGGCGGCGAGCGGCCACCAGACCGAGAGCGAGCAGGGCACCGAGGACGATGAGCTTCTTCATGGACCGCGATCCTAAACGGTCTGCCGCCGCCGGCGCCTGCCGGCCAGATCTGCGTCAGACGGTGAGCAGGTCCCGGGCGCCGGTGTCCGAGGAGGGATGGCGGAGCTTGGACATGGCCCGAGCCTCGATCTGGCGGATCCGCTCACGGGTCAAATTGAAGTGCTCCCCGACCTCTTCGAGGGTGCGGGGCTCGCCACGGTCCAACCCGAAGCGCAGTCGGAGGATCTCGCGCTCGCGTTCGTCGAGCGGTGACAGCAGCCGCTCGATCTCGTCGGGGAGCAACGAGGTGGCGGCCATCTCGAAGGGGGACTCCGCGGAGCGGTCCTCGACCACGTCACCGAGCTCGGCGTCGCCGTCCTCGCGCAGCGGCTCGGAGAGCGACAGGGGCTCGGCCCGGAACCGCAGCGCCTCGATCAGCTTGTCCTCGGGCATCTCCACCTCGACGCCGAGCTCGGCCAAGGTGGCAGGTCGACCGAGCTTCAGCTCGAGGCGGGCCTGCGCCTTCTGCACCCGAGCCAAGGTGTCGCCGGCGTGGACCGGCAGGCGGATGGTCCGCCCGGTGTTCGCGATACCGCGGGTGATGGCCTGGCGGATCCACCAGGTGGCGTAGGTGGAGAACTTGAAGCCCTTGCGCCAGTCGAATTTCTCCACGGCGTGCATCAGGCCGAGGTTCCCTTCCTGGATCAGATCCAGCAGGGGCAGCCCCGACGCCTGGTACTTCTTCGCGATGGACACCACCAGCCGCAAGTTGGACTGCACGAAGGTCTGCTGGGCCTGCTCACCGCCGATCACCTTGCGCTTCAGCTCCCGGCGCTTGGCGGCCGTCAGCTCCTTGGCCCTCGTGGTGACCTCGATCTCCGCCTCGCGGCCGGCTTCGATGGCCTGGGCCAAGCGAACCTCGTCGTCTTTGGTCAACAGGGGGTACTGCCCGATGTCGGTGAGGTAGAGCCGGACGAGGTCCTCTTCGTCCCGCTCCACGCGCTCCTTGGCCACCGTCGTCAACCCTTCGTCATCGTCCGTGCCGTCCGGCGCTGTGCGTCACGACGGCCACCTGCACCGGAGCTCGTGCTGTCGGGCTCCCGCTCGCAGCAGCTACCGGTGGGAGCCACCGCGGCATGCCACCTGCAGGCCCGGCGGTCGTGGGTACCCGGGTACCCCGGCTCCCCCGTGCCGATGCGCACCCACCGCGACCGCAGCCCGTCCGACCGCGTCGCGGGAGTGATGGTGCAGCTCCTGCCGCGCCCACCACCCGAACGCCACCACCGGCTCGGGTGTGCTGCGACAGCAGCGACTCCGACGCTCCTTGCCTTGTCTTCGTGGGTCCAGTCTACCGGCGGCGTCAAGCCCACCGATCACGGTGCGTGACGAGACCCTACGCCAGCCTGCTCCGATGCCCACCAGGCGTCGAGGCGCCGACCGGCTTCCTCTTCACCCAAGGGCCCTTCCTCCAGGCGCAGCTCGAGCAGCATCTCGAGCGCCCGACCGACCACCGGTCCCGGTGGGACGCCGAGGCGGTCCATGACCTGGCGGCCGTCGAGATCGGGGCGGATGGCGTCGATCTCCTCCTTGGCCCGCAGCTCGTCGATGCGCCGTTCGAGCTCGTCCATCCTGCGGGCCAGGGCTCGTGCCTTGGCTGCGTTCCGGGTGGTGCAGTCGCAGCGGGTCAGCTCGTTCAGCTGGCCCAGCAGCCCCCCGGCGTCTCGCACGTAGCGACGGACCGCCTTGTCGGTCCATCCCAGGCGATAGGTGTGGAACCGCAGGTGCAGCTCCACCAGGCGGGTGACCACCTCGGTGTCGTCGTTCGCGTAGCGCAGCGCTCGCATCCGGTCGCGGGCCATGCGGGCGCCGACCACCTCGTGATGGTGGAAGCTCACCCCCTCGGGGCCGTACGCCCGGGTCCGAGGCTTGCCGATGTCGTGCAGCAGCGCCGCCAGGCGCAAGAGGCGCTCCGGGCGCGTCTTGTCCACCACGGCCAGGGTGTGGGCGAGGACGTCTTTGTGACGGTGCACCGGGTCTTGCTCCACCGCCAGGGCGGGCAGCTCCGGCAGGAACTGGTCGCAGAGGCCGGTGTGCACCAAGAAGGCCAGCCCTGGGGAGGGCTCGGCCACCACCAGCAATTTGTCCAGCTCGTCGCGCACTCGCTCGACCGACACGATGGCGAGGCGCTCGCTCATGGCCCGCACCGCGCGCACCAACGCCGCGTCGGGGTGGAGATCCAAGCCGGCAATGAAGCGGGCGGCGCGCATCATCCGGAGCGGGTCGTCGGAGAACGAGGTCTCGGGACGAAGCGGCGTGCGCAGGCGCTTGGCGGCCAGGTCGGCCAGCCCCCCGTAGGGGTCGAGCAGCTCCGGCACCGTCGCGGGGCGCGCGCCGGCGCCGGTGAGGCGCAGCGCCATGGCATTGACCGTGAAGTCGCGCCGGGACAGATCCACCTCGACGTCGTCGCCGAAGCGCACCTCGGGTTTGCGGGAGTCGGGCCGGTACGCCTCGGCTCGGTGCGTGGTGATCTCGAACTGGCGGCCGCGAAACCGGCAGCCGATGGTGCCCCACGCCTTGCCCGGCGACCAGACTCCTTGGGCCCACCCGGTCACCAGCTGTTCGATCTCGTCGGGCCGGGCGTCGGTGGTGAGATCCAAGTCGCCCTGCGCAGCGGGCGTGGTGGCCAGAAGGACGTCGCGGACCGAGCCGCCCACCAGGTAGAGCTGGTGCCCAGCGGCCGCGAAGCGCTCGGCCAGCGGCGCTGTCTCCTCCATGAGCCTCATCACACGTTCGGGTACCACCAGCGACCGAGGGTAGTGCCCCGGCGGGCGGCCTCGGACGCTTCGTCGGTGCCCACCGGGGCAGATAGGCTCCCGCGACGACGTGGAACGGATCCGGGCGAGGAGCGCCTCCGACGATCGTGCCGACCATGCCTCCCTTGCCGTTGGTCCGCTTGCTCCCCGTGGGGCGCGCCGGCGCGACGGGTGGCTCTGCGACGCCGTAGTGACCGCCGGCCGGCTCGCTGCCGGTCTCGTCGTCGTGGCTGGTACAGCGCTGTTCGGCGCCACACCGGCGAGCGCCGTCATCGGGCGGGCGGCGCCGCAGGCGAGACCGGCGGGCCGTGGGGCATCGCCCATCTCCACCCCGGTCACCTCCACGTCGGCGTCTGGTGCGCCCACCTCCACGTCGGCCCGCGGCGCGCCCACCTCCACGTCGGCCCGCGGCGCGCCCACCTCCACGTCGGCGTCTGGTGCGCCCACCTCCACGACGGCCCGCCGCGCGCCCACCTCCATGACGGCGTCTGCTGCGCCGGTCACCTCCACGACGGCCGACAGCGCTCCGTCGCTGCACCTGGTGCACCAGCCGTGGACGGTAGGGCCGGGGCAGGACTTCTCGGTGACCCTGTCGGTGAGCGGCATCCGTGGCACCGCCGGCGACGTGAGGGTGACGGTCTTCTCGCGCCTGCACACCCGCTCGGCGCTGGCCCAGACCATCGCAGGCAACGCGACCGGTGTCGCCACCTACCAGTCGCCGGCCAGGCCGCTCGGGAGCTTCCGCTCGCCGGCACCCGACCAGTTCCAGCTGTCGCTGGCGTTGCAGACGCCGGACAGCACCGGGTCGAGCGCGAGCGCCTCGGGCGCCGCCGGGGCGCCGCTCGGGCCCGCCCCCCTCAGCTGTGACAGCGGCCCCCCCGGCGGCTGCGGCGGGGTCTACCCGGTCCAGATCGAGCTGACCACGCCCGGCGGCGCGAGCACCCGGCTCACCACCGAGCTGGTCTACGCCTACCCGTCTACCAGCGCGTTGCGGGCCACGAGCCCGCTGCGGGTAGCTCTGGTGGTGCCGCTGGTGCTCGCGAGCACGGCCACCAGGACAGCTCCGGGCGCGGTCACCGAGCTCGGCCGTGTCGCCGGCGCGCTCGAAGCGGCACGGACGCTGCCCCTCACCGTCGTGCCCGAGGCGGCCGGGCTGGCCGAGCTCTCCGCCGCGAGCAGCGCCCGAGACCGCCAGGTGGCAGCGGACATGGTCGGCGCCATGACCGACCCCGCCCACCAGGATCTCGCCCGGAGCTACGTGCCGGTGGACGCCGACGCCCTCGTCGGTGCCGGGCTCAGCGGCGACCTGGTCCACCAGGTCGCCGAGTCCTGCGCCGTGCTGGCCCCCTGGCAGCCGACCACCGGCATCTGGGTGACCGCCACCGGCTTGGACCCCGCGGCCGCGTCGGTGCTCGGCGCGGCCGCCTGCGACCCGGTCCGCGAGCTGGTGGTGCCGGCCAGCTCGGTGAGCGGCGGTGCCTGCACCGTCACGTGCACCGCGCCGTTCTCGGTCACGAGCGCCGGCGGGACCACGGTGGAGGCGGCCGAGTCCGACACCCAACTGGACCAGGAGCTGGCCGCGCCGACTCGGGATCCGAGCCTCAGTGCGCACAACCTCGTCGCCGACCTGTCGCTCACGTACTACGAGGCGCCGACCCCGCGCCAGGCCCGCGGCGTGGTCCTCGACGTCCCCTCCGCCGCCGCCGTGTCGCCCACAGAGCTCGCCGACGTGCTCCGCGGCATGGCCAGTGACCCGGTCGTCGAGCCGGTCACCTTGAGCCAGTACTTCGCCCAGATCCCCGTCGGCGCCAACCACCAGCCAGCCACCCGGCGCCTCGTGGGCGCTTCGTCGGCCAGCGGGCTCCCGGCGAGGATGCTGCGCGAGGCCCACGCACGCCTGGCTGCGTACGCCGGTGCAGTCGACGCCACCTCCGGCGGCCGGCGGGTGGTGGCCCAGTTGGGTGCCGAGCTGCTGCGAGCCGAGTCGAGCGTGCTGCGCCCCGTCGAGCAGCGCCAGGCGGCGACGCAGATGGAGGGCGCGCTCAACCGCCAGCTGGTGAGGGTCACCATCCCCAACACGCTGGTCCGTCTCACGTCGAGCTCGGTGTTGCGAGTACCGGTGACACTGAGCAACGGCACCGGCTTCCCCGTGAGCGGTGTGTTGACCGTGTCGAGCGACAAGCTGCTGTTCTCGCCGTCAGGCTCGTGCCGGGGCATCGACCCGGTCCCGGCCGGGTTCTCCGGCGTCTCGTGCCCGGTCAACCTCGACAAGACCACCGACGCCGTCTACGTGGCCATGCGGGCCAGGATCAGCGGTGACTTCCGTATGACCGTGGCGCTCGAGGCGCCCGACGGGCACCTGGTCCTGGCCCATGCCCAGATCACCGTCCGATCGCTGTCCACGTCGATCGAGGCCGTCGCCTTGTCGGCAGCAGCCCTCGTCGTCCTGGTGGCCTGGTGGATCCGCACCCACCGCCGGGCGCGACGACGGGCGCGCCATGCCCGCCGCCGCAAGCCGTCGTCGTCGATCCCCCGGAGCGAGCCGGCCCCGGACCCGAGCCCGGCATCGGCCGGCGCACCGTCGGGCTCTGCGGCATCGGCCGGTGCACCGTCGGGCTCTGCGCCTGGGAGCCGGCGAGCTGACCGTGGCACGCCGGAGCGCTCACCGGCGTCGGGTGACGGCGTGCCCCGGCCGTGAGCACCGTGGAGCCGCCGGGCTCGCCGGGCTCGCCGGGACCACCCGCGCCGGCGGCTCCGGGCCCCCCGGGTGTGCCCGGTCGGCCCCTGGCGGGCCCACCGGCCAGCCCCGCCCCGCCAGCCCCGCAGCAGTCCCCGCAGCGGGGACTGGTCCGCGACACCGGCGTGATGGCCATCGGCACCTTGCTGTCGAGAGCCACCGGGCTGCTGCGCACCGTGGCCACGGTGTACGCCTTGGGCTTCGCCGGTGTGTCGGGCGACTACAACCTGGCCAACACCATCCCGAACATGGTGGTCGACCTGCTGCTCGGCGGGGTGCTCTCGGCGACGTTCGTGCCGGTGTTCGTGCAGCGCCTGGCGAGCCGGACCGAGGAGGAGGCCTGGGAGGCCATCTCGGCAGTGGTGAGCGTGGCGGTCGTCGTCATCGCGCTGGCTTCGGTGGCGTTCCTGGTGGCCGCACCCGTGGTGGTCGACGTGCTGACCGGCCTCAACCACGGGCACAGCAGCGGCGCCGACCGCCGTCTGGCGACCGACCTGCTGATCTTGTTCGTGCCCCAGCTCACCTGCTACGGGCTCGTGGCGCTGGGCACAGCGGTGCTGAACGCACGGCGACGCTTCGCCGCGCCCATGTTCGTCCCCATCGTGAACAACGTGGTCCTCATCGTGGTGATGGTGGTCTTCCGCCAGCTCGTCGGCCCGGCGCTGGTCGGCGCGCCAGGTGGTGCAGCCGCCCTGGTCGCGGAGCGGGGATGGCTGCTGCTGCTCGGCGTGGGGACCACCTTCGGCGTGGTGGCCCAGGCCGTCGCGCTCGTCCCCGCCCTGCGCCGGGCCGAGCTGCACCTGCGGTGGCGCCCGCGGCTGCGCCACGAGGCGGTGCGGACCGTGGTGCGGCTCTCGGGGTGGACCTTCGGGCTGGTGCTCGCGAACCAGGTGGCGCTCACCGTGGTCCTCGCCCTGTCGGAGGCCATCGGCCCCCGTGCCGTGTCGGCCTACACCTACAGCTGGCAGTTCTTCCAGCTTCCCTACGGGGTCGTCGCCGTGTCGGTGATCACTGTCACCGCGCCCGAGCTGGCTGAGCGCTGGACCTTGGGCGACCTCGACGGCTTCCGGCGGCGTTTGGCGGGCGGGCTCCGGGCGGTCTTGGCTGTGATCGTCCCCTCGGCGGCGGCACTGGTGGTGCTCGCCGAGCCCGGGGTGTCGCTCCTCGGCCATCTCACCGGCCAGGCCGGCTCGGCGGCCACGGCCCAGGCCCTGGCGGTGCTGGCACTGGGGCTGCCTGGGTTCTGCGTCTTCCTCTACGCCATCGGCGTGCTGCAGGCCATCCAGGACATGCGCTCCGCCTTCTGGCTCTACGCCTTGGAGAACACCGTCAACATCGTGCTGGCTTTGGCGCTGTACCACCCCTTGGGGGTCCGGGGGATCGCCGCGTCGATCGCCGCCGCCTACACCGTGGCCGCCATCGCTGCTTTGGGACGCGTCCGCCAGCAGGTCCACGGTCTGGCTGCGGATCTGGTCACCGGCCCCCTGCGCCGGATCGTGGTGGCCAGCGCGGTGCTGGTGCTGGCGGCCGCCGCCGGGGTGAACGTGACGGCCAGCACCTCTGGGCCGGGGCTCTTGGTGCGGGTCCTCGTCGGCGCGATCGCCGGCGCGATCGGCTACCTGGCCATCATGGGCCTGGCCGCCGCGCTGGCGCGTCGGCACCAACGGCCGCCGTCTGCTCCTCCGGATCCACCGCGTGGCAGAATCCTCCCCTGAGGCGCCTGGCCGCCGATGTGCCGAGGCGGACAGAGCGCTGCCCACCGACAGGAAGGATCCGATGGCTGGCATCCACGTGGTCACCGACAGTGCCAGCGACCTCCCCGCGGAGCTGGCGGACGCCTACGGCATCGGGGTCGTCCCGCTCACCATCCGCTTCGGCGACGAAGAGCTCGTCGACCGGGTAGAGCTGCCCGCCAAAGCGTTCTGGGACCGGGTGGTGAGCGGGGGACCGCTTCCTGAGACTGCCGCCCCCGCTCCAGGCGCCTTCGAGCAAGCCTTCCTCGAAGCCGCGGCGGCCGGCGCCGACGGCGTGCTGTGCATCACCTTGTCCGCGGGGGTGTCGGCTACCTACCAGTCGGCGACCACCGCGGCGGCGGCCACCCGCCACAGCGTGCCGGTGGCGGTGGTCGACTCGCGCACCTTGACCATGGGCACCGGCCTCCTGGCCCTGGCCGCGGCCGACATGGCCGGCGACGGCCAGCCCCTCGACACCATCGTCGGCGCGCTCGAGGAGATGAAGCAGCGGACGCACGTCTACGGCATCCTCGACACCCTGGACTTCTTGCACCGCGGTGGCCGGATCGGCGGCGCTGCGCGGCTGCTCGGGTCGATGCTCTCGATCAAGCCGGTCGTCGAGGTCCGCGACGGGGTGGTCGCAGTGGAGTCCAAGCAGCGGACCCGGGGCCGGTCGCTCGAGTATGCGGCGCACAAGGCCGCCGAGCTCGGCCCGCTCGAGCGGGTGGCGGTGGTGAGCGCTCTGGCCGACGACATCGACGGGTTGCTCCAGGCGGTGCGGGCCGTCACCTGCCACCACGACCTGGTGGTCGGCGAGCTGGGTCCGGTGGTGGGCACCCACGCCGGGCCGGGAACGGTCGGCCTGTGCCTGGTGCAGGCCGTCCGCCGGTAGGACGGCCACGCCCAGCAGCTAGTCTCGGTCCGATGGAGCCGCGTACCGAAGCGGGCACACCACCGACCGACCTGCGCCCAGCCGGTGGCGACTTCGCCAGCCGGGCGGCCGATACCGTCGAGTCGGTCGTCGACCTGGTCCACGACCGAGCCATCCGGCCGCTGTTGCTCGTGGCCCGGGGGGTCGTCTACGGGATAGTGGTGCTGACGATGCTGTGCGTGGTGGGCGTGGTGCTCTCCGTCGGGCTGGTCCGCCTCCTCGACGTGTACGCCTTCGGCAACCGGGTGTGGGCGTCGGACGCGCTGATCGGGCTGGTGCTGTGCGCAGCCGGAGCCCTGGCATGGCGCAAGCGGCGACCTGCCCAGGAGGCGTGATGTCGCGTCGGCGGGTGACAGCTGAGGAGGCACGATGACCGAGGAACGTGACGTGGTGGTGATCGGGTCGGGTCCCGCCGGGCTCACTGCCGCCATCTACAGCGCGCGAGCTCGCCTGGCGCCGATGGTGCTGGAAGGAGAGCCCTCGTCGACCAGCGACCAGCCCGGCGGCCAGCTGATGCTCACCACCGAGATCGAGAATTACCCCGGGTTCGTCGACGGCATCCTCGGGCCCGAGCTCATGGCGCGCTTCAGGGACCAGGCCGCTCGCTTCGGGGCTGACCTGGTCACCACCCGGGCGACCCGGGTGGATCTGTCCAAGGAGCCGTTCGAGGTATGGACGACGGCGGGCGGCGCGGACCAACCCGCGGTATCGGCTCAGTCGATCATCGTGGCCACCGGGGCCCAGGCCCTGATGCTGGGGGTCCCCGGCGAGGACCGGCTGCTCGGCCACGGCGTCTCCACCTGCGCCACCTGCGACGGGTTCTTCTTCCGGGACAAGCCCGTCGCCGTGGTCGGTGGTGGCGACTCCGCCCTCGAAGAGGCCCTGTTCCTGACCCGCTTCGCCAGCCAGGTCACCGTCGTCCACCGGCGCAAGGAGCTTCGGGCGTCGAAGATCATGCAGGACCGTGCCTTCGCCAGCGACCGGATCGTGTTCGAGTGGGACGCGGTCGTCGACGAGGTGCTCGGTGACAGCTCGGTGCGCGGGCTCGCGGTGCACGACGTGAGCAGCGGTGAGACCCGGATCTTGGACGTGGCCGGGGTGTTCGTGGCCATCGGGCACCGGCCCAACACCGCCCTGTTCGACGGCCAGCTCGCCATGGCCGACAACGGCTACATCCGCACCTTCGAGGGGAGCCGGTCGTCGGTGCCCGGGGTGTTCGTCTGCGGCGACGTCCAGGACTCGGTCTACCGCCAGGCGGTCACTGCCGCCGGGTCGGGGTGCATGGCGGCCATCGACGTCGAGCGCTGGCTCGAGTCTCGAGGGCGGTGAGCTCCCCGGAGGCACGCTCCCCCCGGGGCACCTGCGGCGGAATGCCGTCGCCGGCTCTGGGGTTGGAAGTGGGCGTGCGTCGTGTCGGCGCCGACGATCGAGGAGGGCAATTCCGTGAGCCAGAGCATCCCGGCGCTGAGCGACGCCACCTTTGACGAGCATGTCACCGCTGCCGACGTGCCGGTGCTCGTCGACTTCTGGGCAGAGTGGTGCGGCCCGTGCAAGATGATCGCCCCGGTGCTCGAGGAGATCGCCGCCGAGCAGGACGGCAAGATCCAGATCGCCAAGCTGAACATCGACGAGAACCTGGACGTCACCCGCAGGTTCGAGGTGATGAGCATCCCGACGTTGCTGCTGTTCAAGGACGGGGAGCTCCAGGCCCGGATCGTCGGCGCCCGGGGCAAAGCCCAGCTCCTCCAGGAGATCGCCGCGTACTTGTAGAACCTGGCGTCCCCGCGGGCACCGCCCGTAGCGACCCGGTGCCCGCGGGGACGCCTGTGCCCCAGGGGACCCACGACCCGCGCCAGCCACCTAGTGGGCTGCCCCTGCAGCTCGGCGCGACCGGCGAGGCGGTCGTCGACCTGCAGCAGCGGCTGTGCTCGGCGAAGTTGCCGGTGGTGCCCGACGAGACCGGGCATTTCGGTCTCGGCACCCGAGCCGCCGTCGAGGCTTTCCAGCACCGGCGCGGTCTGCGTGTGGACGGGATCTGCGGACCGGAGACCTGGGAGGCGCTGGTGGAGGCCGGCTTCGAGCTCGGCGCCCGCTCGCTGTACCTGCGCCAGCCGATGTACCGCGGTGACGACGTCGCCGAGCTCCAGCGCCGGCTGTCGGCGCTCGGCTTCGACACTGGCCGGGTCGACGGGATCTTCGGGCGACACACCGCTGGCGCCGTCGCCGAGTTCCAGCGCAACATGGGGCTGCCTGCCGACGGCATCGTAGGGCCGTCCACCGTCTTGGAGGTGAGCCGCGTCATGCCTCGGCACCCCGAACCGGCACTCGGATCGGCGGTGCGCGATCGCGAGCGGCTCCTGCGAGCCCCGAGGACGTTCCTCGACCGACGCATCGCCGTAGCGGAGTCCGGCGGTCTCGACGCGCTGGCGAGCGCGGTATGCCGCCAGCTGGTCGCCGGGGGCGCCCGTGTGATCCCGATCCTGCACCCGAACGGCTCTGCCCAGGCGGCGATGGCGAACCAAGCCGCTGTGGAGGTCTTCCTGGGCCTCCACCTCGAACCCGTCGAAGCGCGCTGCTCCTGCTCGTTCTACTCCGGCTACTCCTACGAATCTCCTGGTGGCCGCCGTCTCGCCGAGCTGGTCCAAGGGCTGGCGGCCGCTGCGCTCGGCGTACCCGCCTCGGGTCCGAGAGGCATGTCCCTGCCTGTGTTGCGCGAGACCCGAATGCCAGCGGTGGTCTGTGAGGTGGGCCCCACGCCGCTCGTCGTCCAGCGAAGCGGCGACTTGGCACGGGCGCTAGCTGACGCCATCACCGCCTGGGTGGCCGCTCCCGTCTGAGGTCGTCGAGGAGACGGCCACCTCGTCGCGCCGCGCCGGTCACCAGACCATCCCAGTGCTGGTCCGGACCAGCACTGCAGGGGTATCCATCTAACCGGACTACGCACAGCATCTTGTGGTCCTCACCAAGATC
>JAKAQW010000072.1 GCA_021819525.1 Actinomycetes bacterium
ACATCGCGGTCCTCTTCGAGCTGAAGAAACCCGAGCCCAACGGCGAGATCATCGGACGGCTCATGCGCCGGTTCATCTTCACCGCCGGCATCACCGGCGCCATGCAGGTGGCCACGCTCGTGATCATTACCAACGTCCCCGTGATCATGGCGTTCACCGTGGCGCGCTACCACGCAACGTCTCCGGACATCGGCACGTGACCGGCCTATGCCAAGAGTGGCCTCCCGAGCGTTCAGCTGGGAACGACCAGCCGCGCAGGCGACCGGTCCTCGCGCCCGTCGTCGGCGACTTCGAGACCGCTCTGCGCGGTGACGACCCGCAAGCCACCGAGCTGCCCGAGCCCGTCGTGACCCCGAGGCGGGTGACATTCGGGGCAGCTTGGAGCCGATGATCGAGAACCAGGCGGTGTCGCGGTGTCAGCGGCCTCGACGACAGCGAACAAGAGCGGATCTCGACGATTGGCCACATGCTCCACCCACTCGCGGCATAACGAACGACGAGCACCACGCCGCTACGGCGACGCGCTGCGACGCGGCTCACTGGCCTCGCAGCTGGGCTCGGAGCTGGTGCTTGACGATCTTTCCCGACGGATTGCGCGGGACCGCCCCCACCACCAGCTCGTGAGGAGCCTTGTAGTCGGCGATCAAGGTCTTCACATGGGCCCGGATCTCGTCCAACGTGTGCTCGTGCCCGGGACGAAAGGTCACGACAGCTACGATGCTCTCGCCGTACAGAGGGTGCGGCTTACCCACCACAGCCGCGTCGAGGACGTCCGGGTGGGCAGCCAAAGCGTTCTCCACCTCGACGGAGTAGACGTTCATGCCGCCGGTGATGATCATGTCCTTCATCCGATCGACCAAGGTGATGCGACCGTCGTCGTCGATCCGGCCCACATCGCCGGTGTGGAGCCACCCGTCGCGCATCGCCTCGGCAGTGGCTTGCGGATTGCGCCAGTACTCCTTCATGATGGTCTCGCCCCGCAGCACCACTTCGCCCGTGGACCCAGCCGGAACGTCCACTCCGTGCTCGTCGACCACCCGGGCCTCGGTGTTCACCAGGGCTCGGCCGTTCGCGCCAGGCTTGGTCAGCATCTCATCCGGCGGCAAGAAGATGCCGCCCGGGCCGGCTTCGGTGGGCCCGCACAAGTTGAACAACCGCACCGCCGGAACCGCCGCGGCCAGTCGTTCGATGGTCGCCGGCGGCATGGGGGCGGCCCCGAACATGCCGATCCGCCAGGCCGACAGGTCGCAGGCAGCGAACTGAGGGCAGTCCAGCATGAGCTGGTACATGGTGGGCACCCCGAAGAAGCTGGTGATGCGCTCACGCTCCAGGGCCTCGATCACCGGCACCGGTTCGAAGGTCCTCGCCAGGACATGGGTGGCGCCGATGAGCATCCCGCCGTTCAGGAACAAGTTCAGCTCGGCGGAGTGGTACAGCGGTGCCACGTGCAGCAGGCGTTCCCCGTCGCACATGCCGGTGGCCAAGCAGATGTTCACCCCGTCCCACACCACACGGTGCTGATCGAGCAAGACACCTTTGGGCCGGCCCGTGGTCCCCGAGGTATAGAGGATCTCAGCGTCGTCGGCCTCTCCCACGCTGCAGTCGGGCGGGCCGTCGCCGCCGGAGCGTGCCAGCGTGAGCAGATCTGCTCCACCCTGCGACCCGCCGTCGCCTGGCTCTGTGGCCAGGAAGATGACGGGGGGCTCGGCTGCCCTGGCTCTGGCGGCAGCGGCCACGGCAGCCAGAGCGGGATCGAAGACCAGCGCCGTGGCCCCGCTGTCGTCGAGGAGGTAGGTCACCTCGGGTGCCGCCATGCGGGGGTTCACCGGCACGACGATCACACCGATGCGCATGGCGGCGTAGAAGGTCAGGACGAACCCTTCGGTGTTATAGCTCATGAGCGCCAGGCGATCGCCTTTCGCCAATCCCTTTGCAGACAGGACGTGGGCGACCCGGTTCACCGCGGCATCGAACTGCGCGTAGCTCAGGCGACGCTCCCCGTCCACCAGCGCGGTGCGCTCTGGCACGCGTCGCGCCGTGGTGGCAAGAGCGCTCGATAACGTGACCACAGCTCGACCTCCTGTCGGCAGTCGCCTCTCTATGACGACGACCATACGCGTGCCAGACGGTGATTGCGAGGTTCAGCCGTCGCCCAGCTCCTGGCCCAGCTGCTCCAGCACCTCGAGATCCTCTCGCGCGGTGGCGTCCCCTGCGGGCCCCCGTCGACGACCAGCTCACGCGACAGGGGGCGTCGTGGTCGGGCGATCCTCCCGCCTCGCTCGTGGCATGATGGCGACATGGTTCTCGAGCACGCGGTTCTCGAGGTGCTGCCCGGGCAGGAGGCCGCATTCGAAGAGGCGTTCGCCACGGCGAAGGCCCTGATCTCGGCGGCGGCGGGGTTCCGCTCTCTCCGCCTCTCCCGGTGCGTCGAAGAGCCGAACCGGTATCTGCTCCTCGTGGAATGGGAGCAGCTCGAGGATCACACCGTCGGGTTCCGTAGTTCGACCGCTTACCAGGAGTGGCGGAACCTCCTGCACCACTTCTACGACCCGCCTCCGACGGTCACCCACTACGAGGACCGGGTCACGATCCGCTGACGCTGTGATCTCGGATGTGCCGGGCCGGGTGCGTCCGCACAGCCGGCGGCGCCCTCGAGCGCCAAGAGCTCTTGCGCGGGGTCAACCGGGACTACCAGAACCTGCGCGACGACCCTGAATGCTGGGAGCAGTATGTGGCCGAGCGTCAGGAGTGGGACCGCTTGGCTTGATCTGGCGAGGCGAGATCTACGACGTCGACTTGGGCCAGCCCGTTGGACATGAGCCAGCCTTTGCGTGGCCAGCCGCCGTGGTCTCTACCAAGCGGTACCTGACCCTGCGCAAGCCACGGTTCAGCTGGCCAGCCACCGTGTCCGTGGCCTACCTGCACGGCTCGTTGCGTGAGCCACGGGCGACCGGTGCGTCCCTACGGAGGAGCGCGGCTGGGGAGCCGCAGGAGCCAGTTGCGCTCCGTGGCAGGTGGCCGGTCGAGCTTCTCGGCGATGCCGCGGTGCCCCTGGCCCTTGGCTGCCAGGAAGGGTGGTTCCGATGACGTCGGTGCCGTCGCGTCCGCGTGCAGCGGCTCAGTGCTCGTGGATGAGCACTCCTCTGATGTTCTTGCCTGCGAGCAGGTCCTCGTACGCCTGGCCGACCTCGTGGATGCCGTACCTGGCAGTGATCAGCTCGTCGAGCTTCAGGTGGCCCGACTTGTAGAGCGAAAGGAGCCTCGGAATGTCGTCGAAGGGATTGCAGGAGCCCAACAGGGATCCCTGTATGCGCTTTTCGAGCACGGTCAGGTCAAAGCCCGAGATCTGCACCGTCTTGAGTGCGGGGTTGTTGACGCCGGTGAGCACCACTGTCCCACCCTTCCGAATGGCGTCGTACGCGGCAGTCACGATCTCCTCTGTGACCAGACCCGCTGTGAGTATTGCCTTGTCGGCCCCGACGCCTCGGGTGAGCTCGGTGATGATCTGCTGGGCCTCCGCGGCATTTGCTGCGCAATGGGTAGCTCCCAGGCTCAGGGCGAATTCACGCTTGTTGGCCAGCGGGTCGATGGCCACGACGTGCTCCGCTCCCGCGAACAGTGCGCCCTGGACGGCGTTGATCCCGACTCCACCCACCCCGTAGACGGCAATGGTGTCACCCGGCTCGACGTCGGCGGCGTACACGGCCGACCCCCAGCCCGTCGGGACTCCGCAACCCACCAGGGCAGCCGCTTCGAAGGGGATGTCCTCGTCGATCTTGATCAGCACATGCTCTGACACGACGGCCCACTGGGAGAACGTGCCGAGCCCGAACATCCCGCCGACGTCTGCGCTTCCGGCATGGAACCGGAAGGTCTCGTCGGGCAGGCAACCGACCATCAGAAGTGCTCCATAGTCACAAAGGTTCGACTGTCCCCGCGCGCAGAACCGGCACTTGCCGCACGCGGGGATGAAGGAGCAGACGACGTGATCGCCGGGCTTGATCCGGGTCGTCCCCTCTCCGACCGCTTCCACTACGCCTGCGCCCTCGTGGCCGCCCACGATGGGGAAGCGAGGGACCATGTCCCCCTGGTGCGAGTGCTCGTCGGTGTGGCAGAAGCCCGATGCCTCGAAGCGCACCAGCGCCTCCCCGGCGCGGGGCGAGTCGAGGTCCAAGTCGACGAGCTCCCAGTCCTTCCCCGGTGCCATCAGGGCGACAGCCTTTGTCTTCATGGGGAACCCCCTTTGTGACGTTGGCCGGAAGGGAGGCGATCGCTACGGCGGCCGTTGGCTCCTCCGGCGCCCTTGCTCTTGTGGCCAAGCTAGCATCGAGATCTGTCCCGCGCTGGTGCGAAGGGGCTCGGTCCGGTCGTACGGGCTCCACGCGAGCGTGAAGGCCAGAGCGCGAGCCTCAGGACCGAGCGCGAGCGTCGAGGACAGAGGCGGCGACAGAGGCGGCACGCTTGGACGGTGGCGGCGCCGGGGGACCGTAGACTACCGGCGGATGATGGTCACCGAGCGTCGCGCCGAGGCTCCCACCAGGCCCGTCGGGCTGCTCGGTCAGCCCGTGCGCAGGGTCGAGGACGCCGCCCTGCTGCGGGGAGAGGGGTGGTTCATCGACGACATCGACCCGCTTCCCAACACCTACCACGCGGCGATCGTGCGCTCCAGCGTGGCCCACGCCCGCCTGTCTGGCACCGACATCTCGGCTGCCCTCGAGGTGGACGGGGTGGTGGGCGTGCTGACGAGCGACGACGTCGCCGCCCTGTCGCAGCCGTTTCCCAGCGTCCTGGACGTGCCCGTCGACTACCGGCCTGCGGCGGTGGACGTGGTGCGCTACGTAGGCGAGCCGGTGGCGGTCGTCGTGGCACGCGACCGGTACATCGCCGAGGACGCCGCTGAGCGGGTGACCGTGGACTACGAGCCACTGGCGGTCGCGGCCACCGTGGAGTCCGCTCTCGCGCCCGGCGCCCCGGTCCTCCACGAGGCCGTGGGCTCCAACACGCTCTCCGACCGGCACCTGCGCTACGGAGACCCTGACGGGGCCTTCACCAGGGCGGATCTTGTCGTGCGCAAGTCTTTCCGGGTTCCTCGCTCGACGTGCACCCCTGTGGAGTGCTTCGGCGTCGTCTGCCACTGGCAGAAGTCCACCTCCTCCGTGGTCGCCTGGTGCAACTTCCAGGGGCCTTTCACCACCCATGCGGTCGCGGCGCACGCCCTGGGGATCCCGGCGTCACGGCTGCGCCTGATCACCCCTCCCGACAGCGGCGGGTCCTTTGGCACCAAGTCGTCGGTGTACCCCTACGTGGTCCTCATGGCCCTCGCCTCGAGGCGCTTCGGGGTGCCGGTGCGCTGGACCGAGGACCGTGTCGAGCACCTGCTCGCCTCGTCGTCGGCGACCGAACGGGTCACCGAGGTGGAGGCCGCCTTCTCGTCGGAAGGGCGCCTGCTGGCGCTGCGCCTCGACATGATCGACGACGTCGGCGCCTACGTGCGCGCCCCGGAGCCGGCGACGCTCTACCGCATGCACGGCTGTCTCGCAGGCGCGTACGACGTCGCCGACGTGGACGCCCGGGCGCGGGTGGTGGTGACCAACCGCTGCCCGACGGGGCTCAACCGGGGTTTCGGCGGACCGCAGCTCTACCTGCCCCTGGAGCGGACCATGGCTGCCGCCGCCGGCATGCTGGGGATGGACCCGGCCGAGCTGGCTCGGCGCAACCTGGTGCCGTCCTCCTCCATGCCCTACACCACGGCCACCGGAGCGGTCTACGACTCGGGAGACTACGAGGCCTGCCTGGACGAGGCGCTGAGGCTGGCCGGGTACAGCGACGCGCGGCGGGACCAGGGAACAGCGCGGGCCGAGGGGCGTCGGATCGGCATAGGCCTGGCCTGCGTGGTGGAGCCCTCGGTGTCCAACATGGGCTACATCACCCTCTCGCAGACACCCGAGGCGAGGGCGCAGGCGCTGCCGAAGTCGGGGAACGCCGAAGGGGTGACCATCGCCATGGGGCCTCACGGCGGGGTGACGGTCAGGTTCACGACCACACCCCAGGGTCAAGGCCATGCCACGGTGGCCACACAGGTCGTGGCGGACGTCCTGGGCGTGGACCCCGCCCTGGTCGACGTGCGCACCGACGCCGACACCGCGGCGAACCCGTGGACGGTGAGCTCGGGCAACTACTCGAGCAGGTTCGCGGCGATCGGAGCCGGCGCTGTCCATGTAGCGGCCG
Organism: Actinomycetes bacterium; assembly: GCA_021819525.1. GTDB lineage: Bacteria > Actinomycetota > Acidimicrobiia > Acidimicrobiales > UBA8190 > JAKAQW01. The sequence goes on from JAKAQW010000072.1 coordinate 6,229, forward strand.
GCAGGCTCGCCGAGCAGCTGAGGGCCATCGCCGCGCCGCTGCTGGGTGTGGAGGCATCCGCCGTGGAGCTGGTCGGGGGGGCTGCCCGGGTGGCGGGGGAGCCCTCCCGGCGGGTCTCGATCAGGCGGCTGGCCGGCGCCGCCCACTGGGATCCCGCCGGCCTGCCCCCCGGCGTCGACGCGGGCCTGGCCACGACCGCCTACCTGGCCCTGCCCGGCCTCGACCCGCCGTCGGCCGACGACCGCATCAACTCGTCGGCCACCTACGGGTTCCTCGTCGACGTCGCCGTGGTCGAAGTCGACCCCGAGACCTTCGCGGTGAAGATCCTGCGGTATGTGACCGTGCACGACGCAGGGCGCATCCTGAACCCGCTCCTGGCGGAGGGTCAGGTCCACGGCGCGCTGGCACAGGGGCTCGGGGCGGCCCTCTTGGAGCGTCACGTCTACGACGACCAGGGCCAGCTGCTCACGGCGAGCTTCCTCGACTACCTCGTGCCGACGGCCACGGAGCTGCCCGAGCCGGTGACCGCCTACTTCGAGTCGCCCTCGCCGGTGACCCCCCTCGGGGCGAAGGGGCTGGGGGAGGGCAACACGATGAGCGCCCCCGCCGCCATCGCCAACGCCGTGGCCGACGCGCTGGGATTGGAAGACGTGGAGGTTCCTCTTACGCCCGGCAGGCTCTGGTCGGCGAGCGCGTCGTGAAGCCCGCACCGTTCCGCTACGAGCGCCCGTCGTCGCTCGAAGAAGCGCTGAGGGCGCTCGAGGAGGCCGGCGACGAGGGAAGGGTGCTGGCCGGCGGTCAGAGCCTGGTGCCCATGCTCAACATGCGCCTGGCGGCACCGTCGGTGCTGGTGGACGTCAACGCCATCTCGGGTCTCGACGAGATCGCGACCGAGGGCGAGGGCGAGGCCGAGGGCGAGGGCGAGGGCGACCGACGCTACCTGGTGGTGGGAGCCTTGGCCCGCCAGCGCACCCTGGAGCGCTCTGCGCTTGCTGCCTCTTGCTGCCCGGTGCTGCCCGAATGCCTGTCTGTGGTGGGCCACGTGCCGACCCGCAACCGGGGAACTGTCGGGGGCTCCATCGCCCACGCGGATCCGGCCGGAGAGCTGCCCGTGGCCCTCCTGGCCCTGGGCGGCGAGGTGGAGGTGGCCGGCCCGGACGGCGTCCGCCGCATCGGGGCGGACGATCTCTTCGTGGGCTTTCTCACCACATCGCTGGGCGCCGGCGAGATGCTCGTCCGATGCCGCTTCCCCGCCAGGCGAGGCGCGGTGGGTTCGGGGTTCGCGGAGGTCGCGCCCCGTCACGGAGACTTCGCCTTCGCGATCGCCTGCGCCAGCGTGGCGCTCGACGAGTCGGGAAGGATCGCCGGCGCCAGGCTGGCCCTGGGGGCGGTCGCCGACAGGCCCCTCCTGGTACCCGCGGCCGGCGACGTGCTCGGCGGCTCGCGGGGAGCGGAGCCGGCGCTGCGCGCCGCGGCGGCGGCGGCACAAGCGGCCGTCGACCCCGCTGACAGTCTCCACGCACCTGCGGGCTACCGCCGGCATCTCGTGGGGGTGCTGGCGGGGCGTGCGTTGCGCCAGGCCGTGGCGAAGGCTAGTGAGCAGCTGACGAAGGGGGGATCCCGGTGAGACGCATCGAGGTGGATGTCAACGGCTCCCGCCACGTGCGCCACGTGGACGAGAGGCGGCTGCTGTCGGACTTCCTGAGACATGACCTGGGGCTGCGTGGCACGAAGGTGGGATGCGAGCACGGAGTGTGCGGGGCGTGCACGGTCCTCCTCGACGGGGCGGCGGTGCGTTCCTGCCTCCTGCTGGCCGTCCAGGTCGACGGGTGCAGAGTCGACACGGTAGAGGGTCTGGCGGGGCCCGAGGGCCTGCACCCTCTCCAGGAGGCACTGCACCGCCACCACGGCCTGCAGTGCGGCTATTGCACCGCAGGGATCCTGATGACCGCCGTAGAGATGGCCGGCGAAGCGGGACCCCACAGCGTGGAGGAGATAAAGCAGCGGCTGTCCGGCCACATCTGCCGCTGCACCGGTTACGCCGGCATCGTGGCTGCCCTGTCCGAGGTGGTGGGCTCATGAGCCTTGGCATGCAGCTGCTCGCCTGCGCCGAGCGGCGACCCGACGCCGAAGCGGTCGTGGAGGGCGAGGAGCGCCTCGACTACAGCGCTCTTGCGGCAAAGGTGTCCGCGGTGGCCGGCGGCTTGCACCAACTGGGCGTCGGGCAGGGAGACGCCATCGCCGTGGCGCTGCGCAACCGCGCCGACACCGTGGTGCTGTACTGGGCGGCGCAGTGGCTGGGCGCGTGGTTCGTGCCCGTCAACTGGCGGCTCACCGCAGGGGAGATCCAGTACTGTGTGCACGACGCCGGGGCCCGGGTCTTCGCCTACGAGGGGGTCAGCGAGCAGGCTGGCGCCGGGCTGGGCGACGAGGTGTCCCTGGTGGCGGTTGCCGACGCCACCATCGGCGTGCCATTCGGCGAGCTGGCAGTCGCACCCGGACGCCCCGAGCCGGCCCGCGTGGAGGAGTCGTCGCCTGCTTTGATGCTCTACACCTCGGGGACCACCGGCCAGCCGAAAGGGGTGCCACGCTCCCAGCTGGCCGAATGGTCAGCTGCCCTGGCGCACGCCGTGCAGTGCCGGTACTCCCTCGGGGAGCGCACGCTTGGTGTCATGCCCTTTTACCACACCATGGGCATGCGCTCGCTGCTCTCGATGGCCGTGGTCGACGGTTGCCTTGTCGTAGAACCCGCCTTCAGGGCGGCAGCCGCTCTCGATGTGGTCCAGGCCGAGGCGATCACCGCCCTCTACCTGGCGCCCACGCTCTTCCACGACCTCGTCGTGGCGTCCCGAGACCGCCCCTCTGGAGCCCCTTCTGTGGCCAAGCTGGCCTATGCCGGCGCACCCATGACCGGTGCGCTGGTGCGGGCCTGCCAGGCGGCCTTTGCTCCCCGGGTTTTCGTCAACCACTACGGCTCCACCGAGGTCTACACGTTCTCCGTCCACCCGGACCAGGTGGCCAAGCCCGGCTGCGCCGGTCGCCCCGGAGTGCACGCTCGCCTCCGCCTCGTCCCCCCCGGCGACCAACCCGACCCGCATCAGGTCGTCGCCCCCGGAGAAGCCGGTCAGATCGCCTGCCACTCGAGCAGCCTCGAAGCGTTCGCCGGCTACTGGCACCGCCCCGACGCCGACGAACGAGCCATCCGCGACGGCTGGTACCTCACCGGTGATCTCGGCCGCCTGGACGGCGACGGGGACCTGTGGGTGCTCGGCCGGGTGGACGACATGATCATCAGCGGCGGCGAGAACGTGTTCCCCCTGGAAGTGGAGAACGTGCTCGCCACCCATCCGAAGGTCTACGAGGTGGCGGTCGTAGGGCTTCCTGACGAGAGGCTGGGAGCGAAGGTGGTGGCGTGCGTCGTGGGCCAAGACGACCTCGACGCCGGAGCCCTCGACGCACACTGCCTGGCTTCGGGGGCTCTCGCCCCGTTCAAGCGCCCACGCGAGTACCGCTTCGTGAAGGCTCTTCCGAGGAACGCGGCGGGCAAGCTCATGAAGCGCGCATTGCAGGACGATCTGGCCGGGCAGGGCGATGTGGCCGGACAGGGCGATGTGGCCGGGCAGGGCGATGTGGCCGGACAGGGCGATGTGGCCGGACAGGGCGATGTGGCCGGACAGGGCGATGTGGCCGGACGTGAGGAAGAAAGGTCAGGATGAGACAGAGCGACCAGCCCTCAGGGGGCTATGACGGCTTCAGGGTCGAGCGGGGTGCCGGCGGCAGGGTGGCGACGGTGACACTCGACCGGCCCGAGAAGCTGAACCGGGTGTCCATGGCTGCTCGCGGGCAGCTGGCACAGGTCTTCGCCGAGCTGGGGTCAGACGGGGACGTCAGGGTGGTGGTGCTTGCCGGCTCCGCCGGCAGGGCCTTCACGGCAGGCGGCGACGTCGCCGGGTTCCTCGAGCGCGACCCCGAGGAGCTGTCCCGGCTGGCGCACAACGTGGCGGCTCCAGAGCGCTGCCCCAAGCCCGTCATAGCCAAGCTCCACGGTTTCACGCTGGGGGTGGGTCTGGAGCTGGCGCTGGCGTGCGATCTCCGCGTCGCCGCAGACGACACCGAGCTCGGCTTCCCCGAGATCAACCTGGGGATGATCCCCGGAAGCGGGGGCACGCAGCGTCTCGCCCGCCTGGTGGGCCTCGGCCGGGCGAAGGAGGTGATCCTGCGAGGCAGGCGGATCCCGGCGCGGGAGGCCCTGGAGTGGGGGCTCGTCAATCAAGTGGTGACCGCCGACGAGCTCGACTCGACCGTGGACTCCCTGGCGCAAGAGCTTGCCGGAAAAGCTTCCCTGGCCCTGGGGCTCGCAAAGCGGGTCCTCAACCATGCTTACGACGGTCCCCTGCCCCTGGGCCTGGAGCTGGAGGGCCTGGCTTACGGGCTGCTGCGCACGACGCACGACTTCCGCGAAGGTGTCGAGGCTTTCGTCGAAAAGCGCAAGCCGGCTTTCGAGGGCCGCTGAGAGGCATCCTGGAGCTGCCCGCCAGCCACCGCAGGCGACCCGGCCACGTAGAGGCGGCCGGCACGAAAGGCATGAATGGCAATGGAGAAGACACGGATGGATCTCGGCTCGCTGTTCTCCGTCGAGGGGAAGGTCGCGCTCGTCACCGGGGGCTCGCGCGGCATCGGGGAGATGATCGCCGCCGGCTTCCTCGCCAACGGCGTGAAGGTCTACATCAGCTCGCGCAAGGCGACGGTGTGCGACGCCACGGCGGCACGCCTGGCAGCCGACTACGGGGGGGAGTGCATCTCGATCCCCGCCGACCTGTCGGGGCTGGAGGGCGTCGACGGCCTGGTCGGCCAGCTGCGCCGGCGCGAGCAGCACCTCGACATCCTCGTCAACAACGCCGGGGCCTCGTGGGGTGCCCCGCTCACCGAGTTCCCCGAGAGCGGCTGGGACAAGGTGATGGACACGAACGTGAAGTCCGTGTTCTTCCTGACCCAGCGGCTGCTGCCGCTGCTCGAGGCCGAGGCGACGAGCGAGGACCCGGCTCGGGTGATCAACATCGGCTCGATCGACGGCATCAGGAACTCGGTGTTCGACGCGTTCTCCTACGGCCCGTCGAAGGCGGCGGTCCACTCGCTCACCCGCATGCTTGCCGCCCATCTCGCAGCGCGCAACGTCATCGTCAACGCCATCGCTCCGGGGCCGTTCCCGACCTGGATGCTGAGCACAGGGGTGGGCGGCGGCGGCGACGTCGACACCACCGACTGGACGGCGGCCGGCCGGTGGAACCCGCTCGGTCGGGTGGGCACGCCCGAGGACATCGCCGGTCTGGCGATCTTCCTCAGCTCGCGTGCCGGCGCGTTCGTAGTCGGCGAGGTGATCGCCTGTGACGGTGGGTCGCTGGTCGGCAAGCCGGGTGCCTAGGGTACGCCTCAGGACTCCTTGCGCGGTGTCCGCTCACGGGCCGACCGCCTCATCGGCTGGGGCGCGACGTCGGCGACCTTGCGTCTCGGCCTGGCGGTGACGCGCTCGTGCTCGACCCCGGTGCCGGCGGTGACCGAGCTGCCGCTGTGGCGACCAGGCGACCAGGCGACCCGGCGACCCGGAGCCGACGAGACGGCGACCTTCTTGCCAGTGGGCTCGTACGGCGACGCTCGAAGGCCCTACCAGTTCTCGATGGAGCGGGTGAAGATCCCGGCGATGTCCTCTTCGGTCACCGGCCTGGGGCAGGTGGCGAGCAGCCGCTGCTGCTTCATGGTGCCGGGCACCAGGGAGGCCACATCGGACTCGTCGTAGCCCACGGCGCCGATCCCGTTCGGAATGCCGATGTCGCGCATCAGGTCGATCAGCACCTGGGGCAGCTGCTCGGCGGGGTCGTTGCACTTCTCCCGATCGGGGGCGAGCAGGGCAGCGGCGCGCAGGTGACGATCGGGGGCGCTTTCGAAGGAGAACCGGAACGCCTCGGGCGCGGTGAGTGCCACCGACTGGCCGTGGGGTACCAGCGGCTCGTCGGGCGGGTAGCCCTCCGGGTGATAGTCCTTGACCATGCCCGCGATCGGGTAGGCGTTGGCGTGGGGGATGTGCACCCCCGAGTTGCCGAACCCCATGCCCGCGAACGTGGCTGCCATCATCATGTCCGATCGGGCGTCGAGGTCAGCCGAACCGTCGCGCACTGCTCGCCGGAACGCCCGCGCCAGGAGGTTCATGGCCTGCTCGCACCACAGGTCCGATACCGGGTTGGACCCGCAGTAGGTGACCCGCTGCTCGGGCGTCTTGCGCGCGAAGCGCTCGTACCATCGGGCGGTGAAGGACTCCACCGCGTGGCAGACGATGTCCATGCCGGCGGCCGCGGTCACCTGCGGTGGCAGCGACATGGTGAGCAGGGGGTCGATCACCGCCAGGGTGGGACGGATACGCCAGTGGCTGATCCCGGTCTTGACCTTCATGGACAGGATGTCGAGCACGCACATGGCCGTGCTCTCCGAGCCCGTCCCTGCGGTGGTGGGAACGGCGATCAGCGGTTTGAGCTGGCCGGGGGGAGCCTTGGCCGCGCCGATGGGCTTGTTCATGTAGTCCATCAGCTCCCCGGGGTAGGTGGTCAGCAGGTTGACCGCCTTCGCCGTGTCGATGGACGAGCCCCCACCGACGGCGACGTACGCGTCCCAGGGCCCCTGGCCCTTCGCATAGCCGACCGCCTTGCTCATGCTGTCGTCGGTCGGTTCGATATGGACCCCGTCGAACACCTCGACGAACATCCCGTACCCTCGGATGCCGTCGGCGATGCGCTGCGGGATCCCCCGGGCGGCGAGCTCGGCATCGGTGAGCACCAGCACCCGCTTCGCTGCGTACTGGGTGAGCTCGAAGCCGATCTCGTCGGAGGCTCCCGGGCCGAACTTGAGCGGGGGAGCGCCCCAGGTGAAGATGGTCTCTTCTGTCATCTGCGTGTCTTGGTCTGTCATGGCTCCGCTCCGGTCGTCACTTCGATGCGCCGTCGCCCTTGCCTGCATGGTGGCCGTCTGGGGCGTGGGTATGGGGATGGTTGATCGCTGCTGAGCCGTGCTCATGGAAGTGCACCGGGGCCGCAGGCTGAGCCCCGAGGCTCGGGTCTCGCTCCTCGTGGCGCATGCGGGTCTCGATGGCCCGGGTCCAGTGGCCGATGGTCTCCGGGTCGCCACCGTTCGTGGCCTCCCAGCTGCGGGGCCACGACCGGCGTGGGGGGCCCGCCGCGGTGCGGGCACGCTGCAGGCCGAGGGCCGCGAAGCTCGATACGACCCGGCGGCCCTCCCCGGCACACCTCGGGCAGGGCCGGGATGTGACGTCGCGGACCTCTGTGTCGCCCGGTGTCGGGGTGACGCGGATCAGCTCGCTGAAACGGTGACCCGACGGGCAGGCGAACTCGTAGATGGGCACGGGAAGGGAGATCAGTCGTAGTAGTCGTCGATGCCGGTGCGAAGGGTCCTCATCTGGTCGGCATCGTGACCGAACACCAGGGTGGCGTTCGACCTTTCGGCGATGGCCCGCAGCTTCTCGACCGAGGCCAGCCACTCCAAGTTGTTCCACACGATGGCCGCCCCGGTCGCCGGGGGTCCCCAGCTCTCGCTGCGGTAGACGGCGTCGGAGGTGAAGATCATGGTGCCGGTGTTGGGCAGATCCACCTTCAGTGCACACGTTCCCCAGGTGTGGCCGGGCGCCTCGATGAGGGTGATCCCGGGGAGGATCTCGGTGTCCCCGTCCACTGTTTCGAAATCGAGACCCTCGTAGTCGGCTCGCAGATGGGCGCCCGCGAACATGCCGTCGATGCCGAAGGCACCGTCTCGCTCGGCCTTGGTGCAGATCAGCTTGGCCCCGCTGTCCCTGAACTTGGCCAGGTTGCCGGCATGGTCGAAGTGCAGGTGCGACATGATCACCATGTCGATGTCCTCCACACCTACGCCCCTGGCGTGCAGGGCGTTGTCGAACAACTGGTCCTCGCTGACCGCATCGTAGGGGAAGAAGTCCTGGAACCCGGTCACCTTCCAATGGTCTTCCCAGTTGCTGGGGCACGACGTGTCCCACAGGACCCGGCCGTCAGGGTGGTCGATCAACACGGTGTGGGTGGGACATTCCACCCAGGGGCGCGGCAGGTCGGTATGGTGGCGGTCGGCGATCGTGGACATCGGCTTGAGCAGCAACCACGTGAGGTCGCAGTGCATGGCCCCGTGGCTCACGATCCTGGCTTTGATGTCGGGCATCGGTATCTCCCCTCGTTGATACGGCTCGGATGGTGGCAGATGGACGCTTCGATCGGCGCCTCTCCCCGACCAGGCCTATGGCGTCCTCGGGGCGCCCCCAGGTGGTCGTGCACCTCGCGCGCCTTGCACATGCAGTTGCGCGGGACCGTGCCGCTTCTCACCTCGCAGGCCGGGCAGCGGGGGAGCTGGGCATACAGCGCGTAGAGAGCCTGGGCCGCCGTGGTGGGATTTGCCATGCTCCCTCCTTCCGTGCCGCGATTCGGAGTCTACGCACGCGATCGAGCCGGTGCCACTGGTTGGCCGCAGGGCTTCGGACGTCGTCACATGTGTCGTTCTGCGCCTCCTCGCCACCGTCGCCGCAATGTGGCGCAACCGGCACACGGCCAGACCGTCACCGGCTCGCTCGTCGCCTGCGAACACTGAGCAGCCGTTGGAACCAGCCTCCTAGAGCCGGCGATGACGCGTTCTTACTTCCTCGGGCCCGGTTCAGTTGAAGGCCACCTCACAAAGCTTCCCTCGCGCATCGCGAGCTGCCGAAGCAGACCGAGCGTCCCACGGCGCCGCGGGCGAAACCCGCGGGCGAAGCGGCCATGGGCGCCCCAGTGCCTGCTCGTAGGTGCAGGAGCGCCGCCTACTTGTACGAGTAGAAGCCCTGGCCGGTCTTGCGCCCGAGCAGGCCAGCGTCGACCATGCGGCTGAGCAGCGGGGACGGCGCGTACAGCGGCTCCTTGAACTCTTCGTAGAGCGACTGGGCCACCGCCAAGGTGGTGTCGAGACCGATGAGATCCGCGAGGTGCAGCGGCCCCATGGGGTGGGCACAGCCTTCCACCATGCCGGTGTCGATGTCGTCCGCTGTGGCGAAGCCGGACTCGAGCATGCGGATCGCCGACAAGATGTAGGGGATGAGCAGGGCGTTGACCACGAACCCGGCCCGGTCCGGGGAGGCGATCACCTTCTTCCCGAGCTGGTCCGCGGCGAAGGTCCGAGCGGCAGCCGCGGTGTCCTCGCTGGTGAGCAGGGAGGTGATGAGCTCCACGAGTCGTAGCACGGGCACCGGGTTGAAGAAGTGGAGCCCGATCACCTGCTCGGGGCGCTCGGTGGCCATGGCCAGCTTCATGATGGGGATCGACGAGGTGTTCGAGGCCAGCACGGCCCGCTGGTCGGTCACGATCTTGTCCAGGCGGCGGAACACGTCGGCTTTGACCGTCTCGTCCTCGACGGCTGCCTCCACCACGATCTGGCGGTCGGCCATGGCGTCGAGGTCGGTGGTGAAGGTGAGGCGCTCGAGGGTCTGCTGGCGGACGACCCCTTCGAGCTTGCCGGCGCTCACCGCCCGGGCCAGGGACCGTTCGACGCGCTGGCGACCGACGGCCAGCGCCGGCTCGTCGATGTCGTACACGGTGACCAGGCAGCCAGCCCGGGCGCTCACCTCGGCGATGCCCGACCCCATGAGGCCGCAGCCGACCACCCCGACTCGTTCGAACCCGGTTCCCATGGCCGCTCCTTCGTCGCTCGAGCGAGCACATTATCGGACATCCAAGTTTCGGGCAAGGGCACAGGCGCGCTGGCCGGTGGCGGTAGCATCCGGGCGTGCGCCGCGCCCTCGAGTTCGACCCGATCGAGGAGGCGCGCCGCCAGTGGGCGCTGACGTGGCCAGACGCGGCAGATGCCATGGCCGCAGCCACCTCGGTCATGCGGGCCCAGCAGATCGTGCTGGGCGCGGTCGACACCGCTTTGCGGCCCTTCGGGCTCACCTTCGCCCGGTACGAAGCGCTCATGTTGCTCTCGTTCAGCCGCCGCGGCGAGCTGCCGCTCGGGAAGATGGGACCCCGGCTCATGATCCATCCCACCAGCGTCACGAACGTGGTGGACCGCCTGGAGCACGACCGGCTGGTGACCCGGGTGCCGCATCCCACCGACCGGCGTACCACCTTGGCCCGCATCACCCCGGCGGGGCGGGCTCTGGCCGTCGCCGCCACCGAGGCGGTGAACGCGGTGGCCTTCGGCCTCGGCGCCCTCGACCCCGAGGATCTGGGCACGCTCAGCGCCGTGGTGCGCCGCCTACGCCAGCAGGCCGGGGACTTCGAGGTGCCGGACGAGGCGCACGTGCCGGACGAGGCGCACGACGAACGAAGTGGTGAGCGGCCTGGCACCATCGCTGGTGATGCGCGCCGATGAACGGTGCCTGCCGGTGAACGGTGCTCGCCGGCGACGCTGGTGGTGCCTGTCGATGAGCGGTGCCTGCCGGTGATGTCCGGTGAAGCCGACCGCCTGCTCGGGTTGCGCTCCAGGACCAGCGTGCACTGGTGGACCAGCGTGCACCGAAGGACCAGCGTGCACCGAAGGACCAGCGTGCACCGAAGGACCAGCGTGCACCGAAGGACCAGCGTGCACCGAAGGACCAGCGTGCACTGGCGGACCAGCGTGCACTGTCGGACCAGCGGGCTGGGGCGCGACGGTGGGCTCGGATGCAGGGAG
>JAKAQW010000073.1 GCA_021819525.1 Actinomycetes bacterium
GGCCCGGGGCTCGTCGAGGGACCCAGGCGTGCCCGAGGACCGGGAAACGTGCGGGGCCCGGGGTTCGCTCGGGGATCCCGAAAAGCCAGTGGCCCGGGAAACGCCGGCGCTCTTGCAAGGTCGTTCAATGGTCACCGGCATCCCGACTCTCCGGACAGCTTCGCTCCCCTACCTCTCACGATGGACTTTCCCAACAAGCGGTTTCGTCAAACGCCACCAGTGGCGAAGTTGCGTCGCTCCCAGGGGGCTCGTGCCGCGCGCTGGCGATGCCCGGGGAACCGCAGGCGTGGCAGCAGACCGGGCTACCGGGGCCGGGCATCGGCACTGGGCGGTCGAAGGCCATGTCCCATCGAGCGCCACCGAGGCGGCCGGTCGCCAGCCAGGTGGGGGAGCAGCGGTCCGAACGTCGCGTGGCGGAGACAGCCGGTCCAGACACCGGCGCCGTAGGCCAAGTCGTCGACCAGGTGGAGCATCACCCAGGCCAATATGGGCACCGGGGGCCGGTCTCGCAGCCACCCCCAGCACGGCGGGACCAGCCACGCCGCGGCCACGACCCGTCGAGCCCTCGGCCAGCGCCAGGCGGCAACCGCCGCGAGCGGCCACCACGGCCGGCGAAGGGCGTCAGCCAGGCCGGCGCCGGCATGCCAGTGTGCCTGGGCGGCCAAGCGGAGGGCTTCGAGGCGGCGGTGGTCCTCTATGGGCAGTCGATCGACCAGCGCCGCCGTAGATGCGACCAGCGCCGCCGTAGATGCGACCAGCGCCGCCGTAGATGCGACCAGCGCCGCCGTAGATGCAGCCGACAGCCGTGCCGCCACTGGTTGCCAGGCGGCGGGCGCTGACCAGGCGGCGGGCGCTGACCAGGCGGCGGGCGCTGACCAGGCGGCGGGCGCTGACCAGGCGGCGACGGACCACCACGGGGCACGCACCGGAGCGAGGGCGCCGGGGTGGCGCCGGGCCAACCCCGCTGCCGAGGTCCCGTAGCGGAACCGTTGGCGGATCCACGCTCGCACGGTGGAGCGGCTGGCGTGGGTGACGCCGGCGGTCGGTTCGAACCGTACCGACCAGCCGCCGGCGTGCAGGCGCCACACGAGATCGACGTCTTCACCGACGTGTAGCGACGGGTCGAAGCCCTCCGCGTCGAGCAGCGCCGCGCGGCGGACAGCCAAGGCTGCGCTGGGGACGAACGCGACCCGGCCGCCGCGGTGAACGGCGGCCGGTCGGGCGCCGAGGTCCAGCGGTGAGCGGGCGGCGTCGTAGCGCGCCAGGAGCCCGCCACGGCGTCCGGCGGGCACGGTGCAGGTGACCCGCGGGGCGACCGCGCCGACCTCGGGATCGGCGAAATGGGCGACGAGCGGAGCAAGCCAGCCGCCGGCCACCTCGACGTCGGCGTCGAGGAACACCACCACCTCGCTGCGCGTCAGTGCGGCGCCGTGGTTGCGGGCTGCAGCCGGCCCCGACGAACGGTGCAGGCGGACCAGATCTATCTCTGGTCTGCTGCTTGTCGTCGTCGAGCCTGTCTCGACGCTTGCGCACTGCCCCGGCGCGCCATGTGGCGGTCGACGGTCAGGGGCGGGGCACGCCGAGGTGGCGTAGGCAGCACAGACGGTGGCCACGGCGGCGGGATCTGCCGATCCGTCGTCGACGACCACGATACGGCGTGCTCCCTCTGGGTGCGTCACCAAGCTGGCAAGCAGACGCTCGAGATGGTCGGGCTGGTCGCGTACTGGCACGACCACTGTGACCTCGGGTGCCGGGGCGGAGCGCGGCGGGGAGGGATGGGCGATGCCGGTATCGACCAGACGCCGGGCCAGGGCTCGAGCGGCTGGGTCGTCACCTACGATGTCACCGGCCGCCCATCGCCCGACGAGCGCAGCTCCCCGTTCGCCGAGGCGAAGCAGCCGGAGGGGTGTGCCACCGACCAGGACGCGCCCTGCGTCGACGCACCGGGTGCCGGCGTCGAGCACCACGGTGAAGTCTGCTGGCAAACCTGCCGGTGGACAGGGGGAGCCAGACCGGTGGGAACGGCCATGGGCGCCGGGCACGGCTCGTCGTTCGGATCGGCTCACGGTCGGCTCCCAGGCAGGTGCTGCGCGACACCGTAGCCGGAGTGCTTCGTGACGCATAGCGTTGTGCTGTGGTCATCGACGACAACAGCGCTGGGCTCGATGCCGGCGAGCCGACCACCGGCGACCCGTCGAGCGACCAGGGTTCGGTGACCGATCCGGCTCCTCGCGTGCTCACCCCCGAACCGCTTGGCGCTGGTGGTGCCGGGCCGGCGAGCCGGGTTCGGTGGTCGAGGGTGCTGCTGGGCATGTGCGCGGTGGTCGAGGTCGTCGTGGTGGTGGTCGGTGTGCTCACCGCCCAGCCAGCAGTGGCCGCGCTGTTGGTGGTGGTGCCCATGGCGGCGTCGGCAGTGGCTTCGGTGCCGCTCACCGGGGGGTTTGCCGCAGCGGCGGTTGCCGGTGCTGTCGGGTTGGGCTGGGTGCACGGCTGGTCACCGGTCGCACCGCACGCTCTGGTGACGGCAGGAGTGGTGGCTGGGTCGGCAGTAGCGGTGGTGGTCGCCGCGGTGCGGGCTCGAGACGAGGTGGCGTTGGTGGCGGCCTTGCGTGGCCGCGACCGGGAGAGGCGCCGCCGACGCGCCGCGGAGGTGCGCAACAGGCTGCACCGCTTGGCCGCGGCCCTGGCTGTTTCGAGCTCGGTGGCCGACGTGGCCGACACGACCTTCGACAGCCTTCGCTCCTCGATGGGCCCAGCGGCCGGTCTGCTCGGGCTCGTCGAGCAGGGGGCCGACGCCGAGGGTCGGGCAGCGCGCGTCTGCCAGAGCTTCGGCTACCGACCTGGCCTGACCGACCGGTGGCCCATGGTGCCGCTCGACCCCGACATCCCCTCGACGGCGGTGGTGGTGGCTCAGCGGGCCATCTACGCCGAGTCGGCTGATGCCTTCGGCCGCAGGTGGCCGCGGGTGGCCGAGGACGTGGCTCGCAGCGGGCTCGAGGCGCTTTGCCTGCTGCCGCTGGTGGTGTCGTCGCGCTCGGTCGGGTTCTTGACGGTGTCGTGGGCGCAGCGTCGCCGCTTCAGCGACGAGGAGAGGCGGTTCTTGCAAGCGCTCGCCGACCAGTGTGCCCAGGCGCTCGAACGGGCGAGGTTGGCCGAAGCCGAGCGCCGGGCTCGCCGGCGCCTGGCCTTCCTCGGTGACGTGACCCGGCTGCTCACCTCGCTGCTCGACCCGACGGCGGTGACCGACCGGTTGGTGGATCTGGTGGTCGGCTCCATGGCCGACGCCTGTGCCGTCCTGGTCCCGGCCGGGTCGTCACTCGAGCGTCGGGCCGGCACCGGCCGTGGGCGCACGGCGGTGACAGTGATGGACCATCTGGTGGGAGAGGACGGAGTCGCCGTGGACAGCGACAGCCCGATCGCCGAGGCTTGGCGTACCGGGCGTGCGGTGACGGTGCCGGTGCCGCTGACAGTGCCGGTGCCGGTGGGTGGGCCGGCTCTGCCGGTGAAGCCTCCAACTCGGGACATGGTGGGCGCGGCGGGCAGCCAGCCGACCCTTCTCGCGGTGCCGCTGCTCGCCGGGGGCGAACGGCTCGGAGTCATGGTGTTCCTGTCGGGCTTGGAGGTGGCCACCTTCTCCGGCGACGACCGGTCGATGGCCGGCGAAGTGGCCGCTCGGGCCAGCACCGCGCTCTACAACGCCACCCGCTTCGAGCACGAGCGCAACCTCGCCCACCTCCTCCAGCAAGCACTGCTGCCCGACGCGCTTCCAGCGGTACCTGGTGTGCTCCTCGACGCCGCCTACCGGGCGGGTACGGCGGGGACCGAGGTCGGCGGCGACTGGTTCGACGCGGTCGCGCTCGACGATGGCCGGCTGCTGGTGAGCGTCGGCGACGTGATGGGCAAGGGTGCCGCGGCCGCTGCGCTCATGAGCCAGGTCCGCAGCGCCATCCGGGCCTACGGCGTGGCGGATCCGAGACCGTCGGTGGTGCTGGCCCAGCTGGACCGGCTGGTCGACACGGTCGGCGACGGCCGGTTGGTCACGGCGCTGGTCGGCGTGGTCGATCCACGGGCCGGAAGGGTGCACCTGGCGAGCGCCGGGCATCTGGCGCCGCTGGTCGTCGGTCCGGGGCGTCTGGAGATCGTCGACGCGGCTCAGCGGCGGATCCTCGGCGCACGGGTGCCTCTGGCCGCGTCGCCTCGTCTCGGGGTCGCCGACGGCGCCTGGACGGGAAACGGGGTGGGAGCGGCGGCGCGCGACGCCGCCGGCGAAGGGGACTGCGCCGTCGAGCTCGGCTCGGACGACACCCTGATCCTGTACTCCGACGGGCTGGTGGAGCGCAGGGAAGAGCCGATCACCGCTGGGATAGCCCGTCTCGGTGCATGCGCCAGCCGTTGTGCGAACGGAGCCGGGTGGCCGGCCCGGGCGGCGTCGCTGCTCGTCGAGGCTCTGGCGATCGGTGACGGTGTCGACGACGACGTGGTCGTGCTCACTGTCGGCATGGACCGCTCGCGCACCGGCGGTGGCTCTTCTCCGGTCTGGCTGCCGGCCAACGGGGCGTCGTTGCCGGAGAACGGGGCGCCGTTCACCCTGTCGGACAGTGCGTCCCGAGCGGATGGCGACCAGGTCTCTTGCCCGCAAGATGGCCCGTCCTGGGCCGGTTCGCGACAGGCGCCGGTGCTCGCCAGAGGGGCGCCGTTGTCAGCCGGGGGTGGAGCATCACCTGGTGATCCGGCCGGGGCCGACGTTTCCGACAGGATCGTGCTGGCAGCCGAGGTGGCCAGCGCACCAGCCGCCCGGCAGTGGCTCGGCGACCTCTTGCATGACTACCCCGCCGACCAACGTTCCCGAGCCCAGCTCCTGGTGGGCGAGCTCGTGGCCAACGCCGTGCTCCACGCCGACACCGAGGTGTCCGTCGGCGTGCGGGCCGACGGTACGTTGGTCCACGTCGAGGTGGCCGATCGGAGCATGGTCCCACCGGTGGCGAAGCCTTTCGCCCCCGACGCCAGCACCGGACGGGGACTGCTGCTGGTCCGACGGTTGTCCACCGCCTGGGGGGTGGTGGGCCACGAGGCCGGCAAGGTGGTCTGGTTCGAAGTGGGGGTGGAAGAGCCACCGTCCCTCGTCGATCCGGACGCGACGCCACCGGTGGTCGACTTGGCCTCGTGGCCCAGTCTCGACGCGCTGGCCCTCCGAGACGCCGGGGTGGTGCAGGAGCCGGAGCCGACTGTGGCAGTGCTGCTCTTGGGTGCCCCGGTGCATCTCGCGGTGGCTGCTGCCGCCTACTACGACGAGCTGACCCGGGAGATGAAAATGGCTCTCGAAGCACGTGGTGCGGCGGCGGCCGGGGCTGCACCGCACCTCGACGATGTGCCGGCCGGCTCGCCGACCCTGGAGGAATTGGTGGCGGCCGCGGCCCAGATCGCTCCTGCCGGCTCGTCGATGACCCGGGCGCTGGCCATGGCCAACGACCAGTGGGCCGAGGTGCTGGTGGCCGGCTCCGAGCTCGTGGACATGCGGATAGAGATCGCCGAGCACGCCGCCCGGCAGGGTGTCGCAGTCGATCGGGCGCTCGACGCCGTCGAGCAGTGGTGCCGCAGCGGTGGTCTGTTGGCCATGCCGGCTCCCGAAGAGGTCGTCGCTTTCCGCCGATGGCTGCTCGGCGAGATCACCGGCCAGTACGCTGGTCGTGCTCCCATCCGGTGGTGTTCACCGGAGACTGGTCCCTGATCCCTGGCAGCTCGGCGGTCACCGTGCGGTCATACCGCCGTCGGCTGCCAGCACGGCGCCGGTCACCGCGCTCGACTGCGCGGAGCACAACCAGGCCACCAGGGAAGCGATCTCGTCGGGGTGCAGCAGGCGCCGGTCCAGGTGGTGCTGGGCCAGCTCGGCGGCGCCGCTGAGCCCGTAGACAGCGGCACTGGCTGCGGCCATGGCGGTGTCGGTGGTTCCGGGGGCGACAGCGTTCACGGTGATCCGGTGCTCGGCCAGCTCGGCGGCCAGGCTGCGCACCAGGCCGACGACCCCGTGCTTGGCGGCGCTATAGGCCGACAGGAGAGGAAGGCCGACGGTGCTGCCCGCCGAGGCGATGACCACCACCCGTCCCAGGCGGGGAGGTGGCGCATCGAGCAGGGCCGGCACCGTGGCCCGCACGGTACGCCACACGCCGGTCAAATTGACCTCCAGCATGGTCTGCCACTGCGGGTCGTCGGTCTCCCATGCGCGCGGTCCACCCACGATCGCCCCGGCTGCGCACACCACCGCGTCGAGGCGGCCGAAGCGCTGCGTGGTGGCGGCCACCGCCGCGTCCAGCGCTTGCTGGTCGCGCACGTCGGCCCGGTGGATCTCCGGGCGCGGGCTGCTCCCGGTGTGCCGGCAGGCGTCGGCCACCGCCTCGAGATCGGCCTCGGTCGCCAGGGGGTAGGCCAAGGCGGGGTCGTCCCGGCAGGCATCGACCAAGCTCAGCTGCCAGCCCTCGCCAGCCAGGGTGGTAGCCACGGCCGCACCGATCCCACGAGCTGCCCCGGTGACCAAAGCCACCCGGCGGTGGGCGTCGACGCGGCGCGCGGGTCCAGGTGTCGATGAAGGGGTCACCGTGCTCGCTGCTCGCGCTCGAGGCTCCGGGGGGCTTCTGCCCGTGGTCGCACGCTGGCGGCTGGACCTCGAGGGGGCAGCTGACGACTCACTTTGGTGTCCAGCGCCGGCGGGGGTGGCGGGGATGGCGGCGCCGGCGGGGGTGGCGGGGATGGCGACACGGTGGTGCCCACCGACAGCGGCTCCATGGCGCCGGTCGAGCCCGATGCCGATGCCGATGCCGAGACCGATCCAAGCGAGGTGCCGGCCTGCGGCGATGGTGGGCCCCAGCGTTCTTCGACCGAGCCGGCCAGGGCGAAGAGCAGCTGCTCGAACAGCGCCTGGCCCGCCGACGCGGTCGACCCCGCGGGGTCGCCGAGCACGCCGTTCGCGCTGACGGCACGGATCCCGCCCACCTGGAGCTCGCCGAGCAACCCTTGGATCGGGCGGCAGTTGCCGGCCGCGGCCCGGTCGGCCCGAACGGCCTCCGCGTGCAAGGCCAGCATGAGGGAGGTCTCCACCCAGCCGGCGTGGGCGTCGACCCGAGCCCCGTGGAGCTCGGCGGTCGCCGCCAGCATGGCCGGTGACGGAGTGAAGGCAAGCACGTCGCGGCCGTCGGCCGATGACTGGCGGCACGCGGCCGCCAGAGCCTCTTGGTTGCCGCCGTGGGCGTTCACGAGCACCACGCCTCTGAAAGCGTCGGCCGAGCGCACCAGCTCGACGAGCACGGCGGTGGTGACCTCGGTGCCGATGGACAGGGTTCCGGCGAAGTCGGCGTGCTCCCCGCTCGCGCCGAAGGGCAGCTCCGGTGCCACCACGATGTCGGGCCGGTGCTGTGCGAGGGCGATCGCCAATGCGTGCGCCACTGCCGTATCGGTGCCGAGCGGTAGGTGGGGGCCGTGCTGCTCGGTGGCTCCCAGGGGCACCACCAGCAACGTGTCGGCGGCCCTCGGGGCGATCTGCGAGGTGGTGGCGTCCGACAGCCTCGTGATCGGACCGTCGGCCGGTACGACGGGAAGCGCCCGTGTCGCTGGTGCGCCGACTGCTTCGGCGGGGGCGGCCGAGGTCGCCGGTTCGGCCGGAGTTGTCGAGGTCGCCGGTTCGCCAGGGGCTGTCGAGGTCGCCGGTTCGGCTGGAGTTGTCGAGGTCGCCGGTTCGCCAGGGCGCAGATCTGTGTCGCCCGTCACAGCGACGTCGGCAGTGACCACCTCGGGCATCTGATCCTCCACGCTCGACGAGCAGTATATGGTGAGCCGACTCGTCGCCGGCGTGCTGGTCTTTCGTGTCACCTCGCCCCCCGGACACCTCGCCCCCCCGGACACGTCTACCCCCGGCCAGGGCATCCCGCCGCCCAGGGCCCCGGCAGCCGGACCGCTACACTGCCGGTCGTCACGCCGGTGGTGGCGGCGGCACTCGCCACGGGTGGTAGGCCTAGGGCGCAGCGTCGGTGTTGCCCGGCGGGCGGTCCAGCGTGCCGACAGCGGAGGTCTCCTATGAAGGTCGTCGTCGATTTCGACGTGTGCGCGTCGAACGCCGTGTGCATGGGCATCGCCCCTCAGGTCTTCGAGGTCCGAGACGACGGGTACCTGTACGTGCTCGACGAGCACCCTGGTCCCGAGCTCGCCGACGTGGTGCGCACGGCAGTGACCAACTGCCCCACAGGGGCCATCAGCCTCGAGGACGAGTAGCACTGGTGGTCGATGCTCCCCTGGCTCCGGCCACATCCCCTCGGGTGCGCTTCGCGCCGTCACCGACCGGGTACTTCCACGTCGGCAGTGCCCGCACTGCCTTGTTCAACTGGCTGTTCGCCCGTCACAACAGCGGGATCTTCGTGCTGCGCATCGAGGACACCGACGCCGAGCGGAACCGGGAGGACTGGGTCGAGGGCATCCTGAGCGCCCTGGCCTGGCTGGGCATGGATCCTGACGAGGGCCCCTACCGCCAGTCCGAGCGCGCCGGCGCCCACCAGAGCGCGGTGGACCGGTTGTGGGCCGCCGGCTGTCTCTACGCCTGTGACTGCAGCCGAGAGGCGGTCGAGGCGCGTACCAAGGGTAATCCCATACCCGGATACGACGGGCACTGCCGACATCGGGGGCTCGATCGGGGCGAGGGCCGGGTGCTGCGGTTCGCGACGCCCGAGGAGGGCGTGGTGGTGGTCGCCGACGTGGTGCGTGGAGACGTGGAGTTCCCCTTGGCGCCAATGGAGGACTTCGTGGTCGTGAAGTCCTCCGGCCAGCCGCTGTTCGTGCTGGCCAACGTGGTCGACGACATCGACATGGCCATCACCCACGTCATCCGGGGCGAGGACCTCCTGCCGTCGACGCCGAAGGGGATCTTGCTGTGGCGGGCGCTTCGAGGCGAGCATGCCCCGCTGCCGGTCTATGCCCACCTGCCCATGCTGGTGAACGAGCAGCGCAAGAAGCTCTCCAAGCGCCGTGACCCGGTGTCGGTGGAGTCGTACCGCGACCAGGGCTACCTGCCCGTCGCCTTCCTGAACTACCTGGCGTTGTTGGGCTGGTCGCATCCTTCTGGCCGAGAGCTGCTGGACGTGCCCGAACTGGTGGCCGAATTCCGTCTCGAGGACGTGAACCACTCCCCGGCCTTCTTCGACGTGGCCAAGTTGACCCATCTGAACGGCGAGCACCTCCGGCGGATGGGGGTCGACGCGTTCGTGGCAGCCTGCCGGCCGTGGCTGACTGCTGATGCTGCCCCGTGGCCACCAGAGCGGTTCGACGAGGCGGTCTTTCACCAGATGGCACCGCTCGTGCAGGAGCGGGTGGCGCTGCTCGGCGAGGTACCGGCGATGGTCGACTTCTTCTTCTTGGAAGAGCCGGTGCTCGACGAGGTGGCCTGGGCCCAGGTGGTCGGCGACGCCAGCGCCGGTGAGGTGCTCGACGCCGCCATCGAGGCGTACGCCGCGTGTGCGTGGGAGGCGGCCACGCTGCATCAGGTGACCGCACAGGTAGCCGAGCAGGTAGGTCGCAAGCTGAGCAAGGCCCAGGCACCGCTGCGGGTGGCAGTGACCGGGAGGCGGGTGGGGCCGCCCCTGTTCGATTCGCTGGCCCTCTTGGGCCGTGAGGAGACGCTGCGTCGTCTGCAGGCAGCTCGCCGGCGCTTGGCGTCGGCTGCTGCAGGTGACCCCGGAGCTTCCGGTGCGCCGGGCACGCCGGGACCAGATGAGCCCGAACCGCCCCCACCGTGACTGCGCAGCCGCAACTTCGGCGCATGATCTCCCTCTCGTGGTTGGTCGGCTAGCCTGAGGGAGCCCATTCGGGGGTGGTGTAATCGGCAACACGACAGGTTCTGGCCCTGTTATTGGGGGTTCGAGTCCTCCCCCCCGAGCTGGCGAGCCGAATGGCTCCGCACGACGCCGCCCTACTATGGGCGGCGTCGTGCATACGTATCCTTCGAGCTCCGGCTTCACCGGCCCGTCCATGGCATCTCGGGGCCGGCCCGCCCCGCCCGCGATCTCGTCTGGCCCGCGCGACGTCGCGGCCTGTTCTGAGGCAGTGCGTGGTCCCGCCGTCGAGCTGGTCGTGGCTTCGGTGACCGACCCGGCGGCAGCCGACCTGGTGGGGAAAGCGGAGGCTGAGCTGTGCGAGCGCTATCAGGCACCGAGCATCGGGCGTCTTCGCGCCCGCGAGCTCGAGCCGTGCGCCGGCGGCCTGTTCGTGGTGGCCTACCTGGAGCGTATCCCGGTTGGTTGCGGCGGCTACCGGCGGCTCGAAGAGGGAACTGCCGAGGTGAAGCGGCTGTTCGTCGAGCCCGCCGGCCGGCGCCGTGGGGTGGCTCGGGCCGTGCTCGGCTATCTCCACCAGCAGGCGACCGTGGCTGGCTACCGCCGGATGTGGCTGGAGACAGGCACCTTGCAGCCTGAAGCGATCGCGCTCTACCAGTCGGTCGGCTACCAGTCGACCGGCTACCAGAGGATCGGCTGCTTCGGCGAGCACGGCCACGACGATCGGAGCCGCTACTTTGCTCTGGAGCTCGCGCAGGCGTCGCAGTGACCGCTCCCCGGATCCACGACATCTGGGGAGATGCCTGGCGCCCGGCGGCATCCCGAGCGTCGTGCCAGAGGGGCTGACAGCGTCGGGTAGGATCGTCAAGCCCGCAGAGGCACCCGGCCCCATCGTCTAGTGGCCAAGGACACCACCCTCTCAAGGTGGAGACACGATGCCTCTGAGTAGGAATTTCGCCTGGGGGCCAAAATTTCGGCCACACCCTGAGCCTGGACATAGGTACCATTGGGCCCGGAATGGAACGATTGCGCCGAGGGCGGAACCTCCCACGATCCCAGCCATGAAGACGAACCGCATCGCCGGAAACGACCCCCACTACCTCAGCGTGCACGACCTCGCCTGGCGTTGGGAGGAACATCCGCACACGGTGTACCAGCGCATCAAGACGGTGGCATGGCTGACCGAGGTCCGCACCATCCAACACGGCCGACAGCTCCGGTTCCTGGCTGCCGACGTCGACGCCTTCGACGAACGGCGTCGGCTCACCGTTGACTCCATCGGTGCCGCACTCAACGATGTGGACGACCCGGACGCCGCGCACGCCGCTGCCGCCGAGGTGCCGGACAGCCCGTTCGACGACGACCGTTCGCGCGCCCGCACTCGTGCCGCCGCCACCCAGCGGCGCTACAAGGGCGCCGAGCGGGTGCGTGCGGCGTGATGGCGTGCCGGGGAAGCTACGGCAAGGCGCTGCGGTCTGACCGGGGGGTGCGGCTCTACGGCCCGACAGCAGCCAAGCCCCGCTACCGGGTCGTGGCGCACGACGGCAGCCAGCGCTCGAGTCGACGCCTCGACACGACGCTCGCCCAAGACGCCGCACACCCGACCGACCCGATATGGGTCGAGGAGAAGGCGTGGGCCGATGAGCACTTCGACAACGCTGTGAAGTTCGCGAAAGGGGTCGGACACCACGATCCGTCGGGTCACCGGGCCCGCACTGTCGGCGACGTGATCGAAGAGCGGGAAAGACACCTGAGCGAGGCCGTCGCCCGCGGCGAGCGCGAGCGCCGTACCTTCGAGAAGGCCGAATCGCTGCATCGGCTCCACATCCGGCCCGTCCTCCAGACAGTGCCGCTGCTCGAGTGGAACGGCGATCACTGCCGCACGGTTCTTCGCGCCAAGGTCGGCGATGCCCGGCGCACTGACCTTGGGGCTGCCCTGCGCGCCCTCGTCACAGTGGCCCACAAGCAGCACTGGCTGCCCAGCGACCGGGACCCGATGGAAGACATCGTCTACTGGGCGCAGGCACGGGTGGCCGGGGAAGCTGCCTCGACGGTGCCAGCCAGGTACCGGCCTTCTACGGAGCAGGCCAAGGCCTTGGCGGTGGCGATGGGGGAGCGCTGCCGGACGGTGCAAGCCTATTTCGCCGGGCGGCCGAAGGTGCCCGTCGTCGTAGACCGGGACTGGGGCGAGTTGATCTGCAACGTCGGTTCGTTCAGCGGGCTGCGAGCCGGTGAACGCTTTGCACTCACGGTCGAGAGCGTGCTGGGCCATCGGCGCCCCCAACAGCTGCACCTCTTCCACACCATCGAGGGCAGCGACACCGGTGAGATGCGCTACAAGCGCCTGAAGGGCCGGCAAGAGCGCTTCACGGTCGTCACCGAGGATGTGTGGCCGGCCTTGGTGGCACGGGCGGAGACGCTGCTCGAACGGTTCGGATCCGACCAAGGCCCCGCTGCGTTGCTGTTCCCTGCACATGACCACGTCATGCGGTTGGTGGTGCTCGACAAGGAGGAGGCCGAACGACGGGGCGTGCCGGTCGGTTCGCTGGGCTGGCGGGACCTCGATGTCTGGGACCGCAGTGAGTTCACCCGGAGCATCTTCAAGAAGTCCGCTGCTGCCGCCGGTTGGCCCTCGCATCTCACGTTCAACCATCTCCGCCACCATTTCGCCGGGTGGTTCTTCCCGCGCTCGGGCAACCCGCCGGACATCGCCTTGGTGTCGATGTGCTTGGGTCACCAGAGCCCGCAGGTGACGTGGAACACCTATTTCCGGACGACCGAAGCGGCCATCAGCGAGGCGGCTCGAGGCCTCCGGACCTGAACGCCGCCGGTGACGTCAGCTGCCGTGGCGGCAGAGCATCTCCGACCGATGTGCCTGCAACGCCTCGAGTGCGGCGCCTGGCGCCACTGCCCGAACCCAGTTGCAGCCTGCGCAGAAGACCCTCCATGCTCCGAGCGCAGAGCCGGCCCGTCCGAGCAGCGTGCCGTCGGTGTCGACGATGTCGCGGGGGTCGCGCAGCAGCATCAGCCTGCGGGCTCGTCGCCGGCGGTGGTGGCTGCGTCGAAAGCGCTGACGCTGGCGGCGTGAGCCTCGATGGCCTGCGAGGGCGTCATGGGGCCATAGCGGTCGGCGATCAGCCAACGCGTCGCGACCTGGTCGATCTCCGCTTCCAGCGCGGTGGCATGGCTCACGCTGTCGCGTTGTGCCGCCATCTACCAGCTACGCCGCACATGGGCGAGTTGGTCGCGGTTGGTGTTGGTGATGATGATCACGGTGCGACCGTGGTTGGCTCTCTCAGTGCGGCCCTCCTCCGTGCCCGTTCGGGCCGGACGACCGGTGTTCACCAGCGACGGGGCCGACGCTGGCCGGGTTCTTGTTGTGGGTTGATCTTCGGCCAGCGAGGCTGGTCAGGGGCAAGCCCAGCGAGGTAGGAGACAAGGCCGAGCGCCGTGCTCGCCCACTGTGCCGCCGTTGTTGGCGCTGCCCCCGGCCGACCCGGGAAGAGAGCGTGGAACCAGCTGCAGCGCCGTGTGGTGTACCAAGCTCCCTGGTGCTTGTTGCCGTCCTTCGCCGCCGAGAAGATGGGATGTCGTTGGCTGAAACGATATCCGCTGACCCTTCGGCCACAATGTGCGCATGAGCGAGGAGGAACCTGCCCGGGCTGAGCTGACCCAACCGGCGTTCTCCCTGGCAGCCAAGCGCCTGATGGCGCTGGACATCGCTCGACACGCGTTGTCGATGGAGCTGGATGCGATCCGACAACTCTTGAGTGCCACCACCGGTCCGCGACGCAAGACCGAGGAGCTCAAGAAGGCAGAGAGCAGGCTCACACGCGACCAGCGGTGCAAGGCGGAGCAGGCCGCTCGGCTGATCGGCGGTGAAGTGGCGGCTGCGCTCGACCCAGTGCTAGCCGACCTCCGGAGCGTGCCCACGGTCGGGCACGCTGTGACGTGGTACCCCCATCTTGAAGAGCTTGCCATCCTGGCGATGGACCGAATGGGCTGGGCGGCGGCAGAGGGCCTGGGTAGCCGTTTTCTGGACCTGTCGGACAACCACTTCCCGACCGCCGAAGTCGCGTTCCTTCTTTACCGGTGGAGTCGTAGCTCCCCTGACGAAGCTCTTCGTACCGCGCTGGTGACGGCACTGGTTCGAGCCTTTGAGAACTTCTTCGGCGCCTGCCTTCGGACGTGGCACCTCCCACGAACGGCAACCACGTTCACAGATGAAGAGGCTGCCCGAGTCCTCGGTGAGGCTGCCACCGCGGCCGACGTCTTGTTGAACAAAGGTGCGCCTCATTGGCAGATCTGGCTCGCGGATCAGGTCAACATGGATGTGCACCTCGTAGACCCCCACGGCTGGTTGGTCGCACGCGAGCTGTTTGCCCGGCGCAACGCCATAGAACATGCAGGTAGCCGAGCCGACTGGCGGTACTTGTCCCGGCTTCCCGAACGTAGTGAACCACCGCCGCGTGGCACGGTACTGCTCTGCGACCGAGCATACGTTAATGACGCTGCCGACGCCGTTGAGGGGGTCGCCGATGTGATCGAGGTAGCTATTGCCACCAGAATTGGCAGCGCAACGGACCAGCTTGCCGAGCTTGCGACTGAACCGGTGTTTCGAGCCCTTCGTCGGCGGCGGTACGAGGCCGTCAAGTGGATGGCTGAGCAAGCTCTGCACGGGCTACCCGACAACCATCGCCATCACGAGGTGCGCGTCAATCTGTGGATGAGCCGACAGGAGCTCGGCCAGGCTGCTTCCGTGCGCGAAGAGATTGCAGGATGGTCGCCGCCTCCCGATGAGAGGTATCAAATCGCGAGGGCAGCCCTCCTCGACGACGAACGAGCGGCGCTTGCGGCGCTCCATGAAGGCCTGGCTGCTCGAACACTGGATGTGAAATGGATCGCCGATTGGCCACTGGTGCAGCGGTTCGCAAGTCGATCACCGACGTTCGAAAAAGAGCTTCGGTTGGGACTAACCAGGCTATCGCATCACAAGTCGCTACCCCCTGACCGACGCGGCCGCAGAGGCGGCCGACGGCGCCGCTGACTGGTACTCGAGCACGGAGCGAGTCTATCGCCTCGTCTTCGGCGTCCGCTTCGGCTCAAGGCCCATGTCTTCGAGTAGACAGCCCACTTTGTAGTGCGGGGTTTCTGCGGCTTCCACGGCGGCTTCGAGGTCGGCTCTGTCGTAGACGGGGCTACCAGTGTTGCAGATTGACATGGGAGCCACCGTGTAGTCTCCGGCCAGCCCGGCTCGCTGAAGACCTTGCCGATGGTTATGAGCACCGAGCTCTCGTCGCGCTTGGAGCAGCCGTATCGTCGCGCCACCACCCAGGGAGCGACACGCCGGACTCACGGCGTGGGCTCAACATCTGCGTCGGACATCGGATCGCCGGGGGCACGTCCCCGGCTTTGTTGTCGGTTGGGGCCTTGCCCCCGGCTGGCGGGTCGAGTGATGAAACCGCGCCGAACATCATAGGGTGGCGCAAACACAAAGATGCGGGCCACCGGCTCCCTGACCTGGGTGTCGAGCGGATCCGACCACAGCGGCGCCGAGGAAGCGATGCGAAAAGCCGGGTCGCCGGAGTACCAGGGCACCGATGGGTGGGGGAGATGCACGGCCCGAGCCGCGATACAAGATGCTCTCCAGATCACCCCATCGATCCGATCACGTGGAGCCGCCGGTGTCTGGCAGCCCATGGCGGCCTCTGCGTCCCTACGGGCGCTTCCTTACTGTCAGCGATTGTCAGCGGGATCACTTGCCAGCGGGGCGACGGTGGTGAGCTGCGAATCCGGTGTGGCCACAAGTCGCTCTTGGGTCCACCCTGGCCCACGGGCCCCACCCCCAGCTCGAGCACCAGCGTGCGTCGCGTCTCCCTCGCCCAGCCTGAGCTGGCACTACGCAGGTGACGGGACGCGCTCGAGACCAAGCCCAGCCGCGAACAAGTGGCACCACCCGGCGGTGCCAGGAAGGTGAACGAGCCATGATGAACCACCGAGACTTCGCAGGTGTCCAGCCTTGGGACGAAGATGACCTGTCCTGCCGGCTCATCGAGCTGGTCCGCAGGCTCCCCCGGGGGCCGATCAGTGAGGCAGCACTCCCAGACGCGCCAGGGGCGTACCTCCTGTTCCTCGCAGGCCCCGTGTCCGCGCATGGAGCCCTGCGAAGCGGGTCGGCAGCGGTCTACGCCGGGAAGGCCAGGTCACTCGCTGAGCGCCAGCGGTTTCACGTGCAGAGCCTCAGCGAAGCAGACGGCATCCGCCCGGGGATGGTGAGCATCCTGGCCGTGCCGACGACACATGCTGCCGCCTGCTACGTCGAGGCTCTGCTGCTAGAGGAGTGCCGGCCTGCGTGGAACCGTCTGGGCGGATTCGGCTGCCGCGTCCCCGGATCGACTCGACGCGAGGGGCGGACGTCGAAGTGGGATGCGTGCTTCCCGGGGCGCTACTGGGCCCGCGTCCCGACCTCGTCGGAGCGTCGCGCAGCGCTCGCCGAGCTCGCTGGCATCCTGGCCGAGCCCGGTGGCATCCGGGAGCTGTGGCCCCCGCTGTGGGCACCGACGCCCCGTCGCAAGGCGATGGCAACTGCTCGCCGTCTCGAGAAGCGCCGCCAGGTGGCAGCATGAGCGCTCGAGCAGCAGTGTGCCCTGGTGTGGCGATCGGGGGATCGCCCCCAGATCTTCACAACCAGGTTGGCGCCGTTCGGGGCATCTCGCTCGAGGCAGACCGTATGCAGGTGTGTGCGTGGCGGCTAGCTCGGGGACTTACGGTCGGCAACCCTCGGGTGGCACCTGCCGCTGGCAAGCACCCATGATCTTCGGCGATCTGCCGTCAGGCCCGCGCTCGTGCAGACGGCTTGCCGGCTTTGGTGGCCACGGCCCGGCGGAGCCGGGCCCTCGTCGGCATGGCCGGCGGCGGGCCGAGCCGCGTCCCGGCGCGCTGGCCGGAGTCTCGGACCTTGCGGTCGTCGGTGGTGGAGCGGCCGAAAGGGCCTTCCCACGGCTGGAGGTACTCGGCGGGAAAGACGTGGCTGGGGTCATCTGGCTTGCGCCGGCAGGTGACGCAGAGGACGGGGTCGTCTCCACCTTCGAGGCAGGGGATCGGCTGCA
>JAKAQW010000292.1 GCA_021819525.1 Actinomycetes bacterium
GTGGAGAGGGCGAGTGCGCAGCCTGCACGGTGCTCGTCGACGGGCGGCCGGTGCTGTCGTGCCAGACGCCGGTCGGTGACGTCGCCGGGCGATCGGTGACCACCATCGAGGGGCTCGGCGACGAGGGGGAGCTGCATCCCGCCCAGCAGGCGCTGATCGAGGAGCACGCCGCGCAGTGCGGGTACTGCACCCCCGGCATGGCCCCGCGCATCGCCGCGCTCGTCGACCACGGTGCGGATCCCGACGACGGCGCCGTCACCGCCGCCCTCGAGCCCAGCGTGTGCCGGTGCGGCAGCTACACGCGCATCCGCCGGGCGGCACACCGGGCGGCCGACCTGCGGCGCGAGACCGCCAGCGCGGGCGCGAAGACCGCCCAAGCGGGCAGCACCGTCCTGCTGCCCAGGCCGCGCCAGCCGTGGGACCTGGTGGCTCCGGAGGAGAGGGACTACGAAGCGGTCCTCGGGCCGGGGCTGGTGAGCGTGTGGCCCGCCGCCCAGCCGCCCGGCAGGTGGGCTCGGCAAGACAGCGCGTGGGTCCACGTGTCGCCGTCGGGAGCGGTGCGCGCGTTCAGCGGGAAGGTGGACATCGGCCAGGACAACCGGACCGCCTTCCGGATGCTCGTGGCAGAGGAGCTGGGTGTGGAGCTCGACCGGGTGGAGGTGGTCCAAGGCGACACCGATACGTGCCCCTGGGACATGGGCACCTTCGGCAGCCGTTCCATGCCCGACTCGGGCGAGCCGCTGCGGCGTGCGGCCGCGGGCGCCCGGCGGGCTCTCGAGGAGCTCGGAGGGCCCGGCGACGGGTTCCGGCTGGTGGTGCTCGACGCAGAGCCGCAGCTCGTGGCGTCCGAGGATCGACGTGTGGTCGGACATCGCGGGCACGAGACCTCGCTGGTCGACGTGGTCACCGGGCGCCGCCGGTTCGTCTCGGACCTCGAGCGTCCGGGAATGGGGTACGGCGCGGTGCTCCGCCCTGCAGTCGTGGGCGCGACCCTGCGCTCCGTCGACTGCAGCCGAGCGGAGGCCATCGACGGGGTGGCCGTGGTCCACGAGGGCTCGTTCGTCGGCGTCGTCGCCGAAGACCCCGCCACCGCGTACCGGGCCGTCGCGGCCATGCAGGCCGAGTGGGACGAGCCGCCTCCCATCGACGAGGACCTGGTCGAGTACCTGCGCAGCCATCCGACGACCGGCGAGGGATGGGAGCACCCGGTGGACGAGATGAGCGGAGACGTGGCCGACGCACTGGGGCGGGCCGCCGTGTCCGTCCGCGCCACGTACACGACCGCCTTCCTGGCCCACGTGCCGCTGGAGACGCGGGCCGCCGTTGCCGAATGGGACGGGGCCCGCGTGACGGTGTGGGCGGGCGACCAGGTGCCGTTCGCCACCAGGGGCGAGGTGGCCGAGGCCGTGGGGGTCGACCAGGCCGACGTGCGTGTGGTGGTGCCCCCCACGGGCGGGGCGTTCGGCGGCAAGCATGCGGGTGACGTGGCCGGCGAAGCCGCGCGCTTGTCCCGGGCGGCGGGGCGACCGGTGAAGGTCCACTGGAGCCGGGCCGAGGAGCTGCGCTGGGGCACGGTGCGCCCCTTGGCGGTCATCGACGTGGCGGCCGGCCTCGACCCGGACGGCGAGCTCGCGGCGTGGGACTTCCTCGACGTGAACGCCGGGGGCCAGGCCCTCGCGCTGCCCTATCGGGCCCGTGCCAGCAGGCTGCGCTACCAGCCGGCCCGCTCCCCGCTCCGACAGGGGCCGTATCGTGCCCTGGCGGCGAACGCCAACAACTTCGCCCGGGAATCGGCCATCGACGAGCTCGCCTCCTTGCACGGCGACGACCCGCTCCAGTTCCGCCTCTCCCGCCTCGACGACGACCGGCTGGTGGAGGTGCTCCGGGCGGCCGCGGAGCGCTTCGGCTGGGTGGGCTCGGTGGGCCGCGCCCGAGCCGGGGGGAGCACCGACGTGCCCCCTGGAAGGAGCACCGACGTGCGGACGGGGCGGGGCCTGGCAGTGGGCCTGGAGAAGGAGGGGCGGGTGGCGACCTGCGCGGAGGTCCGGGTGGGCTCCGATGGCCGGGTGGCGGTCACGCGTGTGGTCACCGCCTACGACTGCGGCACGGTGGTGAACCCCGACACCGTGGTCAACCAGATCGAAGGTGGGACGATGATGGCCCTGGGCGGTGCGCTCATCGAGGTGTTGCCGGTCGTCGGAGGCCGGCTCGCCGAACCGTCGCTGACCCGCTACCCGCTGCCCCGGTTCGCCAACGTGCCCGAGATCGAGGTCGTGCTGCGCGACCGCCCGGACGTGCCGTCGGCTGGTGCCGGGGAGACCGCGATGATCGCCGTCGCTCCCGCCGTGGCCAACGCCATCTTCGATGCCACCGGCCGTCGCCTGCGCGACCTGCCGCTCACGCCTGGGTACCGCCTGCCGTGACCGTGGTCGACGTCCATGCGCACTACTACCGTTCCTGAACACTCAGCGGAACTGAGTCCCGCCCTGTGGGTGACCCCGAACGGTCTTGAGCCACCTGGTCGACCGGGGTAGTCCGTTCAGCCGGTCGGGTCTTGCGCCGCAGGTGCGACTGCCCTCTGGCGCCATGGGTCCC
Organism: Actinomycetes bacterium; assembly: GCA_021819525.1. Classification (GTDB taxonomy): domain Bacteria; phylum Actinomycetota; class Acidimicrobiia; order Acidimicrobiales; family UBA8190; genus JAKAQW01. Next base: position 2,596 of record JAKAQW010000292.1, read on the forward strand.
GGTGTCCCTCATTCGCTGCTCGGACAGGACTGCCGGATGCCCGACACTCTTGGACCGCACGACCGGGCGGGTAGCTCTCTCTTCCCCATGCTCTGCTGGAGTCGAGTCACACCTCTTCCGTTGCCGCGCTCGCTGTCCGAGCCCGCGCCTCGCGATGACGAAGGCCGCTCCATGGTGGCCCGAGGCATCGGCTGAGGTCTCCTTCACGTGGCCGAGCCAGTGCTCGGCTCCCCACCTGCTGGTGTAGGCCGGGTCCACGGCGATGACCGAGAGCCCGGCATTGGCCGCCATCTGGACCAGGCGGTCGCCGAACTTGGCCGTCGGGGTTCCCGAGACCAGGCGTCGGAAGCTCCTTCCCCGCCTGCCACGGGAGGGGCGACGGCCACTGCGCTCCCGGCCCAGCTCACGGGCGTATGTGAAGTCGAGGTCCTCGACCACGATCGCTCTACGAGTGTTCGCCTTGGCCCCGTGAACGAGCAGCGAGACCACCACCCGCAAGTGCCCGTCACGGGTGGTGGCAGGAAGGCCGTTGAGTGCAAGCGGGATCGTGAGAGGTCGGCCGACCGGGTTCCCCGAGCCGTCCACCACCATCGCGGCCACGTGCCCTGCGTTGAGATCGACCGCCAAGACCCGGTGTCCTGCGAGCTGGTCGAGCGTGGGGGACTCTTGCACTGGGCACTTCCATGAGGCGTCCAGGTACCAACGCCCCTTGCCTGGATCGAGGGTGATGTCGTAGCGGACGGCACCCGTGGCTGCCTGGGCCGCCACTTCGTCGCCTCGGTAGGAGAAGGTGACCGGGCACGAGAGCCGGTAGCGGCCGTGGGGCTGGTTGGCGAGGTGGGCGAGTGGTCGTGGGAGCGCGATCTCCAACCAGTGCTCATCTGGGTGCCAGCGGATGGTG
>JAKAQW010000293.1 GCA_021819525.1 Actinomycetes bacterium
GGGCCGGCAACCAGGTTCTCGGAGGCGCGCCTGCCGGGGCCGGCAACCAGGTTCTCGGAGGGGCCGCATGCCGGGCCGGCAACCAGGTTCTCGGAGGTTCGGTTCTCGGAGGCGCGCCTGCCGGGCCGGCAACCAAGTTCTCGGAGGGGCCGCATGCCGGGCCGGCAACCAGGTTCCCGTAGGCTTCGTGGGTGCCCGATCCCGAGGACATGCTGGTCTATCTCGATCATGCGGCCACCACCGCACTGCGCGACGAGGCCTTGGCCGCTATGTGGCCGTGGCTGACCGGCGAGCCGGCCAATCCGTCGGGCAGCCACCGCCTGGCGCGCAGGGCGCGGCGGGCGGTGGACGACGCACGTGACGCCATCGCCACGGTGCTCGGCTGTGAACCGGGTGAGGTGGTGTTCACTTCTGGGGGGACCGAGGCCGACAACCTGGCCATCTTGGGCGCCCATGCGGCGCGTCCGGGCCCGGTGTGGTGCTCGGCGGTAGAGCACGCCGCCGTGCTCGAGTCGTGCCGGGCTGTAGGCGGACGCACCGTGGCGGTCGATGCCACTGCCCGCATCGACCTCGATGCGTTGCGAGCCGTGCTGGCTCCAGAGGTGTCGGTGGTGTCGGTGATGGCAGCGAACAACGAAGTGGGCACGGTGCAGCCCCTCCACGAGGTGGTCGAGATGGTGCGCCGGTACGCGCCGGGTGCCGCGCTGCACAGCGACGCGGTCGCCGGCGCACCGTGGTTGGACGTCGCTGGGCTCACTGCCGGATGCGACCTGGTCAGTGTGTCCGCTCACAAGGTCGGCGGCCCGCACGGTGCCGGTGTGCTGGTGGTACGGAGCGGTGTGCCGTGGCGTGCGGTGTCCTACGGTGGCGCTCAGGAACGCGGCCGGCGTCCGGGGACGGTGGACGTTGCCGCTGTCGTGGGTATGGCCGCCGCCTTGGTGGCAGCATCGAGCAGCCGGTCTGCCACGGTGGCTCGGGTGGCCGCGCTGCGTGATCGCCTGGTTGGCGGGCTGCTGGCGGCGCGGTGCGGCGCCCGTCCGACTGTGGGTGCGGCGGCGGGCGCGCCGAGGGTTGCCGGTATCGCCCATCTGGTGTTCGAGGCGGTGGAGTCCGAGGAGCTGTTGATGCTGCTGGACGCGGTCGGGATCTGCGCGGCGGCTGGATCGGCATGTGCCAGCGGAGCCGCCGAGCCGAGCCATGTCCTACTGGCCATGGGCTTCGAGCCCGCTGAGGCCAGGCGTGGCATCCGCTTCAGCCTGGGACCTGCGACCACTGAGGCGGAGGTCGATCGGGTCATCGACGTGATGCCCGGGCTGGTGGCGCAGCTACGGGCGTAGGTGGCAAGCGGCGGGTGCGGGCGGCGAGCGGGCCAGGCGCAAGTGGCGCAGCCGAGGACGCAGGCGGCAAGCGACGGGACGGAGGCGGCGACCGGCGGGTGCGGGTGGCGCAGCTGCAGATGCGGGTGGCGCAGCTGCAGATGCGGGTGGCGCAGCTGCAGATGCAGGTGGCAGGCTTCGGGCGCAGGTGCCTCGGGTCGACCAGCTCGTGCTCTACCGAGAGAGCGACGCTGCGCCAGGGACCCAGGCGGCAGTGGGCACGTGCCAGGTGCCGCCGTGCGCGATGGCCGCGTCCGGCGCCGCGGTACCACGAGCTCCAGAGATCGCCGCCGTGGCAGTGCGTCGAGCCGGTGGCGTGGCCAGACGCGCGTGGCTCGGGGACGTGCTCGCTGTACGCGAGCTGCCCGGCAGCCTAGAGATGGCAGCGGTCACGACGGTGGTCGCCTGGTGCGGGGCGTAATGGCGCGCTGCTCGCGAGGGGCCATGGGCCCAGGTCGGGCGCGAAGGACCGCGGTGGCCAGTTCCTGATCGGCCAGGGGATGCCGCTGGGCCCGCCGTCGTGCGCGAAGGTCCTGCTCCGGGAGAGCCGGGGGATGCCGCTGGGCCCGTCGTGCGCGAAGGTCCTGCTCCGGGAGAGCCGGGGGATGCGGCTGGGCCCGTCGTGCGCGAAGGTCCTGCTCCGGGAGAGCCGGGGGATGCGGCTGGGCTTCCCGTGGCCGAGCTGCGGCCACCCGCGCCGGGGGCAGCTGCTACCGAGAGGCCGGAAGCCGCCGATCCGCCGAAGCCGAAGAACAGGCCGCCAGTCCCTGCTGTGGGGGAGGGGGCTGTCGTGCCCACAGCGGTGGTGCGCACAGCGGTGGTGGTGGGGCTGGCGGCGTTGCCGGCTGCGGGGAGGCGGTGGGACGTGGGTAGCGAGCCAGCCCGGGCGGGAGCGACGACGGCGCCACCTCCTGAGGGGGTCGGTGAGAACAGTCCGTTAGCGGCACCCGTCGGTCGGCTGCGACCGGCGATCACGTTGCTGGCGCCGGCCACCGTCGCTGCCACCGTAGCCGCTACCGACACCACGGCCAGGGTGCGTCGGCGGCGGCCGTCGAGCACTGCCCGGCGACGGCGCGCCCGGCGTCTCTCGTACAGATCGGCGTCGGCCGCCTGCAGCAGCTGCTGGGGGTCGTCGCGCTCACCGTACCCGTAGGAGGACAAGCTGGACACCCCCCAGCTGAAACTGGGACCTCCGGCGTGCTCCACCCGGCGCATCAGCTCGCGCACCCCGGCCGCGTCGGTGAACGGGGCGAGGACCACGAACTCGTCGCCACCGACCCGGTACAAGGAGTCCGACTCGCGCAGCGACGTCCGGATCGTCGACACCAGGGAGGTCAGCGCCGCGTCTCCGGCGCCGTGGCCGTGCGTGTCGTTGATCTTCTTCAGCCCGTCGAGGTCGACAGCCACCACAGCCAGGTCGAGCTCGCTCTGGCGGGCGCTCGACACGGCGCGGCGCAGGTCGTCGGCCAGCGCCCGTCGGTTGGCGCATCCAGTGAGCGGGTCGGTCCGAGCCGCTACCTGCAAGGTGCCCGACGCGGCGTCGACGGCCTGCAGCATGAGCTGGTCGAGCACCAGGTGGAGCTGTGGCGGTGGCGGGGCATGGGGGTCGCCGCTCACCAGGACCTCGCGTAGGCAGGACAGGGCAGCCACCGCGTCACCTGGCGACCCGGTCCGGATCCCCCAGCTTCGCGCTGCCCGGCCCAGGTGCGGCGTGTGGCTGCCGCGGCGCAACGCGGTCTCCACAGCCGTCACCAGGTAGAACGCTTCAGGTCCCTGGCAGTGGTCGTCGGGGATGCCGCGGCGCCGGCAGCACGCTGACCACTGCGCCAGCACCGCCGGATCGTGCTCGTGGGGGGTCTCGTCCGGCGTGCTGGCACGCTGGTGATCGTCGCTGTCGATCTGGTGATCGTCCACGGTCGCTCCCTCTGCACTGGGTGCAGGATTGCCGGGGAGGCACTGCCTGGGTGCCTGGTGATTGTGGGTCGCCTTCTGTGACCACGGTCGAGGAGATGGCCGACCAAGGTCGAGGGATCCTGCGCTCCCTTCCCTCACTCCATACCCCATTTATAGATGCTGTGAGCGTCCATAGCACGAAG
>JAKAQW010000294.1 GCA_021819525.1 Actinomycetes bacterium
CCACCGCTCGTCGGTGTGGTGAGCGACCGCTTTGAGTAACAGATCATGGGGAACGGAATCAAAGAAGGCCCGGACATCCAAATCAAGAATCCAGTCCTTGCTCCAACACCGCTCTCTGGTTGCGGCCAGTGCGTCATGGGCGGAGCGCCCAGGACGGTAGCCGTAGCTGTCAGGGTGAAAGATCGGCTCCAGCTTCTCCTCCAGCAACATCGCTGCTGCGGTCTGGGCAATGCGGTCCACCGTGTTAGGCACACCTAAAACCCTGACCCCTGCCCCATGGTCCTTCGGTATCTCCACCGCCCGCACCGGCCCGGGGAAGTAGCTCCCCGAAGCCATCCGGTTCCACAAGCGGTAGAGATTGTCCTTCTCCCGCTCCCCGAACCCTTCGATGCTGACAGCGTCCACGCCCGGCGCTCCGCCGTTCGCTCGGACCTTCTCCCACGCCCCAAACACGAGACGCTTCGAAATGTCAAACGACTTCACCTTCTGCTTCGGTCTCACCGGGGGTTCCTCCTCGACCGAGTTGGCCACCGCTTCGACCTGGCCTGCACAGCCCCTTCGCTCCAGCCCCATTACAGGACCTTCACCGCTACTACGGGCTGTTCCGCCCCTGTGCCCCGCATCGGTACTCTGCCCCTCGCGGTGTTCGCCGCTTGGGGTCCTCCCTCTCGCGACCGGGGGGCAGCCTTCACCCATTTATGCCGATCGTCGGTATCGAGGCGACAGGTTCTCCACTTCCATGCCAGCGCCTGCGACGAGCTCACGCCACCTATACACCGGGCACCGCCAGAGCCACATACAGGCAGCTCCCTGGCTGAGGGCACGCGCACAGGCGCGCCTTTGTCCTGAAGACCAGCTCCAATCCTCAGTTTTGATGCCATCGTTAGTTTCTCTCGATGCGTCAGCAGTGGTTCACACACGTTCGTCTTCTCGTCGCACACCTGACCCGGTCACGCCGGGCCTTTTCCCGGAACGCTCACCACCCCGGCTCTTGACCGACGCAGCTTCCGGTGGTTTGGGCTCTCCGCCTGTTCGGCGAGCCCGAAGGGCCAAACCTTCATCACTGGCACAGCACAGGTTTGTGCTGGCAACTTCTACGTCACCATCACGCTCCCTTCATGGACACACGACCTCCTGACATAGGGCCACCCTGACCTCGTTTGAGCTGGGACTATCCACCGTTTCGGGTCTTGGGTGTGATATAATCTCTGGTGAGGAATCAGCGATCCAGGGAGGCCCGGCTGATGGCGGTTGCTGCGACCAAGATGAGGGCGATGCAGCCACTGCCCTTGGCCCCGTCGGGCTCGTCTCGTGTGGCCGATGGTGTCGCCTTCCTCGAGGACGCGGAGGGCAACGGCTCGGTCTTTTTGTGGGGCATGGCTGCGTGGAGCTGGCGGGCGGGTGACCAGGTCGCCCGTCGCCTGGCCGCGGTCCAGCTCGTGGACTCGAAGGCGGCCAGGCAACGACAGGTCGCCGACGCCTTCGGTGTCCATGAGAACTCGCTCGTACGCTGGCGCTCGTCATATAGGGGCGGTGGGCTGGCGTCGCTCGTCGCCGAACGCCCGGGGCCCAAGGGTCCCTCCAAAGTGACCGACGCGAAGCGCGAAGAGATCCGCACCCTGCGGTCCTCGGGTCTGTCGTTGGCCGAGGTGGCGGCTCGCACCGGCGTGTCGACGAACACGGTGCGCCGTGCGAGCCTTGTCGCCGTTGCAGACAGACCCTCGTCGGGTGGCGACAGCGCTCGCTCGGACACAGACGGTGCACACAAGCAGCCTGTGGGCACCGGCCTCGTGCCCCTGGCACGCCCAGCCGACCGTTCGGCGGAGCGGGCCGCGGCACGCTTCGGGCTCATCGACGACGCCTTGCCGGTGATCTGCGAGGGCGCCTCGTTGCCGATGGCCGGCGCGCTGCTGATCCTGCCCGCACTGGCCGCCACCGGCCTCTTGGAGATCGCGGCACGCGTCTACGGCGCCCGGCGGGCGGCCTTCTACTCGCTGCGGTCGCTTCTGTGCTCGGTGGTCTTCGTCTGCCTCCTCGGCGAGCCACGGGCCGAGGGGTTCACGAGGATCAGCCCACGCGACCTCGGTCGCCTGGTCGGGCTCGATCGGGGCCCCGAGGTCACGACCATCCGCCGACGCATCGAGGAGCTCGCCTCCATGGCCCGCTCCGACGCGCTGATCGACGCCCTGGCCCGCCACCATCTCGATGCCCACGAGGAGGCGAGCGGCATCTTCTACGTCGACGGGCACGTGCGCGCCTATCACGGAGGACGCGAGGTGCCAAAGGCCCACGTGGCCCGGATCCGCCTGTCCATGCCCGCTGAGCTGGACACCTGGGTGTGCGACCGAAACGGCGACGGCGTGCTGTGCTGGGGGGCCACGCCGGGGGCGAGCCTGGTGGGCGAGCTGCGGGCGGTGGCGGAAAGGATCCGCGCGCTCGTGGGCGACGGCAAATGCCCGACCATCTGCTTCGACCGTGGCGGGTGGTCCCCGAAGCTGTTCAAGGAGCTCTCCCTCGCAGGCTTCGACATTCTCACCTATCGCAAGAAGCCTGCGCCTCGCGAACCGCGAAGCGCGTTCCGCCCCTACGTCCACACCGACGCCACCGGGCACGAGCACCACTACTTGCTGGCCGACCGCAAGGTGGCCATCGCCTACGACGCCAAGAAGCGCCGCTTTTCCTGTCGCCAGATCACTCGGCTCGATCCGGCGACCGGCCACCAGACCCAGATCCTCACGACGAGGGACGACGAAGACCCCGCTCAGATCGCGCATCTCATGTTCAGCCGATGGAGCCAGGAGAACTTCTTCCGCTACATGCGGGCCCACTACGGCCTCGACGCGCTCGACACCTACGCGACCCAAGACGACGACATGGACCGCATGGTCCCAAACCCCGCCCGCAAGGACGCCGACCGAGCACTGGCCGAGGCACGACGCAGCCTGGCCAAGGCTGAGGTGCTCGAAGGACACGCCTCGATCGAGGGGAGGCGTCCCGATCAGAAGATCCTCGACGCATTCGCCGGTGCCCGCCAACAGATCGCCGAGCTCGAAGCCGCCGCCAAGGCCATCCCGGCTCGTGTTCGCCTCGGCGAGGCACGACCAGGATCGGTACGCCTTGCTCCCGAACGCAAGCGCATCCACGATGCCATCCGCATGGCGACCTACAACGCGGAGTCCGCTCTCGCCCGCCTGCTCACTCCGCACTACGCGAGAGCGGACGACGAGGCGCGCTCGCTACTGCGCGAGGCGTTCGCTTCTCCGGCCGACCTCCAGGTCACGGGCAACGAGCTCCACGTCCGCATCGACCCGCTCTCGGCACCGAGACGGACCCGGGCCATCGCCGGGCTCTGCGACGAGCTCACCACCACCAAGACCATCTACCCGGGGACCGACCTCACCCTTGTCTTCTCGGTCAAGAACCACCGGTGACTACCCAGGGATGATGGCACCATGCC
>JAKAQW010000295.1 GCA_021819525.1 Actinomycetes bacterium
CGCCTACGTGCACGTGATCACCGACGACGTGCCCGGTGCGACCGGCACTCGGGAGCTGTGACCGCCGACGAACTGCTCGGGGCACTCGTTACCGCCCTCGAACAGCTTCGCCAGGTCCTCCCCGACGACAAGAGCGTATGGGACAGCGACGTACTGGTTCGTCTCGCTGTTGAACGCCTTTGGATCACGGCCGGCAATCTCGCCGAGGCGTACAGGATCGAGGAACGCATCGCCGCCGGCATCGAACCGTGGTCTGAACTGGCCGGCTACCGTCATCTCCTCGCCCACGCGCTGCCGGGGGACCTCTCCTCCGACAGGGTGTTTGCCGACACCACTGCCGATCTCGATCGAGTCCTCGATCATGTGCGGAGTCGCGCCGGCTGACCATTGGTTGCCAGTCGCCGGGTCATCACCCGAGGTCGAAGAGCGGCCCGGCGACTACGGGCGACTGGTTCGTATGGTGTCCCCCAGCGCCGACTTCTTGACACAGTACGAACCGCTTCGGAAAACCGAAGGTTGTCTCGCCCCGGCGTCAGTTCCACAGCGAGCAGATGGGCAAAGCAAAGACGCCTTCGCTAAGAGCGAAGGGTCGCGGACCGGTGTGGAGCACGGCACCGGCCCGGAACCGTGGGCCGAGCTGATCTCGTAACCAGGTCAAGTGGCGGGCATCGGCGAGGGTGGGTGCGGCGGTGCCTTTGATCTCGATGGCGATCACGTCACCTCCGGCCAGCTCGGCGAGAAGGTCGATCTCATGCCGCCCGTCCTTTTCCCGCAGATGGTACAGGCGGGGTCGAAGCGTGCTGAGCTCGACTTCGGGTCTGATCTGGGAGAGCACGAAGGTGTCGATGAACCGGCCGAGCAGGTTCCCGTCACGCAGTACGGCCTGCTCGTCGAGTCGGAGGGCGGCGGTGACCAGCGACGGATCGGTCATGTAGCGCTTTGGGCGTTTCACAAGCCGTGACAGCCGGTTGTTGGTCCACGCTGGCAACGCCTCGAGCACGTAAAGGTCTGACAGCAGGCGCTCGTAGGCCCCGGCGGTCATCCTGCTGATGCCAGCGGCGCCGTAGATGGTCTTGTCGTCAACGATCCCTGCCGTGTTTACGCACAGCGCCTCGAAGTATCGACGGAGTAGCACCGGGTCGCGCGCTCCATCAAGGGCTTCGGCGTCCCGGGTCACCAGCTGGTCGACGTAGGTGTCGAGCCACGCTTGCCGGGCCGTTCCGGTGAGATGCAGGACAGGTTGGGGAAAACCTCCTTGCAGGGCGAGATCGATGTAGTCACGCAAGTCAGGAGGGTCAGCGGGAACCGGGAACTGCGCCAAGTCGGCGCGGCCCAGCCGATCGAGGATCCCCGGCCCCTCGCAGCGACCCATCCTCTCTCGGACGCTGAGGCCGTGCAGCGTCACGTTGACCACCCGACCGATGCCAGACCACGCGTCGCTGCCTCGCCGGGCGCGGGCACTGCCAGTGAGAAGGAACCGCCCGGGACGGGAGGCTTCGTCGACGGCGCGTCGTACCGCCCCCATCAACTCGGGGACTTCCTGCCATTCGTCGAGGAGCACCGGCTCTGGCATCGCGCGGAGCGCGGCATCGGCGTCGAAGCGGAACGCGGCTGCTTCGGCCGGCACGTCGAGCCGCACGAGGCTTCGAGCCAACCGGCGGGCGGTGGTGGTCTTGCCGGTAGCACGGGGGCCGACGATCAGCAGGGCCGGCAGCTGGGAGAACAAGTCCACCAGAGGGCCATCAACGAGACGAGGAAGGTACGCTATGGCCGGCACAGGCCCAGCCTAGCGCTTTCGCCCAAGGTTGACTAGCGTTCCAGACCAATAAATGGTAGCGCTATAGACCGCTTTCTGGAAGCGGTTCGGCCAGGCGCCGGCTCGGACGCCTCATCTCCGAGATCTATGGCCGGACCAACGACGATCGGCGTGCGGTTCGCACTGTGTGAGGCCAAGACCACGAATTCGGCTTGCTCGAACCGGTTGGTGGCTGGCGGGCCGTTCAGGCCGCGACGACATCGACCAGCCCCAGGAGACTTTCGAAGTCTTCCGGGTTGCGCGTGGAGAACGGCAGTCCTGCGCCACAGGCTGTAGCCGCAATCAGGAGATCCAGCGCCCGAGTGCCACGCGCCTTGCGTCCGCTTCCGACTTCGGCAGCGTAGGTTCGCCCATGGGCGCGAGCCGCCTCTGCATCGAAGGGGAGGGGATCGAACGCTGCTTCCGGCCGTTGTAATCGGTCCTGGCGGCGCGCCCGCTCGTCGGTGTCACCGGTGGCGTGAGGTCCGGCGGCGAGCTCTGCCATGGTGATCGCGCTGACGGCCAGCTCGATGGGGAGCTGCCCGGCCTCGAGCTGTTCGAGGTCGATGACCACTGAGGTGTCGATCACACCCCGATGGGCCCGTGGGGGATCAGGCACGGGGGCTGGGGTTCTGAGATGCCACCCCCCCGTCCCGTCCGGCTGGAAGCGGGTCGCCGAGACCGAAGCGGTCGCTCGCGGCCTGCCCGCCTGTCTGCGCTGCTGAGCGCCGGGCTGCGACTCGCCGGTCATCGGTGCCGCTATCCCCGTCCGCTGCACGGCTGGCGCTGTCACGGCCACTGGCGCGGTCGACCTTCACCACGTGGGTCAGTAGGGCGCCTGGAGACCGGTGAACATTGGGAAGTGGCTGACATTGCAGGTCAGGAGTCGTGCACTGGTGCGGGCGGCGGTGGCGGCGATGGCGAGGTCGGCGCTGTCGATGGTGTGGTGGCTGGGAAGCCACTGGCGGCCGAGGGCGCCGGCCTCTTCCGCGATCTCGTCGTCGACGGGGTGCCAAACCAGGGTCGACAGCAACGCGCGGGTCCCGTCCGCTTCTGTCGGGCGCATGCCGGCCAGGATCTCGATGCGAGTGATCTCACTCGCATGCAGGACGTCCGCGGCTCGCTCCCGTTCGAGGAGGTCCCCCGCGCCCGCATGTCCTCGCAGGTAGTCGATCAGGACCGAGGTGTCGACCAGGGCGCTCACGAGCGGTCGCGCTCCAGGCGAGAGCCAGAGCGCAGCTGATCGACCCAGGCTGCGCCGTCGAGATCGTGGTCGTGCCAGGTGCCGAAGGCACGGCGCATCGCTTCGAGGTCGTCCTCGGCGGAGCGCTCCGAGCCGTAGACCTGGTCGACCGCGGCACGGATCAGGGAGGAGAGCGATCGACCAGTCCGCAGCGCGACGGCATCCAGGGCACGCCGCTCCTCGTCGGTCAAGGAGATCTGGGTCCGCTGCATGATGTAATCTTACATCACTTTCGGGAGCGGACTCGGGCACCTCGACGCGTAGCACGCGGCGTTCATCTCCCAGAGCAGCTCTCTCAGGACGGAGTTGGCCCAGGGCTCTTGGGACAAGACCGCGGCCACGCCTCGGAGCTTGCTCCGCATAATTGCGCGTTCCGCAGAGCATAATTGCGCGTTCCGCAGAAGCTCGCA
>JAKAQW010000296.1 GCA_021819525.1 Actinomycetes bacterium
GCCGGCAGTGCCCTCACCGTGCAGGTGACGCGCCTCCCTCCGCTCAGCGCGGCGTCAAGCCCCGTCGTGGCCCGGCTGGTGTCGGTCGTCACGCCCGAGCTCCGGCGAGGACAGGCCGTCTACGTCGAGCTCGACCTCACGACACGCCCGGGTGACCCCTTGGGCAACCTGGGTGCCATCGAAGAGTTCATCGGGCTCGTCAACGAGCTTGATGCACACGGTTACCACCCGAAGATCAGCCGAACCTGGCAGGTCGAATTCGGCCACACGTTCGTAGACAAGGGGACGGGCATGACCACGGTCTTGCTGGCCCGGTGGGCCCCGGCCAGCCGAGAGGAGCCCGGCTATCTCGGGCAAGCCGGCGAGTTCGCCGTGTCGATGACGGCAGCCGCCTGACCATCTGAGGCCTACCGGTCGGGATGCCTGCCAGTCTCCGGGTCGAACGCGTCTGGTGGCCTCTGGAAGCAGGTCATCGGCGATTGGATCGTGGTCCTGTTGGGGAGGACCGGCGTACCCGGGGCACCACGCTTGACGAGCAGCGAACCCGAGCCAGGTAGCGTTGCCGGCGCGCCAGCACTGGTTCAGTGACTGTGGCAGCCCAGCCGCCTACAGGGGGCGAGAGGGTGCCCGAGACGGACCAGGTGCCAGGAGCTGGGGTGGAAGCGGGAGTTGAGGCGATGGTCATGCATGACGGACACCAAGGCTGGGGTAGCGCTGGCCAACGGACACCTCCCGAGGTAGGGGGGCTCGGATCGCTTGCGTCGAGGCATTGCGAAGCAATGCCCGTCGTCATCTCTCGGCCTCGGTGCGAGGAGCTGCGGGCACAGCCGAGAGTGCCCGGACGAGGACTGCGGGGTCGGCGCTGATGTCCAAGCGGTTCTGCGCCTGTGCCGGCCAGGCAACCGGCGGGCAACGGCTCGACGCCTCAGAGTGGAGTGGTCACACACCGGCTTGGCGCGCTGGCGACGACGTCCTGCCTCGGCGTTGGCTCACCCCCTACAGCCACCTGCTCGGTCGTCACACCGTCGCAACGCCGAACGCTCGTGCCACCGGGTGCAGACCATGGCAGGAAGGGGGCGTTTGGGCAGGGACCATGGCCCCCGCGCCGCGCCGACCAGTCCCCGCTCCGCCAGCCAGGGTGGTCCCCGGCGCGTGCTGCGGCCACCCTCCGCGTCATTGTGCGTCAGTGACCGGGAACGCGTGACGACAACGCCAGCCAGCGCTGGGCCACCGGTTCCTGAGAACGTGGTGCGGTCAGCGGATCGTGCCGGGCTGCCGCGTCGGGAAGCCGGTACCAGCCAAGGCGGACGCAAGCACGGCTGGTGGGCCCTCGGCGGTGCGGCTCTTGCCTATCTGGTGGTGGGGGTCGCACTGTGGTGGCACGTGTGGACGTCCGACCCCACGACGGTGACAACATGCGGGTGCGGGGACGCCTCGCTGTTCACCTGGTTCCTGGCGTGGCCCGCCTGGGCTCTCGCTCACGGGCACTCCCTCCTGTGGTCGCGTGCCCTTTTCCATCCCCAAGGGGTGAACCTCCTCGCCAACACCAGCGAGCTCGCCTTCGGCGTGCCCCTCGCCCCCGTCACGTGGCTGTGGGGGCCGGTAGCGACCCTTAATGTCGCGCTCACCCTCAGCCCGGTGCTCACCGCGCTCACCTGCTTCGTTCTCCTGCGCCGGTGGGTGAGCAGCGGATTGTTGGCGTTCGTGGGCGGGCTCGCTTACGGCTTCTCGCCGTTCACCGTGGCCAAGCTGTCCGAGTCCCACCTCATGGACAGCACCCTGTTCGTCTTGCCGCTCATCGTCCTCGCCCTCGACGAGCTCCTCGCCGGCTCGAGGCTCCGACCGGTCACGGTTGGCGTGCTGCTTGGCCTCCTCGCCGCCGTCCAGTTTTTCCTCGGCACCGAGCTGCTTGTCATTACGGCCATGGGGATCGGAGCCGGGCTGGTGCTCGTGCTCGCCTGGAGCTTCGCACGGGCACGGGACCTCGTACGGCAGCGATGGCGGCGGGTGACCGTCGGCCTCGCCACCGCAGCAGCGACCGGGCTCCTGCTACTTGCCTACCCTGGCTGGTTCGCGCTGGCGGGTCCCTCGCACTTCTCGGGGGTGATCTGGCCCCAGATCCTCCCGCGCTTTGGTGGAGCTCGGCTCGGGTCGTTCGTCCACGCGACGAGCGTGCCGATGAAGACGATCGCACTGAGCCGCATTGGTGGCGGATATCAGGGCTCCGTCATCAGCAGCCCCTCCTACCTCGGATGGCCACTTTTGGCGGTCGTTGCCGTCGGGCTCGTCGTCTTCCGGCGAACCTGGCGCTTGTGGCTGGCCGTCGGTGTCGGCACGGTGTGTGCTGCCTTGACTATCGAGGTCCGCGGGCAGCCCCTTGCACCGTGGAACCTCTTCGGGCGCCTCCCGGTCCTCGAAGATGTCATCCCGAACCGGTTCATGGCCGTCGTCAGCCTGTGTGCGATCATCGCCGTGACCCTTACAGCGGACCGCGTCGGGTCATGGGTCTCCCGAAGGCTGGCCGGGTGGCCGTCGGTTACCGAATCGGACGTGCCAGTGCGCCGGGAGCTGCCCGCGACGCCGAGCTCGGACGGCGCTCCTCGGCACGGTGGCTCGGGCCTCGCCGCCAGACGGGGACGGTGGCCCGCTCGGTTCGCCGGAGCCTTCGTCTCCCTCGCCGTCGCCGCCGTCGCGTTCGTCCCGATCGCCGCCCAGGTCGTGCCCTACACCCCGCTCACCGGCGTCCGGGTGGCCATCCCTCGGTGGTTCGCCCACCCGCAGCAGGGCGCCGGGCCGGGCGACGTCATCCTCGCCATCCCCGCACCGTTCACGCTCGAACAGGGAGCGATGACCTGGCAGGCAGTCGGCGGCTTCCGGTACGCACTGGTGGGCGGTGGTGGTCCGGGGTCGGTACCGGCACGTTCGGGCCGGGCCGGGCCGGGAGTAGCGCTCCTCCAACACGTCGCGCTGTTCGGGGCGTCGCCGCCCACCCTCGACTCCCGAGCCGTCGCCGACCTCGACACCGCGTTGACAGCTTGGCAGGCAACCACCGTGGTCATCGTGGACCAGCCCGACCTGCCCCGCTACGACCAGCCGGTCGGAGCGGCCCCCACCGCTGCGCTCCTCACCGCCGCCATCGGCCGTCTTCCGCAGCAGACAGACGGCGCCTGGGTGTGGACCGACGTCGCCAACCGCCGAACCCGACGGGTACCCCGGAGGACGCTCGCCGCTTGTGCCGACGCCGACCGCATCGGACCAGCCGGCGTCGGTGCCGTGGCGAACTGCGTCCTCACCGCGGCGGCGAAGTCGGGCTGAGCTCGGGGCCACCGGGGCCACCGGGGCCACCGGTGAGCCATGACCTACTCGGAGTGCGAGCGGACGCGCTTCCCCTGGTCGCTGACCACGCTCGTTCTGGCGAGACGCTGAGGTCGCTGGTCGGCGTGCA
>JAKAQW010000074.1 GCA_021819525.1 Actinomycetes bacterium
TCCGATCTCCTCAGCTCGTCGACGTCGCCCGGCGGCTGGGCGCCCCGCTCTTGGCCACCAACGACAGCCACTACACCCATCGCCAGGACGCGGTGGCCCACGACGCCCTGCTGTGCGTGCAGACCGGCGCCACCATCGACGACCCCAAGCGCTTCAAGTTCGAGGGCGAGGAGCACTACCTGAAGAGCGCCGCGGAGATGCGCCATCTCTTCGCCGAGCTGCCAGAAGCCTGCGACAACACGTTGCTCATCGCCGAGCGGGCACACGTCGACATCGAGCTCGGCTCGAACGCGCTGCCCCAGTTCCCCGTCCCCGAGCAGTTCACCGGGGACAGCTACGAGCAGCGCGCGGCGGCATACCTGCGCCATCTGGCCTACGAGGGGGCAGCCGTGCGTTACGGGGAACCACTGCCTGCCTCGGTGGTCGAACGTCTCGACTACGAGCTCGGGGTGATCGCGGCGATGGGGTTCCCTGCATACTTCCTGGTGGTGTGGGACCTGATCCGCCACGCCAGGGAGGTCGGGATCCGGGTGGGGCCCGGGCGCGGATCTGCTGCCGGGTGCTGCGTGGCGTACTGCCTCGGGATCGTGGATCTGGATCCCATCCGCTACGACCTGCTCTTCGAACGGTTCTTGAACCCCGGCCGCAAGCAGATGCCAGACATCGACATGGACTTCGACGAGCGCTACCGCGGCGAGATGATCGCTTACGCCTCGGAGCGCTACGGGTCTGACCGCGTCGCGCAGATCGTCACCTTCTCCACCATCAAGGCGCGGGCCGCGGTGCGTGACGGCGCCCGGGTGCTGGGCTACGCGTACTCGGTGGGCGACCGCATCGCGAAGGCCATGCCGCCGCTCGTCATGGGGCGCGACACCCCTCTGCGGGCCTGCCTGGAGAAGGTGGAGGGCTACGAGGACGGCTACGGCGCCGCGCAGAGCCTGCGCGAGATGTACGAGACCGACCCCGACGCCCGCAAGGTCATCGACGTAGCCAAGGGCCTGGAGGGCTTGCGCCGCCAGGACGGCATCCACGCGGCTGCGGTGGTCATCACCAAGGATCCGCTCACCGAGTACCTGCCGGTGCAGCGCAAGCCGGAGAGTGGCCAAGACCCCGGCGAGTCCCCGGTGGTCACCCAGTACGAGATGCACGGGGTCGAAGCGCTGGGTCTGCTGAAGATGGACTTCCTCGGTCTTCGGAACCTCTCGGTCATCGAACGGGCGCTGGATCTGATCGAACGGACCGAGGGAGAGCGCCCCGACATCGACCAGGTGCCACTCGACGACGAAGCCACCTTCGACATGCTGCGCCGGGGCGACTCGATCGGGGTGTTCCAGCTCGAAGGCGGCCCCATGCGCTCCCTCATGCGCTCGCTCGCGCCCACGAGCTTCGACGACGTTGCCGCCCTGGTGGCGCTGTACCGACCCGGGCCGATGGCCGCGAACATGCACCGCGACTATGCCGATCGGAAGAACGGCCGCCAGCCCATCGTGTACCTGCACCCGGATCTGGAGCCCATACTGGCCGACACCCAGGGCCTCATGATCTACCAGGAGTCGGTGATGCGCGTGGCGCAGAAATTCGCCGGCTACAGCCTCGAAGAGGCCGACAACCTCCGCAAGGCGGCCGGCAAGAAGGTCCGGGCCATCATGGCAAAGGAGCGGAGCAAGTTCGTCGACGGCTGTGTCGCCCAGGGGTACGGCGCAGAGCTCGGGACCAAGCTGTTCGACATCATCGAGCCATTCGCCGACTACGCGTTCAACAAGTCCCACTCCTACGGGTACGGCTTCGTCTCCTACCAGACCGCCTGGCTGAAGGCCCACTACCCCGTGGAGTACCTGGCCGCCCTGCTCACCTCGGTGAAGGACGACAAGGACAAGACCGCGGTGTACTTAGGCGAGTGCCGGGCGCTGCACATCGAGGTGCTGGTGCCAGACG
This sequence comes from Actinomycetes bacterium, assembly GCA_021819525.1. Lineage (GTDB taxonomy): Bacteria > Actinomycetota > Acidimicrobiia > Acidimicrobiales > UBA8190 > JAKAQW01. Next base: position 1,936 of record JAKAQW010000074.1, read on the forward strand.
TGAACCGCTCTGCCGCGGAGTTCACCCCGCTCGTGGGCGACGACGGCAAGCACCGGGTGGTGTTCGGCCTGGCCGCGGTGCGAAACGTCGGCGAGGCGCTGGTGGAGAAGATCGTGGCCGAACGCGATGCGCACGGCCCCTACCTCGACTTCTACGACTTCTGCCGGCGGGTCGATCCCATGGTCCTCAACAAGCGGACGGTCGAGTCGCTTGTAAAGGCGGGGGCGTTCGACTCGCTCGGCCATCCCCGCCAGGGGCTGCTGATGGTGTTCGAGGAGATCGTGGAGCGGACGCTCGCCCGGCGCCGGGAGGAGGACGCCGGGATCTCGACGCTGTTCGGGCTCCTCGACGATCCAGCAGGGGGTGGTGGCTCCGGTGAGGGACCAGCAGCGTATGCCGAGGCCCGGGTGCCCATCCCGGACCGGGACTTCGCCAAGACCGAACGGCTCGCCTTCGAGAAGGAGATGCTGGGTCTGTACGTGAGCGACCATCCGCTCCAGGGCCTGGAGGCGGCGCTCGCCCGGTTGACCGAGTGCACCATCGCGGATCTGAAGGACGACGACCCGCTGGTGGAGGGGGGGCGTCGCGACGGTGCGGTGAAGGTCGTCGGGGGGGTCGTCACCGCCCTGGTGCGGCGCTACACCAAGCGAGGCGAGCTGATGGCCACCTTCGTGCTCGAGGATCTCCGGGCGTCGGTGGAGGTGTTCGTCTTCCCGAAGACCATGGCCGAGATCGACGGGTTGCTGGCCGAGGATGCGGTGGTGGTGGTGAAGGGCCGGGTCGACACCCGTGACGACCAGGTGAAGCTGGTCTGCATGGAGCTGTCTCGCCCGGCCCTGGTGGTCGAGGGAGCAGGCGAGCTCCGGGTGCAGCTCCCCCCGAGCAAGGTGACCGACCCGGTGGTGGAGCGGCTGAAGGCCATCCTGGTCGAGCACCCGGGTCCCGAGCCGGTGCTGCTCCAGGTAGGGGAGGTCACGCTTCGCCTGCCGGCGCAGTTCAACGTGGACAGTCGCCGGGGGCTCGTGGGATCCCTGCGGGAGCTGTTCGGCGCGGGTGCTGTCGTCGGCTGAGCAGGTCGTCGAGAGCGAGACGCTGGTCCCCCTGGCGCGCCCGCAGGGTCCAAACTGGGACCGTGCAGGTGACGACGATCTCGAGAGCGGCCAGTGCATCGGCGTGACATCGTGCTGGCCGTGGGCTGGATGGTGGCCATGCCTCTGGCCATGTACGCCATTGCCGCCCTCGATCCCATGTCGTGGCACGCGCGCGACGCGGGGTACCCGTCGGTGGCTCTGCTGGTGCTGTTCGCGGCGGGAGTGGGCGTCGTCGGTGCCGGCGCACTGTGGATTGCTCGCCTGCTTCGGTACCCAGGGTTGTTCACTGCCGGGGTGGCAGGGGTGGTCGGCGGCATCCTCGGCAACGTGGCCGGCATCTTGACCATCCACGGGCTCGGCGGCGGCAACTCAGCTGCGGACATCTGGTCGTACCCGGTGATCTGGTACGTGGGGAACCCAGCCGATGCGTCGATCACCCTCGGGGCCGTGCTCCTGCTCGTCTGGGCGGCGCGGCTGGTGCTCTCCCGTGTCGGCGGAGGAGCCGTCGTCACCGTCATGGTGGGTGTTGCGGTGCTGCCGTTGCTCGTCGCGGGCACCTACACCGTGGCCCGCAGCGCCGAGATCGTCGGCTGGCAGCCCTCGGCGAACGCGCAGTTGACCCGGGTGGTGGCCCACCGCGCCGGCCTGAGCGAGTCCATCGGCAGCCGGGCCTGCGCCGCCCAGTTCTCTTTTGTGTACCACCGGCCCACCTCGGTGCTCCTGAGCGCAGCGGACTGCCCGGCCATCCTCCACTACGCCTCGCGACGGCCGACCCGGTGGGCGACCCTGATCGGCTCGGCACCACCGGGGACCCTCGGCGCGCCGCCGCGAGCCTCGGAGCACCTCGCCGGCCGGAAGCCAGCTCGTGGTGCCACCGGTCACTTGGAGCGCTCCGGCTCGCCGCTGGCCACCGGGTACTCGGCGGGCGGTGGCCACTCGCCAGCCGCTCACGACCAGACGACCAACTACTCGTCCACGATCACCTCCGGGGCGGATGCCACCGATGCTCCGGGCGCGACCGCCGCGTCCGCGTCCGCGTCCGCCGCCTCGGCTGGCACCCACGCGTCCAGCTCTGGCCAAGTGGACCAGCACTCGGCCCCCGTTCGTCGGGGTCCACCACCAGCGAAGCGGTCGTCGGTCCGGTCCGCCGCGCCATCGGTGGCCGTCACCATCGGCCCCGACGGCACGGTGGTCGCGACCCTGTCGGTGCCCCCACCGACCCGTCGCAGCCCTGCTCGCCACGAGCTGCAGCTCACCCCGGCCCAACGCCGTCAGCTGCCTTGCGTCCGCAAAGCCCTCGTCACCCTCGCGAAGACCGAGCCCCACTTCGCGGTGCTGGCCATCGATGCCCTGTGCCCGGCGCACGGCGGCGGGCGCTGAGACCATCACTGCCGGTACCGAGGCGCCGTCGTCGGTGGTGCTCCTCGGAGATGCGGCTTTCGGGCACCGCCGGGAAGACCCCGGGCCGGGTCGAAGAGGCTGGCGACCACTGCCGACAGAGAAGTGCGGTGAAGTGCGGTACAGCCCATGACGAGCACCGGAGGGACACGTCGCAGCGGCGAGCACCGCGGGTCTGGCGCCCGTTGGCGTTCAGCCGATGACGGCGACCACGTCGCCAGCGCCGACCGAGTCTCCCGCTGCCACCTTCACCTCGGTGACAGTCCCGGTTCTCTCGGCGGTGATGGCGTTCTCCATCTTCATGGCTTCGAGCACGCAGACGGTCTGGCCAGCTTCGACCATGTCACCCACTGCCACCAGGACCTTCACGATCGTGCCCTGCATCGGCACGGCAACTGTGCCCGAACCTGCACCACCGCTGGCCGACCGGGCCCGTGCCGAGCGGCCGGGTCGGGCTGCAGAACCTCTCGCGGGCGCCGCCACGGCACCACCCGCGATGTCGGGCACCCAGAGCTTCAGCTGGTAGCGACGCCCGTCGACCTCGGCGGTGACTTTACGCAGCACTCGGGGCGTGTCGTCGTCGGCGCCCTGTGCGGGCGCCACGGCGGTCTCGGCACCGCCAGAGCCACCGCTCGCGGTGACCCCGGCTAGATCGAGGCGCTGCTCGACCCAGTTCGTCGAGTGGGTCGCTGCCACGAAGTCGGGGTGCTCCAAGATGGCCACGTCGGCGGGGATGGTGGTGGCTACCCCTTCGATGACGGTCTCCGCCAGGGATCGGAGCATCCTGCGCCGGGCCCGGTCCCGGTCCGGTGCCCACACCACGAGCTTTGCCACCAGGTTGTCGTAGAACTGGCTGACCGTGTCGCCTGCCTCGTAGCCGGCATCGAGCCGCACGCCAGGGCCGGCTGGTGCCCGGAAGCGGGTGATGGTCCCCGGTGAGGGTGCGAAACGCCCAGCGGTGGGATCTTCGGCATTGATGCGGACCTCGATGGCGTGCCCGTCACGCCGCACCTGCTCCTGGGTGAGCGAGAGTGGTTCGCCGGCGGCCACCCGTAGCTGCTGCTCTACCAGGTCGAGCCCGGTGACCAGCTCGGTCACCGGGTGCTCCACCTGGAGGCGGGTGTTCATCTCCAAGAAGAAGAAGCTCCCGTCCTGGTAGAGGAATTCGACGGTGCCGGCGTTCACGTAGCCACAGGCCCGGGCCACCTTCACCGCCGCCTCGCCCATGGCCCGGCGCACGTCGTCGGGGAAGTCCGGCGCGGGGCTCTCCTCGATCAGCTTCTGGTGCCGGCGCTGGCAGGAGCAGTCCCGCTCCCCGAGCCACAGGCAGGTGCCCTGGGTGTCGGCCAGGATCTGCATCTCGACGTGCCGAGGCCAGGACAGGTAGCGCTCCAGGTAGATCTCGGGGCGCCCGAAATAGGCCTGCGCCTCGCGCTGGGCGGACTCCATGGCCTCGACGACCTCGTCGGGGCCGTGGACCACTTTCATGCCTCTGCCGCCACCGCCGAAGGCGGCTTTGATGGCAACCGGCCAGCCGTGGGTCTCACCGAACGCGGTGATGACAGCCGGGTCAGTGACCGGCTCGCTCTGCCCGGGCACACCGGGCACCCCCGCAGCCTCGGCGGCCTGCCGTGAGCTGATCTTGTCTCCCATCACCTCGATGGCCTCGGGGGGCGGACCGATGAAGGTCACGCCTTCGGCGGTGATGGCCCGGGCGAAGTCGGTGTTCTCGGAGAAGAAGCCGTAGCCTGGATGCACGGCGTCGGCCCCGCTGCGGCGAATGGAATCGAGGATGGCCGCGGTGTTCAGGTAGCTCTCTGCTGCGCTCTGCCCGCCGAGCGCGTAGGCCTCGTCCGCCAGCCGGACGTGCAAGGCGTCCCGGTCCAGCTCGGAGTAGACGGCGACCGTGGCGATCCCCAGCTCACGACAGGTGCGGATCACGCGTACCGCGATCTCGCCCCGGTTGGCGATCAGGACCTTGTCGAACACGGTGCTTCCCTTCGTCTGCTGCTGGATCATGTGCTGGTGACGCCGTGGTGCTGGTGACGCCGTGGTGCTGGTGACGCCGTGGTGCTGGTGACGCTGGTCCGGCCGCTGGCTGGCTGTCTGGCCCCCGAGCAGGTGGCCGCAGACCGGACCCGCCGAGCACTCCCCAGCCTGGCACAGCCCGTGGCAGGCTCGGACCGAGGGCCAGCGGTCCCCGGCAAGCCTTCAGCCTGGCACGAGGCGTACGGTTCACGCCATGTCCAGCGCTCCCGAGGATCCAGCCGAGACGGTCCAGCCCGATCCGTACCTCGAACCAGCGGCGGTGAGCACGTGAGCCTCGAGCCCGGCGACGAGGACGTGGGTGTCGAGCCCAGTGGCGAACCCATGGCTCCCCGACCCGGTGGCGAAGGCGTAAGGCCGCCATGCGGTGGCGAAGGCGAGCTGGAGGGCCCGTCGGGCTGGTGCGGTGAGGCTGCACCCGAGACCGGCGCTGACCGGCGAGGTGAGATCGGATCCGGGATCGCCCGTGACCGCTGGCCCCGAGCGGTACCTGGGACACGGTTCGCGGACGTCCGGCACCTTGTCGAGGTGGGCTCCACGAACCAGATTGCCCTCGAAGCCGCTGCGGCGGGAGCGCCGGAGGGCCTGGTGGTGGTGGCCGACCACCAGCGAAGCGGCCGAGGCAGGCTCGGCCGGCGCTGGGAGGCGCCTGCGGGAACGAACCTGCTGGTCTCGCTCCTCCTGAGGCCCGCGATGGCCTGGGGCGACCTGCACCGGTGCACGGCGGTGCTCGCGATGGCCGCGGCTGACGCCTGCCGTGAGGTCGCCGGGGTCGAGCTGGCAGGCAAGTGGCCCAACGACCTGGTCGCTGTCGGCAGCGCGCGGTCTTCGGATGCCCGAGCACCACAGCGGGCCGAGACGGCCGAGAGACAGGCCCAGGCGGCCGCAGCGAATGTCCAGATCGCCAGGGAGGGGGGGCAGGTGGTCGGCGGCGCCACCTCGACTTCGGATGCTCGAGCACCGGACGAGCGGGCCCAGGTGGCCGACGGGCAGGCCCAGAGAGCCGCTGGCGAGGCCAAGGTGGCCGGCGTGCTGGCCGAGGCCGCTCCAGGCCGGGCGGGAGATCCTGCTCCTGCAGCGCTGGTGGTCGGGATGGGGATGAACGTGGGTTGGCCCGGGCCTGGCGACGAGCTGCCCGACGAGATCGGGCAAGCCGCGACCTCGCTGTGGGCACTCGCGGGGTGGTGCCCGTCCCGACCGGCGTTGCTGGTGGCAACGCTGCGCCACGCGGAGCAGCGCTTGGCCGATCTCGAGCATCCCGCCGGGCGGCGGCGCCAGGCCGAGGCGTACCGCCGGTGGTGCATCACGCTGGGCCAGGCGGTGCGCGTCGAGCTCCCTGCCGGCGTCTTGCTCGGGACCGCGGTCGACATCACCGACGCCGGCTCCTTGGTGGTCGAGGACGGGAGCAGTCGCCACGTGGTGACCGCCGGCGACGTGGTGCACCTGCGCTCAGCGAACCGAGAAGGATCCGGGTAGCCCTGTGAGGACGGCGCGCGAAGATCATGGGAAGCCGTGGCTCTCGCGGGAAGCCGTGGCTCTGGCTCAGTTGCTCTGGCTGACCCAATAGGGTGCGCCACGGCTGTGTGGGCTTCCGACGCAGCTGTGTGGCAGGCCCGAGCGGCCATCCTCTGTGTCGGGTGCCCCAGCTGGCCTGTTACGTATACGTAACATCAACTGGTACCCTTGCGTCATGGTGAGCTCTTCGGGAGCAATGCTTGTCCAGGCGAGGACGGCAGACGGGATCACGCAGGCCGAGCTGGCCGAACGATCCGGTGTCACGCGCTCGGCCATCAGCCTCTACGAGACAGGCGCTCGGGAGCCGGGGGCAGAGGTGTTCCTCCGGCTGCTCGCTGCTACGGGAGCAGCGCTCGTAGTCGAGCGGTTCTCCGAAGAGCAGGTCCGCCGGGGTCGGATCTTCTCCGATCTGCTGATCTTTGCCCGGGAGCTTCCCCACCGGTGGCCCGGTGATCGCGTTGGGTTCCCCGCCGCGATCTGGCGTCAGCGGTGAGCCAGGTCCCAGCCGCGCTCGGATCTGATGTCGGGGACAAGTTGGTCGCCATCCACCAGGCACTGGACAGAGCGGCTGTCCCGCACGCCTTCGGAGGGGCGATCGCGCTCGCGTACGCGATCTTCGATCCGAGAGCCACGAACGACATCGACATCAACATCGCCGTTTCGGTGGACGACGCCGGCCGCGTCGTCGCCGCGCTACCCAGCGAAGTGGTCGCACGCCCAGACGTGATCGAGACGATCCGTAGGGATGGTCAGGACCGCCTCCGTTGGGGCGATGTCGCCGTGGACCTGTTCTTCCCGCAACACGAGCTCCACGCCACGGTGCAGGAGCGGGCTCGTCGTCAGCCGTTCCGGGGTTTCGCCATCCCAGTCATCACCGCCACCGACCTCACGGTGTTCAAGACGCTGTTCAACCGGACGAAGGACTGGGCGGACATCGAGGCGATGCTGCAGGCGGGTGCGGTGGACGTGACGGAGGCGCGCCGCTGGGTCGAGACCATCCTCGGGAACGATCATCCGTCCACCATCCGTCTCGCACTTCTGACCGAGGAGGTCCGTGCCCATCCGAGCGAGGAGGCCGGCTTCGACTCGACGCTCTGGAAGCCCATCGGATCTCAGGCAGGGCGACGCCCGAAGACGAACGGGTAGGCGCAAGCGCGGCGAACCAGGCTCGCCCCACGCTACGAGCGGCGTCGTGGCGCCTGCGAAGTGGTCCGGGCACGGCGGACCCGGGTGCCCCAGGTGCGGGTACCTGTGGCCGCGCGTCCAGACCGCGAGGAGGATCAGCTCGCAGCGGGCTCGGCGGCGCCCGAGCCGGGGCGGCGCGCCGTCTACGATGGCCGCCCATGAGGTTGCTGGTGACAGGCGGAGCCGGGTTCATCGGTTCGAACTTCGTGCGCTACTGGGTGGAGCACCACCCCGGCGACCACGTGGTCGCCTACGATGCCCTCACCTACGCCGGCAACCCGGCGAACCTGGCTGACCTGGGGGAGCGGGCCGTGCTGGTGGAAGGCGACATCTGTGATGCCGACGCGGCCCGTCAGACGGTCGACGAGCACCGGATCGACACCGTCGTCCACTTCGCCGCCGAGTCCCACAACTCCCTGGCGGTGCTCGATCCCACCCGGTTCTTCCACACCAACGTGGTCGGCACCCAGACCATGCTGGAGGTGGCCCGTCACGCCGAAGTCGCCCGGTTCCACCACATCTCGACCTGCGAGGTCTACGGCGACCTCCCCCTCGACACCGAGGAGGCCTTCACCGAGCAGCACCCGTACCGGCCCCGCACCCCGTACAACGCCTCGAAGGCCGGGGCCGACCACGCTGTGCGGGCCTACTCGGAGACTTTCGGCTTGCCGGTGACCATCACGAACTGCGCGAACAACTACGGCCCGTACCAGTTCCCGGAGAAGGTCATCCCGCTGTTCACCGCGAACGCCCTCGACGACCGGCCCCTGCCGCTGTACGCGTCCACCGAGAACCGCCGCGAGTGGCTGCACGTGGTCGACCACTGCCGGGCCATCGAAGCGGTGCTCGAGCGGGGTCGGCTGGGCGAGACGTACCACGTCGGCAGCGGGGTAGAGGCCTCTATCGCCGATATCGCCGATGCCGTGCTCGACACCCTGGGAAAGCCGTCGTCGCTCAAGACCATCGTCCCTGACCGTCCCGGGCACGACCGGCGCTACCTGCTCGACTGCACGAAGATCCGCACCGAGCTGGGTTGGGAGCCGACGGTCGAATTCGCTCCGGGTCTGGCTGCCACCGTGGCGTGGTACGCGGCGCATCGAGACTGGTGGGAACCGCTGCGCGACCGGGCCCCGGTGGTGGAGACGGCGTGGAGCGCCGGTGCCCGGACGCGAGCCGCCGGCGTGGAGCGGAGCTGAGGCCTCCGGTGCGCATCGTCGTGACCGGCGCAGCGGGACAGCTCGGCCGGGATCTGGTCGACGTCCTGTCCGGGCGGGTGCCTGTCGGAGGGGTGGCAGGGGCGCCGTGGGGCCCCGGAGCCGTCACCGACCTGGAGGTGATCGGGACCGATCTCGCAGAGGTGGGCGGCTCCGAGCTCCTCGCCCTGGACCTCGCCGATCGAGGTGCGGTGGGGGACTTCTTCGCCGAGATCCGGCCTGGTGCGGTGATCCACGGCGCGGCATGGACTGCCGTGGATGCCTGCGAAGCCGACCCGGACCGGGCGTTCGCGGTGAACGCCATGGCCACCCGCCACGTGGTCGAGGCCGCGGGGCGTGGCGGGGCGCACGTGGTCTACATCTCGACGGACTACGTCTTCGACGGCACGAGCCCTCGGCCCTACGTGGAGTGGGACCAGCCCAGTCCGGTGTCGGCCTACGGACGATCCAAGCTGGCCGGTGAGCTCGAGGTCGCTCCTGGCCACAGCGTGGTGCGGACCTCGTGGGTGTGCGGCGCGCACGGGGCGAACATGGTGAAGACGGCGTTGCGACTAGCTGGCGGCGACGGGCCGTTGCGCTTCGTCGACGACCAGCACGGCTCGCCCACCTTCACCGCGGATCTGGCCGGAGCGCTGGCCCGGCTGGCCATCGAGCGCCGCCCGGGGCGGTTCCACCTCACCAACGCGGGGGCGACCACCTGGTTCGGGTTCGTCCGAGCGGTGCTGTCCGCGGCCGGGGCAGACCCCGCGCGCGTCCAGGCCATCACTACCGCGCAACTGGTGCCGCCGCGCCCCGCGCCCCGGCCCGCCAATTCGGTGCTCGACAACGCCGCGTGGCGTCTCTCGGGCCTGCCGCCCTTGCCGCACTGGCAAGATGCCCTGCGCCGGCTGGTCGCCGTGCTCGCCTCGACTCCCCAGGAGGGTGGCTGATGCCGTCTGCACCGACCTCGGCTCCGGTGGCGGTCGTGGGAGCCGGTTACGTCGGGCTGGCCACTGCGGTCAGCTTGGCCCATATGGGGCACCAGGTGGTGTGCGCTGACCACGACCGAGCCAAGCTCGCCAAGCTCGAGGCAGGCGAGCCGACCATCGTGGAAGACGGCATGGCGGAGCTCCTGCGCGAGGGCCTGGCGAACGGCCGGCTCCGCTTCGTGGGGTCGAGCACCGAGGCGGTGCGCCGCGCCGAGCTCGTCTTCCTGTGCCTGCCGACCCCACCTCGAGCCGACGGGTCGGCCGACGTGTCGATCTTGCAGGAGGTGGCGGAGCAGATCGCACCGCACCTCGAGCGAGGGGCGATCATCGCGAACAAGTCCACCGTGCCTGTCGGCTCGACGCGGGTGATCGAGCAGCTCCTCGGGCGCAGCGACGTCGCGGTGGTGTCGAACCCCGAGTTCCTGCGCGAGGGGCAGGCCATCAGCGACTGCCTGCATCCCGACCGCGTGGTGGTGGGCGCCGACGACGCGAAGGCCGCGGCCCGGGTCGGGGCGCTGTTCGCCGCCACCGGCGCTCCGCTCATCGTCACCGATGCCGCCACTGCCGAGACCATCAAGTACGCCTCGAACGCTTTTCTGGCCACCCGGCTCAGCTTCGTGAACGCAGTGGCGACGTTGTCCGAGGCGGTTGGTGCAGACGTTCGCGACGTGCTGCTCGGCATGGGCTACGACCATCGCATCGGCTTCGAATTCCTGCGACCGGGCCCAGGATGGGGAGGATCCTGCTTCCCGAAGGACACCAGCGCCTTGCTCTTCATGGCCGAGCAGGCCGGCTACGACTTCCCGTTGCTGCGGGCCGCGGTGGCTACCAACGACGCGCAGCGGGCGTCGGTGGTGGCCAAGGTCAGCTCCGCGCTCGGCGGGTCGCTCGCCGGGCGGACGGTAGCTGCGTGGGGGATCACCTTCAAGGCAGGGACCGACGACCGGCGCGAGTCGCCGGCGGTGGCGGTGGTCCGTCAGCTGGCCGGCGAAGGGGCTGTGGTGCGCGCGTACGACCCGACGGTGCGCGGGCCGGTCCCCGAGCTCGTGGGCCTGGCCGAGGTGTGCGCGGACCCCTACGGGGCTTGTGCCGGCGCAGAGGTCGTGGTGATCCTCACCGAGTGGGACGAGCTGCGCTGGCTCGACTACGCGAAGGTCCGCTCGGTCATGGCCGAGCCGGCCCTGGTCGACGCCCGCAACCTGCTCGACCCGGCCAAGCTGCGGCGCCTCGGCTTCCGCTACACCGGCATCGGCCGCCCGTGAGCAGCTTCGCAGCGCGCGACCGGGACGATCTGCCGTCACCTCCGCACCGCCATGGTCGCCAGATCCTGCCGAGCACCCCGGTGCCGGTCAGGTCTTCGGCGCGCTCGAGGCGTCGGGTAGTGGTCACCGGCGGGGCCGGTTTCCTCGGCTCGCATCTGTGCCGGGCGCTGGTCGCGCGAGGCGACACCGTGACCGGCGTCGACGACCTGTCGAGTGGCGCCGCGCAGAACGTGGCCGACCTGGTCGCATTGGGAACCGACCGCTTCGAGCTGGTGATAGCCGACGTGTCGACGTCGTTGCCCGTGGACGGGCCGCCGGGGTCGATCGGTGCCGTTGCCCACCTGGCCAGCCCGGCCTCGCCGCCGGAGTACCTGGCTCGGCCGCTCGAGACCCTGGCGGTGGGGAGCCGGGGCACCGAGCTGGCCCTCGAGCTCGCCCGACGGCATGGGGCCCGGTTCCTGCTCGCATCGACCAGCGAGGTCTACGGTGACCCCCTCGAGCATCCCCAGTCCGAGAGCTACTGGGGCAACGTCAATCCGATCGGACCGCGCAGTGTCTACGACGAGGCGAAACGGTTCGCCGAGGCGCTCACCATGGCCCATCACCGGGTGCACGCCACAGACGTCGTGGTCACCCGCATCTTCAACACCTACGGACCGGGGCTGCGACCCGGTGATGGTCGCGTGGTGTCGAACTTCGTGGCCCAGGCGCTTCGTGGCGATCCCCTCACCGTCTACGGCGACGGTAGCCAGACCCGCAGCTTGTGCTACGTCGAGGACACCGTAGGCGGTCTCCTCGCCGCGCTGGACGCTACCGGCACCGGGCCGTTCAACATCGGCAATCCGACCGAGATCACCGTGGTCGAGCTGGCACGGCGGGTGCTGGTGCTCACCGGCTCACCGTCACCGGTCGTCCACTACGAGCTGCCTGCCGACGACCCGACGCGTCGGCGGCCCGACATCGACCTGGCCCGCCGCGAGCTGGGATGGGCCCCGGCCGTCGACCTCGACGACGGGCTGCGGCGAACGGTGGCGTGGATGGCCACTCGCCTGGACGGCACCTGATGCGCACCCCTCACCCCTCACCCCTCACCCCTCACCCCTCACCCCTCACCCCTCACCCCTCACCCCTCACCCCTCACCCCTCACCAAGCGCCGTGCACGACTCGTCTCCCGGACCCGTCACGACATGGAGGTGGCGACGACGTGACGCCGGCCAGGACGTGACGCCTCCCGACGTGGCTGCGGCCACGGCATGATGGATGCCATGCCCGACGTGGGCCCCGAACCCGAGGAGCGCCGTAGCGTGGACGACCGAGGCCCCGAGGAGACCACGAGAGACGAGCCGCGCTACCGCAGCCTGACAGTCATCGTCCCGGTCTACAACGAGCGGAGCACCATCGCCGAGATCATCCGCCGGGCGCGGTCGGTGCCCGTGCCGCTCGAGGTCGACTTGGTGGTGGTGGACGACGGGTCGACCGACGGGACCGACAAGATCCTCGCCGCGTTGGAGGACTCGACGGTGCGGGTCATCGGGCACCGTGCCAACCAGGGCAAGGGCGCGGCGGTCCGCACCGGGTTGGCGGCTGCCCGAGGCGACCTGGTGCTGATCCAAGACGCCGACTTGGAGTACGACCCCGACGACTGGCCCCGCCTGCTCGACCCGGTGCTCAAAGGCAAGGCCAGGGTGGCCTACGGCAGCCGGTTCACCGGGGAGCGCAAGAACATGCTGCCCTCGCACTGGATAGGCAATCGCCTGCTCACCTTGGTGACGAACGTGTTGTACCGCTCCACGCTCTCGGATATGGAGACGTGCTACAAGCTCTTCGATCGTCGGGTGCTGAGCGATATCGACATCCGTTCCAACGGCTTCGACTTCGAGCCCGAGATCACAGCGAAGGTCCTCCGCCGTGGCGAGCGCATCTACGAGGTGCCGATCTCCTATGCCGGGCGCGAAGTGGACGAAGGCAAGAAGATCTCGTGGCGTGACGGCCTCGGTGCGCTGTGGGCGCTGGTCCGTTTCCGCTTCGATGGCCGGCAGTGAGCGGGCTCCGGTCGCAAGAGAGCGGTTCTCGGCCGCAAGCGAGCGGCTCTCGGCCGGCAGTGGCTGTCGTCGTCGTCGACCACGACGCCGGGCCGGTGCTCGGAGCCTGCCTGGCCTCGCTCGTCGGCGCGCCCGTAGACGACGTGGTGGTGGTGGACAACGGCTGCCGGCTCGACCCAGCGCCGTGGGTGCTCGAGGCGGTCGAGCGGGGCGTGCCGGTGCGCCTGGTGCGCACGGGGCGGAACCTGGGCTACGGCGCGGGGGCGAACCGGGGGGTGGCGGCCACCGATGCCGAGGTGGTGATGGTGACGAACCCCGACGTCGAGCTGCATCGTGGGGCGGTGCAGATCCTCGTCGGGGCGGTGGTCGACGATCCGGCGGTGGCGGTGGTCGGCCCCCGGATCATGGAGGCGGACGGTCGGCGCTACCCGTCGGCTCGGCGCTTCCCGTCACCGCTCGACGCGCTCGGCCACGCGTTGCTGGGTCGCTGGCGGCCGGCGAACCGCTACAGCGCCCGGTACCGGATGGACGACCTGGTCCCGAGTGGGCCGCTGCGCGTGGACTGGGTGTCCGGTGCCTGCTTCGCGGCGCGCCGAGAAGCCTGGGAGGAGCTGGGCGGGTTCGACGAGTCGTACTTCATGTACGCCGAGGACATGGACCTGTGCTGGCGGGCCGGCCGGGCCGGATGGGCCGTGGTGCACCATCCAGGCGCCGCGGTCACCCACGTCCATGGGGTGTCCACCAGCGCCCATCCTTACGCCATGGTCCTGGCCCACCACCGCTCCGCCTTGCGGTTCGCCTGGCGAACCTCCACCGGGTGGCGCCGACTGCTCGTGCCCGGAGCGGCCGCCGTGCTCGGCGCCCGCGTCGTGACCGAGCTGGCCCGGCTATCGATAGGCGGTGCCCGCCAGACGTCCTCCGAGCACGGCGACGAGCTGGCCCGGCTGGCAGTGGCTGGGGTCCGCCACGCATCTCCCGAGCACAGCGACTAGGGTGCCGGGCTGCCACTGGGCGGGGTCCGCCACGCGTCTCCCGAGCACAGCGACTAGGGTGGTGCTCCGATCATGGCGAAGAAGCAGACCGGGAAATGGGTGGCGCGAGCAGCGGCGACGGGCGGGAGCCGGTCCTATCGCGGGCAGCGTCCCGTCAAGTGGTACAGCAGCCTCGCGCTCATCTGCGTGCTCGGAGTGGCACTCGTCTGGTACAGCCGCTACGAGCGCCTGCACCCGTCCTCGGCCGGCCAGCCGGCCATCGGGACCAGCTGGTACAGCGCCTTCGCCGTCGACATCTGCGGCACCGTCGAGCCCAACCTGCCTTCGAACCCTGGGGTGAAAGGAGCCGGCCCGGGGCTCACCACCGCGGGTGACGGGGTGATCCACATCGCCCCGCACACTGCATCCGAGGCAGGGGCGAACGCCACCTTGGGTCGCTTTGCCTCCGACTACCGGGGCATGGTCCTCACGAGCACCCAGCTGCGCTACCCAGGTAGGCGCAGCGCGGGCGTCACCGTCGACCGGACGTTCTCACTCGGGGAGCGTTGCCCGAAGGGGACCAAGTACGCGGGGCGCAAGGGCCAGGTGGAGGTGGATCTCTGGACGACGCCGACCGCCACCAAGCCGGTGGTGGTGAGCGACCCGCCAGCCTTGCGTCTGGGCGACGAGCAGGAGCTGACCATTGCATTTCTCCCCAAGGGCGTGGCTGTGCCGCGGCCGCCGGGCACCGCTGTGACCGCGATGCTCCAGGACGCCTCGGCCCAGGGGTCCAGTGGCAGTACGCCACCGACGTCCTCCACACCGACGTCCTCCACACCGACGTCCTCCACACCGACGTCCTCCACACCGACGTCCTCCACACCGACGTCCTCCACACCGACGTCCTCCACACCGACGTCCTCCAAGATCGG
>JAKAQW010000297.1 GCA_021819525.1 Actinomycetes bacterium
GTCGAAGCTGCCAACCAAGGAGGAGCCACGTGTTGAGCGCCTCGCAGGATGACCACCGCGAGGGGGTCTGCCGCCATCAAGCCTGAGCACGGTGCGATGTCCATGCTGGCGGCGTCATCGTCGATGGGGATGTGCGGGACCGAGGTCGAGTTTGCCTTTGAGCACGCGCAGGCGTCAGCGTGAGCACGATCTGAACGCGCAAGAGCCCCCTCGCTGAAATCTTTCGACGGATCGCGAAGGGGCTCTTCCTGACGAAGCCGGAGCTCCGCTGTGCTCATCGTAGGGACTGACGTGACTGCCGTCGAGACGGACCTGACCGGCGGGCGGCTCACGTGCCCGACCTGCGGTTCCGTGCTGCGGCCCTGGGGGCACGGCATCGCCCGGGAGGTCCGCCTGTTGGCCGGCAGCGAGCGTCGCCGGTTCCGGCGGTCCATCTGTTCGTGTTGTGCCGGCACCCACGTCCTGGTGCCCGAGGACACGCTGGTCCGCCGACGGGACGCCGCCGAGGTGATCGGCGCGGCACTGGTCGCCAAGGCGAAGGGCTCCGGCCATCGGCGGATCGCTCTGGCGCTCGGTCGGCCGTCCTCGACGGTGCGGGGATGGCTGCGCCGGTTCGCCACCATGGCGGTCGCCCTGCGGGAGCACTTCACCCGGTGGGCCACGGTGATCGACCCCACTCACGACCGCAGGTCGCCCGGCGGATCGGGCCTTTTCGACGCGGTGGAGGCCGTCGGCGTGCTCGGTGTCGTGGCGGTGCGCCGCTTCGGCCCTCGCCCGCCGTGGTCGATGGCCTCCTTTCTCACCGGTGGGCACCTGCTGTCCAACACGAGCTCACCCTGGGTGCCGCCCGTGTGAGCGGCCAAGGTCTCCTCCTCACCCACTACGAGGAGGAACTGACCCATGAACGAGGCGCAACGAGAAGTGGCGCTCTTTCGCTACTCGCTGGTCCGCGAGGCGGCCGACGAGTCGCTGAGCGTCCGCCAACGGGGCCGGCTGGTGCGCGAGCTGGCCACCCGGGACCATGCCGGCCCACACGACCGGCGGGTCCGCGTGGCCCGGGGGACGATCGACCGCTGGATCCGGGCCTATCGCGCCGGAGGATTCGACGCCCTGGCACCGGCGTCGCGCACCGGCGAGCCCACCACCGAGAAGCGACTGCTCGACCTGGCCGAGGCGCTCAAGCGTGAGGTCCCGGCCCGAACGGGGGCGCAGGTGGCCCAGATCATCCGCACCGCCGAGGGCGGCGGGCCCTCCGAGCGCACCGTCCAGCGCCACCTGGCCCGGCTCGGGCTCAACACCCGGCCCGACGGGTCACCGCCGCAGGCCTTCGGCCGTTTCGAGGCAGCCGCCCCCGGTGACCTGTGGACCGGCGACGCCCTGCACGGACCCGTGATCGCCGGGCGCAAGACCTACCTGTTCGCGTTCATCGACGACCATTCCCGGGCACTGGTGGGCTATCGGTGGGGGCACTCGGAGGACACGGTCCGCCTGGAGGCCGCCTTTCGTGCCGCACTCGGGTCGCGTGGCGTGCCGCGCATGACCTATGTCGACAACGGAAGCGCCTACGTCTCGAAGCAGCTCCTTCGGGCCTGCGCCAGCCTCGGCGTGCGCCTCGTGCACTCCAAGCCCGGGCGACCTGAAGGCCGGGGGAAGATCGAGCGGGTCTTCAAGACCGTGCGGATGCAGTTCCTCGTCGAGATCGAGGCCCACCCGCCGACCGACCTGGACGAGCTCAACCGGCGCTTCGCTGCCTGGGTGGAGACCGTCTATCACCGCAGCGTCCACTCCGAGACCGGTGAGGCGCCCCTTGACCGCCTGCTCGCCGGTGAGCCGCCGGCACTGCCCACCCCGGCCGCGCTCCACGAGGCGTTCTTGTGGTCCGAGACCCGGCGGGTGACCAAGACGGCGACCATTTCGGTGCATTCGAACACCTTCGAGGTCGACGCCGCACTGGTCGGGTCCAGTGTCGAGGTCGTCTTCGATCCCTTCGACATGACCTCCGTCGAGATCCGCTTCCGGGGCCGACCGATGGGCAAGGGGATCCCGGTGTCCATCGGGCGACACGCCCACCCCCAGGCTCGCCCCGAGACGGCTCCGGCTCCCTCGCCCACCGGCATCGACTACCTCGGCCTGCTCGCTGATCGCCGGGAGGCCGAGATCACGGCGGCCTCTCGCCCCATCACGTACTCCCAGCTCAGCTTGCCGCCCGGCGAGATCCAACTCGGTGGAACGGGGGGTCAGCGCGCCACTACCGACGAACCCAGCGACGACAACACGTCCAGCGACCACAACAAGGAGAACCACTCATGACCATCGACCGCCTCCGGGCCCACTGGGGATTCACCCGCATGCCCTTTTCCAAGGACCTCGCCCCCTCCATGCTCCATGTCCACCGGTCCCACGCCGAAGCAGTCGCGCGGATCGGCTGGTGTGTCGACGAGCGGGTCCTCGGAGTCGTCACCGGCGAGGTCGGTGCCGGCAAGACCGTCGCCGTCCGGGCCGCGCTCGACAGCATCGACGCCAGCCGCCACACCGTGATCTACCTCGGCAACCCCTCGGTCGGGGTCCGGGGCCTCTACTCGGCGATCGTCACCACCTTGGGCGGCACTCCGAGGTTCCACCGGGCCTCCCTCATCCCCCAGGCGGCAGACGCCCTCGCCACCGAGGAACACGAACGGGGACGGCAGGTGGTCGTGGTCCTCGACGAGGCCCACCTCCTCGACGCCGAGCAACTCGAGGGGCTTCGGCTCCTCACCAATGCAGACATGGACTCCCACGCACCCTTCGCCTGCCTCCTCGTCGGCCAGCCGACCCTGCGCCGGCGGATCCGCCTCGGTGCGTTCGCCGCCCTCGACCAACGGGTGGCCCTCCGCTACTCCATGGTCGGCATGGACGGTCCCGAGACCGCCGACTACGTCGGCCATCACCTGAAGCTGGCCGGGAGGACCGACACCCTGTTCTCCGAGGACGCCCTGGCACTCATCCATCAGGTGTCGAGGGGCCTGCCCCGGGCCGTCAACAACCTGGCCGTCCAGTCCCTCGTCGCCGCCTTCGCCGACAACAAGTCGATTGTCGACGAGTCCTCTGCCCGAGCTGCCGTCACCGAGGTGACGGCGGAATAGCCATCGTCAGGCCGACAGCCTGATCATCACGCCACCGCCGATGGCCACGAGGGCGACACGATGTGCACGAACTCATGCTCATGGATCGTGTCGTCTTCGTGCTCATCGAACGTGGCGGGCAACAGGCCCCCGCAGCTTGGTGATGTCCCATGACCACACGACGAGCGGCCGGTCGGCCACGAGTTCGGGCTTCACCCGGGCGGGGTGCGTCGCCTGACGTCGGCGCTCTCGCACCTCGCCGTTCGACCGCAGGATCCGGTAGAAGGTCGACTCCGACGCCAGGTAGGTCCCCTCGTCGAGGA
>JAKAQW010000075.1 GCA_021819525.1 Actinomycetes bacterium
CTCGTCATGCTCGTCGCCACCGACGCGGGCACCCGCGTGCTCCATCACGAACAAGACGTCGCATCCGACGCCCGTGGGCGCCAGAGCTGCTCGTGGTCCCCGGGCCACCGCGCTCACAGCGACCCTGGAACCAGCAGCGACCCTCGAACCAGCATCGAGACGCACTGCCAGGCGCGAAGGTGCCCGCCCCACCGGCACACGGGGAACGGGCACCTCGCTTCAATTGTCTACCGAGCAGGTGGGCTACACAGAAGTAGCGCTCGAAAGGTCTTCAGGACCCTTTGCCTCGGCAGCCTCTGCCAATCCTGGCGTTGCTGTCCGAACACACCCGGGGCCTCCACCGATCTGCCGAACCTGCACATCTCAGGTGATCCTGCCGACCCACCTACTCAGCCGCACCACGACCTTACAGTCAATGGTCCTGACCACCTCCTTCTGGACCTCTCCTTCGGGTCCACCTTCTAGAACACCACTGCGGCCGCGGATATTCCAGTCGCTCCGGGCTCGATCCGGCACCCGAGCCCGGAGCCGCGGGCGCCGAGCACGCGCCCGATCCCCCCGGCGCACCGACGTCGCCGGCGCCCGCGGGCCTGGGATCTGGTGGTGCGGGCCACTGAGGTGATGATGCTCGCACTGTGGCGCGAACATCATCTGCCGTGGCGGCCCCTGCCAGGGCCATGTGGGTCTGACCCGAGCTCAGTGGCGGCGGGCGCGAGAGCGCTCGCTCACGCCGGCGAGCACCGCCGCCACCCACTGCTTGGGGCTCCAGCAGTTCACCTCGACCGATCCGGCCAGCTCCAGCTCGATCGGCACCAGCACCTGTCGCTGCGCCTGCTGCAGCGAACCGAAGGGCACCGCCAGAGCCAGCACCTCCCCGGCGACGTACGAGCGGGCCGCACGCCAGTGGTCGCCGGGCGCCGTCGGACGCCGGTAGTCGGTGCCATGCGCACGCCGTAGCTGCTCTTCGCTGCCGTGAGCCAACAGGTTCGTCCACGCCCATACCGGTACGGACCCGTCGCGCTGCTCGCAGAGCTCGGCGAGCTGACCGGTCACGAACGCCTCGCACTCGGCGATCAGTCGTCCCCGCGTCGCCGACCACCTCGGCGACCACCGTCTCATCTCGGCTCCCATGGCACCCATCTCCTCGTCGGTTCCCCTCGCACGCACCGCCACCCGACTGCTCCCCTGAGGTGACGGCGACCTCCTCTCCTAGAAGCGTACGCCCGAACCGGCGATCGACACTAGGGACCTTCGACCCGATGCGGCCCTCGGCTCGGCAGCCGGCGCTCCGAGAGGGTCGAACCACTTCGGGCACGCCCGAGGACTCCTTGCGCGGTGTCCGCTCACGGGCTGACCACCCCATCAGGGAGCTCGAGAGACCTCGCGCGAGGAGCGCGCCAGAGCGGCCTTCGCCGAAGCAGACCGGCTCGCCGGACGAGCGAGGAAGGAGAAGGGTCGAAGGACCCTACTGGCAGAGCTGCTTCCCGGTGGAGACTGGGCAGCGATGCGGACCACCGGGGCTCAGGCGCTTCACGGCGTAGCGCGGCGGCCGAGGTGAGCGACCCGCCGGTGGCAGTCGTCGAGACCCACCTGTCGGTGCTGTTCTTCGTCGGCGACCGCGTGTACAAGCTCCACAAACCCGTTCGGTTCGCTTTCGCAGACTTCTCCGACCGCAGCGCCCGCCAGGCCGACAGCCGGCGCGAGGTGACGCTGAACCGACGTCTGGCACCCGACGTCTACCTGGGTGTGGTCGACGTGTCGGAGCACGGGGAGCCGGTCGACCATCTCGTCGTCATGCGGCGGCTTCCTGCCGACCGCCAGCTGGCCGCTCTGGCTCGCGGGGGCGCAGACGTCGCCGTGTGCCTGGCCCAGGTGGCCCGTACGCTGGTGGGGTTCCACGCTCGGGCCACTCGGGCAGCGGCCATCGACGAGACGGCGCGTGCCGCATCGGTGCTGGCCGGGTGGGAGGCGAATTTCACAGAGATGGCGCCGTTCGTCGGGCCGGTGATCGACGCCGGTGCCGAAGCGCTGGTCCAGCACCAGGTGCGGCGGTTCCTGGCCGGGCGCACGGCGCTGTTCGACGAGCGAATTGCCCACGGCCACGTGTGCGACGGGCATGGAGACTTGCAGGCCGAAGACGTGTTCTGTCTCGCCGACGGTCCTCGGATCCTGGACTGCATCACGTTCGACGATCGCCTCCGCTACGGCGACGTGGCCGCCGACCTGGCTTTCTTGCTGATGGATCTGGAGCGTATCGGCGCAGCCGATGCTGCGGCCACGGTGCGGGCCGAGTACGAGGAGCTGTCGGGGCAGGTGCTGCCGGCGTCCCTGCTCGACCACTACATCGCGGCACGAGCGTACGTGCGCAGCAAGGTGGCCTGCCTGCGTTGGGCTCAGCAAGGTTCCCCCCGAGGGAGATCCTCCCAGCGCACCGGCGAGCTGGCACCGCCACGTGCTGTCGCCGACGAAGCGCGGCACCTGCACCGAATTGCCCGAGATCACCTGCAGCGCAGTCAGGTCCGACTGGTATTGGTGGGGGGCCTCCCAGGAACCGGGAAGTCGACCCTGGCCAGCGCATTGGCCGAACGCATCGACGCCGATGTGCTCTGCTCCGACGAGATCCGCAAGGAGCAGGCCGGCATCCCAGCCGACCAGCCCGCCCCGGCTCCCTACGGGTCGCAGCTGTACGCGCCCGAGATCACCGAGTCGACCTATCGCATCCTGCGGCAACGCGCCCAGGTGGCTCTGGGTCTGGGCCGCACGGTGGTCCTCGACGCCAGCTGGAAGGACCGACGCCAGCGCGAGGCGGCCCAGCGGGTGGCCGCTGCCACCAGCAGTGACCTCGTCGAGCTGCGGTGCACCGTCGACGATGCCGTCGCCGCCGCCCGGATCGCCGCCCGTCGCCGCCTCGGCGGGGATCCGTCCGACGCGACCGCCGCGGTGGCCATGGCGATGGCGGCCGAAGCAGATCGGTGGCCTTCGGCCTCGGTGGTCGACACGACCGGAGAGCCGGAGGCCTCGCTGCACCAAGCGTTGCAGTACGTCGTCGACGGCCGGTGCCGACGCCACGAACCACCCCCGCCGGCTCGTAGCAGTCCCGGCCAGCGCGCTGGGCGCGCCCCGCTGGCCAGGTGACGGCTTCCCGGCCACCACGGTGACGTCGAGCACTGCCGCGGACGAAGTGGGGTCGAGAACGGGCCGCCAGCACCGCCTGTGCCGGCGCCACGCCAGCTCACCAGGGTCCTTGCGTGGTGGCGTTGGCCGTGCGCAGCGCGGCCACGTAGCCGGATCGCTCACGGGCGGCCGCGTCGTCGCCGGAGATGGCGAGCAGCCCCCGCAGCTGGTCGAGGCTCTCGAAGCCCTTGCTCGCCATCCACGCCGCCAGCCCTTCGACCAGGACGCGCGCGTGCCCGGGACCGTGGCGCAACAGCGCGGATGCCGTCATGACGACGTCCGCGCCGGCGAGGAGGTAGCGGACGACGTCCTCGGGCCCCTCGACGCCGCTGGACCCGGCGAGGTCGATGGCGAGGTGCTGGCGCAGCAGGGCGATCCAGCTCCGAGGCAGCCGGCCCTCCGAGGGGTGGGAGAGCCCGAGGGAAGCGACGAGCGCGATGGCCCCGGGATCGACGTCGGGGTGGAAGAACCGGTTGAAGAGCACGAGGCCGTCGGCGCCGGCGTCGCGGAGCCGGACCGCCATCTCCCCGACCGAGGTGTAGTACGGCGAGATCTTCACCGCCACGGGGATCGTCACCGCCGCCTTCACCTGTCCGAGGGTGTCGACGTGGCGTGCCTCGATGTCGCGGCCCGGCATGCCCAGGGCCGTAGCCGAGGAGTAGAGGTTCAGCTCGACGGCTGCGGCTCCGGCCTCCTGCATCTGGCGCGCGTAGCTCGTCCATCCGCCCGGCGTCACGCCGTTCAAGGATGCGATCACCGGGATCTCGACGGCAGCCGCTGCGCGTTCGAGGAGGCTCAGGTAGTGCGTCGCGCCGTGGTCGCCTCCGAGCACCTCGGGGAAGTAGGAGAGGGACTCGGCGAAGCTCTCGGTCCCCGCCTCGACGAGGCGCGCATGGCGTTCGGCCTCCTCGTCGAGCTCCTCTTCGAACAGCGAGTGCAGGACCACAGCCCCCACCCCGCCCCGGGCGAGGCGGCGGACCCCCTCGACGGTGTGCGACAAGGGGGAGGCGGACGCGAGCAGCGGATTGGCGAGCGCCAGGCCGAGGTAGGAGGTGGACAGGTCCATCAGGGTTCCCTGCGGGCGTCAGCCGGGAAGCGCTCCGCCGACCGGGTCGCCATCTCCTCGTAGGTGTCCCACCGCTGGTCGACCGCGGTCTGCTCCAGGCCGCCGAGGCGCTCGGCCTCTGCGGGGCGGGAGCGAGCGAGCATCGAGTAGCGCAGCTCCCGGCTCGTGTAGTCGGCGAGGGAGGTCCGGGGCCTCGGCGAGTCGAGGAGGAACGGGTTGGCCCCCGCGGCGCGCAGCACGGGGTCGTAGCGAACAAGCGGCCAGTGCCCGCTCGCCACGGCCCGGTACTGCTGGGCGAGGCCGTCGCGCATCTCGATGCCGTGGGCGATGCAGTGGCTGTAGGCGATCAGCAGCGATGGGCCGTCGTACGCTTCGGCCTCCCGGAAGGCCCGCAGCGTCTGCTGGGGGTCGGCGCCCATCGCCACGCGCGCCACGTAGACGTTCCCGTAGGCGATGGCCTGCAGGGCGAGATCCTTCTTCTCGGTGCGCTTTCCCGCCGCGGCGAACTTGGCGACCGCGCCGAGCGGGGTGGCCTTCGAGGCCTGGCCGCCGGTGTTCGAGTAGACCTCGGTGTCGAGCACGAGCACGTTCACGTCCCGCCCGCTGGCGAGCACATGGTCGAGGCCGCCGGCGCCGATGTCGTAGGCCCACCCGTCGCCGCCCACGATCCAGATGCTGCGCCGGAGCAGGTGGTCGAGGACGCTGCCGAGGTCGACGGCTTCGGGGCGCTCGGATCCCTCGAGACGCTGCCGCAGCGTCTCGAGGCGCCGGCGCTGGTCCTCGAGCTCGGACTCCGTGCGCTGGGGGGCCGTCAGGATCTCCTCGACGAGCTGCGCGCCGAGCATGTCCCCGAGCTCGCCCAGGCGCCGGCGCGCGAGAGCGAGGTGGTGGTCGGCTGCCAGGCGAAAGCCCAGCCCGAACTCGGCGTTGTCCTCGAAGAGGGAGTTCGACCACGCGGGGCCGCGCCCCGCTGCAGTCGCCGTCCACGGCGTGGTGGGCAGGTTCCCGCCGTAGATCGACGAGCACCCGGTCGCGTTCGCGATCATCGCCCGATCGCCGAAGAGCTGGGAGAGCAGCTTCAGGTACGGGGTCTCGCCGCAGCCCGCGCAGGCCCCGGAGAACTCGAACAACGGGGTTAGGAACTGGGTGCCGCGGACGGTGCCGAAGTCCACCCGGGGCCGCTCGGCGACGGGGAGGGACTCGAAGAAGGCGAGGTGCTCCCTCCCCGGGGCGACGAGCGGCTCGCGCCAGGCGAGGTCGATCGCCTTGCGGGCCGGATCGGCCGGCGAACCGACCGGGCACGCCTCCACGCACAGCGCGCAGCCGGTGCAGTCCTCCACGGAGATCTGCAGGGAGAAGACGGTGTCGGGGAGCCCTCGGGCACGAAGCGGCGCCGAGGGGTACCCGGTCGGTGCCTGCTCGAGCGCCGCTGCGTCGAAGTACTTGGAGCGGATCACGCTGTGGGGGCAGACGAAGCTGCAGTTCCCGCACTGGATGCACAGGTCGGGATCCCACTCGGCCACGAGGTCCGAGATGTTGCGCTTCTCGTAGGCGGCGGTGCCGCTCGGCCAGGTGCCGTCGACCGGGAGCGCGCTCACCGGCAGCTCGTCGCCGTGCCCGGCCATCATCACGGCGGTGACGTTCCTCACGAAGTCGGGAGCGTCGTCGGGGACGACCGGCGGTGGCACTGCGACCGCGGTGGCCCGCGGCGGGATCTCGACGCGCGCCAGGCCCTCGAGCGCCCGGTCGACTGCTGAGAGGTTGGCGTCGACCACCTTCTCACCGCGGCGGCCGTAGGTGCTGCGGATCGTCTCTTTCATGCGCTCGAGCGCCGTCGACTGCTCGAGCACGCCGGAGATGGCGAAGAAGCACGCCTGGAGGACGGTGTTCACCCGGTCCCCGAGGCCGAGCTCCCGGGCGATGCCGGCGGCGTCCACCACGTACAAGGAGATGCCCTTTTCGAGGATCTGCGCCTGCACGGGCCGGGTCAGCCGCCCCCATGCCTCTGTGGCGGGGTACGGGCAGTTGAGGAGCAAGGCGGCGCCCGGCGCGGCGCGGCGCAGCACCTCGTCCCGGTCGAGGAGCCCGAGGTGGTGGCAGCCGACGAAGCCCGCCTGGTCGACGAGGTACGGCGCCTTGATCGGCTCGGGCCCGAAGCGGAGGTGCGAGACGGTCTGGGATCCGGACTTCTTGGAGTCGTAGACGAAGTAGCCCTGGGCGTAGCGCTGCTCGGCGCCCAGGATCTTGATGGTGTTCTTGTTGGCGCCGACCGTGCCGTCCGAGCCGAGCCCGAAGAAGACAGCCCGCAGGGTCCCCGCCGGCTCGATGTCGAGCGGCTCGCCGTAGGAGATGCTCGTGCCCGAGACGTCGTCGGTGATGCCGACGGTGAAACGGCGCCGGGGGCGGGGCGCCGCGAGCTCGCCGAGCACGCCGGCGACCATCGCCGGGGTGAGCTCCTTCGACGACAGCCCGTACCTCCCGCCTGCCACGAGGGGCATGACGGCGCGCTGGGCGAGGTCGTGCCCCTCGGCCAGCGCGCCGAGCACGTCGAGGAACAGCGGCTCTCCGAGTGACCCGGGCTCCTTGGTCCGGTCCAGGACCGCCACTGCCCGAGCCGTGGCCGGCACGGCGGCGAGGAGGGCGTCGGCGGGGAAGGGCCGGTACAGGCGCACCGTGACGGCCCCCACCCGCTCGCCGCGCGCGCAGAGGTGGGCCACCGTCTCACGGGCGGTCTCGGCGCCCGAGCCCATGGCCACCACCACCCGCTCGGCCTCGGGGTGGCCGCTGTAGTCGACGAGCCGGTAGCGCCGGCCGGTGCGCTCGGCGAGGGTGCCCATGGCCTGCTCCACCAGGCGCGGCACCCGAGCGTAGAAGGGGTTCACGGTCTCGCGGGCCTGGAAGTAGACGTCGGGGTTCTGCGAGGTGCCGCGGACGAACGCGTGCTCCGGCGACATCGCCCGGCCTCGGTGTGCCCGCACGAGTGCTTCGGGCACCAGGGCGCCGAGGTCGGCGTCGGAGAGCAGCTCGATGGTGCTCAGCTCGTGGCTGGTCCGAAAGCCGTCGAAGAAGTGGACGAACGGCACGCGCGCCGCCAGCGTGGCCGCCTGGGCCACCGCGGCGAGGTCGTGGGCCTCCTGGACGCACGACGACGCCAGGAGGGCGAAGCCGGTCTGGCGCACCGCCATCACGTCCTGGTGGTCCCCGAAGATCGACAGGCCCTGCGCGGCCAGCGAGCGCGCCGCCACGTGGAACACCGCCGGGGTGAGCTCGCCGGCGATCTTGTACATGTCGGGGATCATGAGCAGCAGCCCTTGCGAGGCGGTGAACGTGGTCGCCAGCGCACCTCCCTGCAAGGCGCCGTGGAGAGCGCCGGCGGCGCCGGCCTCGCTCTGCATCTCGACGAGGACCGGGACGCTGCCGTAGATGTTGCTGCGCCCCCGGGCCGACCACTCGTCGGCGAGCTCCGCCATCGGCGAGGCCGGCGTGATGGGGAAGATGGCGCACACCTCGTTCGTGCGGTACGCCACCGACACCGCCGCCTCGTTGCCGTCGACCGTCGCCCGCATCAAGCCTCCCCCGCCGCCGGCATCACCGGTCTCCCGTCTCTCGCATCACCGCTCCCCGTCTCTCGCATCACCGCTCCCCGTCTCTCGCATCACCGCTCCCCGTCTCTCGCATCACCGGTCTCCCGCCGCCCGGATCACTGGTTCCCCGCCGCCCACATCACCGGTCTCCCGTCGCCGGCTCGGTCAACGGGACCATCTCGATGGCATGGACCGGGCACTGCTCGAAGCACGCCCCACAGCCCGTGCACCGCATATCGTCGAACCGGTAGCGCTGTCCCACCCCGAGCTTGATCACGGCGTCCTCCGGGCACGCGCCGAGGCAGCCGTCGCACTCGAAGCAGTTCCCGCACGACAGGCACCGGGCCGCCTCGTAGCGCGCCTCCTCGGCGCCGAGGCCCCCTCGCACCTCGGAGAAGTCCTCCACCCGCTCGCCTGGTGCGAGCTCGGGCTGGCGCCGTCGGGAGAAGTCGCCGAAGTACCACAGGTGCAGCCCCTCGAAGGCGGCCAGGTCGTGGCGCGAGGCGACGGGCACCTGCGTGCCGGAGAGCCAGGCGTCGATGTGGCGGGCCGCCTTCTTGCCGTGCCCGATGCCGACGGTCACCGTCCGCTCGGCGGGCACCATGTCGCCGCCGGCGAAGATCCCGGGGCAGCCGGTCATCATCGAGGCAGAGACCACGACGGTGCCGTCGGCGGAGCGCTCCACCCCGGGCACCGATGCCAGGAAGCCGGTGTCGGCGTCCTGGCCGACGGCGAGGATGAGGTTGTCGGCCGCCAGGGTCTCGAAGCGCCCGGTCGGCCGGGGCACCCCGTCGTCGCCGAGCGCCATCACCTCGACCGTAAGCTCGGGCCCTTCGAAGGCGCTGATCGTGCGCAGCCAGTTGATCCGCACGCCCTCGGCCTCTGCCTCCTCGGCCTCCTCTTCGTGGGCGGGCATCTGGGCGCGGGTACGGCGGTAGACGACGAGGGCCTCTTCGGCTCCGAGGCGGCGTGCGGTTCGCGCCGCGTCCATCGCCGTGTTCCCCCCGCCGTAGATGGCGACCCGCCGGCCGATCGCCGGCCGATCGCCGGCCGCCACCTGTTCGAGGAACCCGACCGCGTCGACGATCCGGCTCGCGTCGCGCGCGGGGATGTCGACCCGCTTGGAGAGGTGCGCCCCCACGGCCACGAACACCGCGTCGAAGCCCCCCTCGTGCCGCTCGGCCGAAAGATCCCCCACGAGGTGGCCTGTGGTGATCCGCACCCCGAGCGCCGCGATCCGCTCCATCTCCGCCGACAACACGTCGCGCGGCAGGCGGTAGGCAGGGATGCCGTAGCGCATCATCCCGCCGGGCTCGGCGCCGCGGTCGCGGACCTCCACGTCGTGACCACGTCTCGCCAGGTGGTAGGCGGCCGACAGCCCGCTCGGCCCGGCGCCCACGACGAGGACCCGCTTGCCGCTGCGGGCTGGCGGATCCTCGAACGCCCAGCCGCGGTCGAGGGCCAGATCGCCGAGGAACCGCTCCACGCCGTGGATCGACACTGCTTCGTCGAGCTCGGCGCGGTTGCAAGAGCTCTCGCACGGGTGGTAGCAGACCCGGCCGTGGACGGCCGGCAACGGGTTGTCGGCGACCAGGATCCGCCACGCCTCTTCGCACCGTCCCGCCTCGACCTCGGCAAGCCAGGCCTGGATGTTCTCACCGGCAGGGCAGGCTGCGTTGCACGGGGGGAGCAGGTCGACGTAGAGCGGTGTGCGGCTGCGGGAGGGGCCCGCCCGGGAGATCCCCCCGAGCAGGTCGGGCAGCGCGGTGATGTCACGCCGGCTCATCGCCACGGCCCCGGACCCGGAGGCGGGGACGTTTCGCTGCAGCGGCGTCTGCGCTGCCTCCCGAGAGGTGCCCGGGGTGTGCACCCTGCCACCTCGCGCACCTGCACCTGCTCGCGCACCTTCACGCGCACCTGCCCGCGCTCTCGCACCCGGTCCCGACCGATGCCGCCCGGCGCGGCCGCGACGCGGAGCGCCCGCGCCGGGCGGACGGTGGCTGCGCGGTCGCCGGGGTCGCGGTGAGAGCCGGCGGCCACGAGAGGTCGTGTGGTCGGCTGGTCAGGCGGCGGTCGACGCGCCGATGGCGTGGGGCTCGCTCGCCGTGGAGATCGAGATCCGCCGTGACTTGGCCTGTTCGGCGACGGGGATGCGCAATCGGAGCACGCCGTTGTCGTAGGTGGCGCTGATCTTCTCGGCGTCCAGAGCGTCGCCGAGGAACAGCTCACGGGTGAAGGTGCCCTGGGGACGCTCGCAGATCACGGTCTCCGCGGCTTCGTTGTCCCATTGGCGTGTGGCTTTGACGCTGACGACGTTCTGCTCCACTGTGACGTCGATCGAACCGGCGTCTACGCCGGGCATGTCCAGGTCGACGTGGAACACGTCGCCGATGCGGTAGGCGTCGAGCGCCATGGTGCGGAGCCGGCCGCCGTCACGCAGCGGGTTGGTCAGAGCGTCGAGCTCGCGGTACGGGTCGAATCGCATGAGCATGGTCGTACCTCCTGTTCGCCATGGGCCGGTACTGTGGGCCGGCGGTGCCATGCCGAGTACACCCAGCCAACACCCGATGCAGTGTCGAGGGTAGGGCCGAAGGTCATATTGGTGCGCCGCCCCCCAGGCTCCGGAGGGGTTGCTGGTGGACGGCGTCTCCTGCGCGGCGGCGCCGCGACGTCTCGGACGGCATTGTGACCTTCGACCCTGGTCGTGGACGCCGGCGGAGAGCACGATGCGCAGATGGCAGCGCGCGCGAGGAGCGCCGAGGAGACCCCCGCTCGGGCACCGGTCGACGTCGAGGCGCCTTTCCTGCCGGGCGGGCTCGGACCGGCGCTCGCGTTCGACCCGTCGTGGTGCCTCGTCGTCGGAGAAGACCCGGTGCACGGTGCCGAGCCGGCGCTTCGCCGGGCACGGACCCCTGACTGGTCTCGGGTGGAGCAGAGCCTGCTCTGCGTGGCCGACGGCGTCATCGGCACTCGCGGCGTGCTGGAGGAGGAGGCCGGCGAGGATCTCTCTGCGGTGGCGGGAGCCGGGTACTACGAGCCGGCTCCCGGCGTCGGTGATCGCTTGGCCGGCCTACCGGTGTGGTGCGACCTGCCTCTCGTGCGCGATCTCGGGAGCGGTCGGCGGGTGCTGGATCTGCGTGACGGGGTGCTCACCAGGACCGTGGCCCACGACGGCGATGGTGCAGGCGAGGTCGGGTTCTCCAGCGCGCGGTTCGCCTGTGCCGAGCGGCCCGGCACCGAGGTGCTCGTCGCCGAGCTGAGCACAGCGGTGCTCGCCGAGGCGCTGTCCGCCGACGCCCTGTCCGCCGACGCCCTGTCCGCCGGCGCCGCGCCGACGCTTCGGCGAACCGCAGGCGGCGGCGGGGCTGCCATGGCCCGCTCCACCGAGGTGCGAGCCGGCGGCCCGAGCCGCATCGTGGTGGAGCGCGTCGCGACCTATGTCGCGTCGGCGCGGGAGGTGCCCGCCCCTTCGCGCGCAGCGGAGGCCCTCGGCTCCGCCGTCGGCGTCGGGCCAGCGGGTCTTCTCGCCGAGCAACGCGCTCGGTGGTCCGAGCGCTGGGCAGCCGGCGACCTCGAGGTGGCAGGCGACGCGGAGATGACGCGAGCGCTGCGCTTCGCCCTGTTCCACCTGCGCTCCTCGGCCTCCTGGCGCCACGAGTCCGCGGTGGGGGCCCGAGGCCTCAGCGGTCCGGCGTACGCCGGGCACGTCCTGTGGGACGCCGACGTCTTCGTGCTCCCGGTCTTGGCAGCTGTCGATCGCCGCGCGGCGCGCTCGATGCTGCAGTACCGCCTCGATCGGCTCGAAGCCGCACAGCGCCGAGCAGCAGGAGAAGGCCGGCGCGGCGCTCGTTACCCGTGGGAGTCCGCGACGACCGGAGACGACGTCACCCCGCGCTCGGGGATCGACCAGCACGGCAAGACGGTGGCCATCCGCACCGGCGACCTCGAGGCGCACGTCACCGCCGATGTCGCCTGGGCGGCCTGGCACTACGCGTCGTGGAGCGGCGACTGGGCTTTCTTGGAGGGACCGGGGCGACCGCTGCTGGTGGAGACGGCCCGGTACTGGGCTGCTCGGATCTGCTACGACGACGCCCGCCGAGCCCACATCAGCCGGGTGATCGGCCCCGACGAGTACCACGAGGACGTCGACGACAATGCGTTCACGAACTTGATGGCGCGCTGGAACCTGCTGCGAGCTGCCGAGCTCGTCGAGCGTCCCCGAGCAGCACCTCGCAAAGCGGGCGGCCGGGTCGACGGGAGCGCACCTGAGGGCCGCGAACGGGAGGAAGCCGCGCACTGGCGGGAGGTGGCGGCGGCCCTGGTCGACGGCTACGACCCCACGACCGGCCGCTACGAGCAGTTCACGGGGTTCAGCCGGCTGGAGCCCGTGCTGGTCTCGACGCTCGGCACCCCTCCGCTCGCCGCCGACCTCGTGCTCGGCCACGACAAGGTTGCCGCGACCCAGGTCATCAAGCAAGCAGACGTGTTGATGGCCTACTACCTCATTCCCGAGGGGACCGCCGCGGAGTCTCTTGCCGCGAACCTGCAGTACTACCTTCCCCGCACTGCGCACGGGAGCTCGCTCTCACCAGCGGTGCATGCCAGCCTGCTCGCTCGAGCCGGTCGCTGCGACGAGGCGCTCGACCTGCTGTCCGTGGCCCGTGCCGTCGACCTCGACGACCTGACCGCGACCACTGCCGGCGGCCTTCACCTGGCCAACCTGGGCGGGCTGTGGCGGGCTGTGGTGCACGGCTTCGTGGGAGCGCAGGTGCAGCGCCCTGACGACGACGCGCTCGTCCTCGATCCACGACTGCCAGATGCCTGGCACGAGCTGCGAGCCGCGCTGACATGGCACGGGACGAGGGTCCAGCTGACCTGTCGCCGCGAGAGCGTGCGCGTCGTCCCCGACGCACCGCTCACTGTGCAGGTCCACGGCGCACGTGCCCGTGTCGAACCTCCCGGGAGGTGGATCGGATGAGCCCGACACATCGACCAGCCGAGTCGAGCGAAGCCCCGAGGCGCCGCCGCCGTCCACCGCATCCCCGTCGCGGCGCACGGGCGCCGGAGCACGCGGTGGCTCCCCAGCTCCTGGTGCTCGGCGACGAGGAGGCTCTGCGGAGGTGGTCGGTAGCGGTGTCCGAGGCGACGGCGCTCGTGGGCGTGGCCCCCAGCCTGATCGAGCGCTCCACGCTCACCAGCGCTCGCGACCCTGTGCAGGACACGTTGACGTTGGCGCGCGCCGCTCGAGGACCGCTGCTGGTCCTCCCCGCCGGGGATCCACCTGCAGCGACGTCGCCACGCCGGGACCGGGTGCTGGTGCCCGTCGACGGCACTGCCGAGGAGGCAGCGGTGCTGGGCCCGCTCGTCGAACGCGCGAACAGACATGGCCTCGGCGTGCAGCAGCTGCACGTGCTGTGCGAGACGACCGTCCCGGTCATGTGGGACGGCCCGGGTCATCACGCCACAGCGTGGCTCTCGGAGCTTCGCCGCCGCCATCAGGTCGGTGAGGCAGTGCTGCAGGTGTCGAGCGGTGACCCGGCGTCCGCCATCACCGCTGCGGCGGCGCAGGCGGACCTGCTGGTCCTGGCGTGGAACGGCGACGACGCCGCAGAGCACGCTGCGGTGCTGCGCGCCCTGCTCGACCAAGGTGGCCACGCCGTGATGCTCGTCCCGGTGCCGCGGAGCTGAGCGACTACGTCACCGGCGCCAGGTGGGCCGCCGAGGCACCCGGGCACCGGCAGCGACGGCCGCCGGCAGGGTGCTCGACCACCTCGGCGACGTCTTGCTCCTGGCCCCGGTCCTCCACGTGCCCGACGGTGCCTGCTCTGCTGCCGGCACCCGCTCGTCGTCACCGGCCACGGCGAGCCTCGAGGTGGACGATCGAGCGGCCACGGCCAGGATCGGCCCGGCGAGATGCCGATGCCGATGCCCGGGCGCAGCAGGCTGTCGCGCATTGGCCCGGAACAGCACAGTTCGTGGAGGAAAGACCAGGTCGCCAGGCGCTCGAACCGCACTGCGCGACAGCGTGTCAGTGGGCCAAGCCCGCGCCCCGGAAGATCCGGCCCTTGATCGAGTCGCCCAGGACCAGGAACACGACACCTGCCCCGAACGCCACCGCGAGCGCAGCCGGCCCGATGGGGGTCATGAGCCATCCCCGCCACGCCAGCACGGCCACGGCCACCAGATCGGCGAGCGAGCTGGCGGCTAGCCAGCCGCTCGGGGCCGAGCGCCAGAAGTGGCGACGCTCCCGCACCGAGTAGATCGTCGCCTGGGCGGAGGTCACCAGCCAGACGAAGACGAGGGTCTGGAGCTGGTCGGTGTGGAGGTGGAGCCCGAGAGACCCGACGAACCACACCCCGAAGGAGAGCAGGATCAGGGGAACAGCCAGCCCTGCCGAGGCCACCACCAGGGAACGGACGCTCCAGCGCTCCGGTTTCGACGGGGCGCCGACGCGGTCGGTGGCAAGCGACATGGTGGCGAAGTTGTTCGCCAGCAGCAACAGCACGACGAGGAGCGGCGTGGTCACGAACTTCCCGAAGAAGAGGAAGCCGAGACTGAGGAAGACGGAGACCTGCAGGGTCTTCACGATCTTGTTCAGCGTGTAGGTGAGCATCCGCTCGTGGATGCGTCGCGACACCCGGATGCCCGAGACGATGTTGTCGAGACCGGGTTCGGTGAGCACCATGCCGGCCGCCGCCTTGGCGACGTCGGTGGCGCTCGACACCGCTATCCCGACGTCGGCCTTCCGGAGGGCGGGCGCGTCGTTCACCCCGTCTCCCGTCATGCCCACGACCAGACCCGTCTGCTGGAGTTGGGAGACGAGCTCCAGCTTGTCCTCGGGAAGCACCTCGGCGTAGACGTCGCTGAGCTGGCTCAGGTCGAGCCCAGCTCCGGTGTTCTCACGGAGCGCTGCCGCACGGGTCGCCCGCTTCCCGATCCCGACCTTGTCGGCGATGGCGGCGGCCGTGGCGAGGCCGTCGCCGGTCACCATCACCACCCGGACCCCGAGGGCGGCGAGATGGGCGATCAGCCGGGCGGAGTCCACCCTCGGCGGATCGGAGAGCGCCACCAGTCCGACGACGGTCGAGGACCCCCCCGGCGGTCCCGCCGCCACCGCGAGCACGCGTGCCCCGGTGCCGGCCAGCCTCGCCACGTCGGCAGCGATGACCTCGCGGCTCGGACCGGCGCCGGCCAGGCCAGCGACGACCGGGGGGGCGCCTTTCACTGCGACCACGAGCCCGTCTTTGCCGGCCACCGTGGCCTGCGAGCGCTTGGTGGCCGGGTCGAAGGGCTCGAAGCTCTGACGCGTACCGAGCTCGGCAAGCCCGCGGGCGTGGAGCTCGGTCAGGATCGCCAAGTCGAGCGGGTCCTGGGTGGCCTCGTCACTGGCGGCCGCTGCCACCTGCAGCAGGTGGGCTTCGTCACCGCCGTCGTAGGCTTTCAGGCCGGTGAGCGCGAGGTGGTTCTCGGTGATGGTGCCGGTCTTGTCGGAGCACAGCACCTCCATGCTCGCCGCCTCCTCGATCGCCGCCAACCTGGTGACGAGGACTCCTCTGTCGGCGAGCTCTCGCGATCCGAGCGCGCTCGCCAGGGTGAAGGTGGTAGGCAGGGCCACCGGGACGGCGGCGACCACCAGGATCACGGCGAAGGGCAGGAGGCTGGCCCAGGCGTGGTGCCGGAGCGCCCCGTCGGCCATGACCGCGACGACCAGGGAGAGGTCCAGGACGAGCAGGGCCTTCACGAAGCCCATGATCAGCTGCTCGAGGCGCCCGGGGGCGTGCGAGGTGCCCACCAGCTGCGCGGTGCGGCCGAAGAACGTCCGCGGACCTGTGGCCCCGACCCGACCGGTCGCCTCGCCCCTGACCACGACCGACCCCGAGTAGGCCTGCTGCCCGGCAGCGAGAGCGACCGCGTGCGACTCGCCGGTGAGCGCAGACTGGTCGAGGGCGATCTCGCCGGCGGTGAGGACGAGATCGGCCGGCACCAGATCCCCTTGACGGACGTGGACCATGTCGTCTCGGACCAGCTCCGCCGCCGGCAGGCGAGCCCAGCTCCCGTCCCGGCACACCCGGGCCTCCACGCTGAGGCGTCGGCGGAGCAGGTCGAGGGCGTCTTGGGCGTCTCCCTCCTCGCGGAACGAGAGGACCGCGTCCAAGGCGACCAGCACGGCGATGATGATCGCCTGGACGACGTTGCCGAGCACCAGCTCGAGCACGATCGCGCCCTCCAGCAGCCACGGGACCGGCCCCCAGAGCTTGGCTGCGAAGGCCAGCGCCTTGCTTCGATGCGGCTCGGGGATGACGTTCGGGCCGTCGTGGGCGAGACGCTGGGTCGCCTCCTCGCTGGTGAGACCGTCGGCTCCGGCGGGCGCCGAGCACGTGACAGCCGGGGGGCTCGCTGGCCGGGTGCTCGCTGGCGGGGGGCTCGCTGGCGGGGGGCTCGCTGGCAGGGGGCCTGTGGCCTGGGTGCTCGCTGGCCGGGTGCTCGCTGGCGGGGGGCCTGTTCCCTGGGTGCTCGCTGGCCGGGTGCTCGCTGGCGGGGGGCCTGTTCCCTGGGTGCTCGCTGGCAGGGTGCTCGCTGGCGGGGTGCTGCGGCCCGGG
>JAKAQW010000298.1 GCA_021819525.1 Actinomycetes bacterium
TGATCCACCCGTCCGGGCCGTGCCGCGAGCGCCGGTTCGAGGAGATCCGCGCGGTTGGTGGTGAGCACGAACGCCACGTCGACGTCCTCGCCGAGGCCGTCCATCTCGTTGACCAGAGCGAACAGCAGCGGATGCTGGCCGGGGTGCATGCCCCTGTGCTCGGCGATGAGATCCACGTCCTCGACGACGACCACCACGGAGAGCTCATGGCCGCCAACAACGAGAGCTCGGTGGCCGTTGACACACGGAGAACGGCGGCGGCAGGGGGGCGGCCCACCGAGAACTGGCGGGCGAGAGGGGCCGGAAGGGGTTCCGCTCAGCACGGAAACGAAGCTGGCAGCTACGCCGGTGGCTCCGCTGCCGACTACACGACGCGGACGAACGCGTGGACCATGAGGAGACGGCGTCCCAATGGAGGCAAGCCGTCAGGGTGGATCGAATACGTCAGCGCCCACCCGCCCGGCAGTTTCGCTATCCACCTATCCGGATACGTCCGCGCCGGCTTGCCCCGAAGCGGGTACGTCACGAGGTCAGCTGGCATCGACGGGTTCTCCAACAGTCGACGAAGCGCGTCCCGAACCTGGCGCTGGACATCCTGGCCCTCGCTTGCAAGCGCTTCGAAAACCCGCTCGGAGCCGAGAAGCTGCCAACTGCCCTCGCCATCCGCCATCGCGCGATCGGGATTACAGGGGCTCTACAGGTCAGCAACCGCGAGCGGCTGACCGACAATTTCCTGTTTGAGCGCCTCATCGCTTGCCTTCATCTGCCGATGCCAATCAGCGGAGCCGTCGAGTCGACTGCTCATCACCCAGCTGTCGATGAAAGTTGCCAGTGAGCGGAGAGCAACGGCAACGTCGTCTTCGGTAGCTTCGGGTCGGATAACACCATCTATCGATGCATGGAGCACTTCCCGCAACCCGGAGGCAAACTCATCCCCTTCGTCCGCGCCGAGACGCTTTCCTAGCTCCATCATCTGTCCGACCACGTTACCCATCGAGGACGCAAGCAAGCTCGCGAACTGCCCGGCGATTGCGTCGACATCCAGTGCCGAACCGTCGAAGGGGTCAAGACTCACCTGTACAGTCTCGCTCCGATCCGACAGTAGGTCAACAGCGGCCCGCCATCCGGCCAAGCTCCCGGCACGAGACGCAACCAACCGTCCGATCTGACCGCGCGTCTTGTCGGCGTCAGCGACACCGGCCTGCTGCGCCTGGTCGAGGGCGCCGGGTGGTGGCTGATCCCGGCCCGCCAGATGGCGGCGATCCACGTCACGTCTCGCCGCCCGTCCCGTCCGTCCCGTCCGTCCCGTGCGAGCTGGTGGCATGCCGGCTTGGCGGGCCGAACCGCTGCACCGGGCTCTCGTCGATCTGCTGGCCCGACCATCGAGCTCCGACCCTCTGGTCAGGGCCGGTGCTCGGCGGACCTGCAGCGACCGTCGGTGTTCCTCTTGTCTCACCTGGTCAGCGCACCCACGGATGTAGCAGAAGACCCCTTCCTGGCAGACGTCGCATGCTTGTGCAACCTCATCGTCTTGCCAGGCGTCGCATGCTTGTGCAACCTCATCGTCTTAGCAGGCGTCGTACAGTTATGACACGGCTGCGGCCGAACAAGCGCACCGAGGAGCAGGGCGCCCTCTCGATGAGCTCGTGGGTGCTCGCGAGGTCACTGGCCGTCATGGCGTCGCTCACCGTGGTGCTCGCCGCCTGTAGCAGCACGGGAGTGACGAGCCGAGCTGGCCGCAGCGGCCGACCGGCCACCCCGTCCTCTGCCCCGTCCTCCGCTCCGTCCACGGCGCCCAAAGCTTCTACCGCCACTCTCGGCGCGCTGCACGACATCACCTTCGTCCGTCCAGGCTCCGGCTGGGCGCTCGGAGAGCTCCCGGTCGGAACGGTGGTGGCTCGGAGCACTGACGGAGGCCGCAGCTGGAGCGCATGGGGAGCGCCGCTCCCAGGCGCGACGCTCGCAGCCGAGCACGCTGGCTTCGAGGCATCGCTGACAGTGATGCTCGCCGGCAACGGCGTGGGCTCGAACGTCGCGGACGGGGTCGTGAGCGTCCAGGGCTCCCCGACGTTGCTCGTCAGCACGGACCGGCTCATGTCGTGGCACGCCGTCAGGTTCCCCGCTCCGGTGCTGGGCGTCGCGGCCGCTCCAGGGCCGCTATGGCCTGGGGGCACCCCCGCGACGGCTCCCGGGGTCGACGAGGAGCCGCTGTGGGTGCTCGTCGGTCCGCTTCCAGCCAACGAGGCTCCAGCCCAGGCCAAGGACTTCGGACCCCCAGGGTCGCTCCTCGTGGCACTGCTCTACCCCGCCACGGCGAGCTGGAAGCCCTACGGCACGCTCGCGGGCCCGTCGTGGACAGGGCGCTCTGCCATATCGTCCGCCCGCTTCGTCCGCCTCAGCGCCGCCAGCGGCTACGCGGTGGTCACGGGGTCGGTTCGCGACGCGTCGCTCCCCGCCGGTTACCAGCAGGTGGCCCTCGTCGAGGAGACCACCGACTACGGCTTCACCTGGAGGCTGCTTCCCACTCCCTGTGCCACGCGCGATTACACGGCCCTGTTGAGCCCCGTGTCGCTCGACGTGCTCTGGTTGGGCTGCGCCGGAGAGCCAAGCGCCGGCAACCAGATGAAGGCCGTCTACCGCTCCCTCGACGCCGGGCGATCCTGGGAAGCGGTGTGGGACGGTGGCTCGCACGGCAAGCCCCCGGGAGCGGTACCGATCAGCTCGGGCTACCTCGGAGCCGTGGTGGGCCTCTCGCCAGCCGACGCCTTCGTCGGTCTCGGGCGCGGCGGCCTCCTTCATACCTCCGATGGTGGCCGGACGTGGCAAGGCGTCGTCCCTCACATCGGAGGCTCAGGTGGCATCGAACAGCTCGACGTGCTCGACGCTGCCGACGCCTGGGCCCTCGTCGGTGGCGGCCGGCTGTGGGCCACGACCGACGGCCGCCGCTGGAGCCAGATCGCGAGCGCGCCTGGCGCACGGGCCCCGAGGTAAATCGACTTCCTCAGCCAGACAGCCGTCTACTGGCTCGTCGGCGCGGACGGCGCGGTGTTCAGCTTCCACGCCGCGTTCTACGGGTCTCTCGGCTGCGCTCTCTCCACGCGTGGGGTCTACTCGTTAACGCCGCCAAGACGGCGGCGAACGCTACGAGCCGGGCCGTGATGAACATCGGAACGAAAAGTGCCGCTAACACGCTGGTCGGCCGGCTGGCGCTCCTGGGCTACTGCGCTGCCTTGCGCCGCTGCCATGCCTGCTCGTAGCCCTCGGTGCGACGCGGGTGCTTGTCCTTAAGCGGGCTTTCACGGCTCAGTTGTCCCGAGCGTGTCCCCAGCCGGAAGGTAGAAGCCCGCAACGTACCGAGAGTGACGGGAGACCCACGTCGGCGCCGGTACGGCACCGATTGGAGGGCCA
>JAKAQW010000299.1 GCA_021819525.1 Actinomycetes bacterium
GGCGGCTATCCGAGCGGCCGAGCGGGAGCTGGCTGAGGGTGGGGGAACGGTCATCACCGAAGCCGACGCGCGGGCCCGCTGGGTCAAGTCGTAGACCCGTGGAGTTTCGGTGGTCCTCCAGGGCCTTGCGAAACATGGACCGCTTGGCGGTCGACACGCCGCGGGTCGCCGCCGCAGTAGCCGAGCTCGTGTACGGCACCCTCGCAAAGGAGCCCTACCGGGTCGGCAAGCCACTGCTGCACGAGCTGGTGGGGCTTTACTCGGCCCGGCGTGGCGAGTACCGCATCGTCTATCGAATCCACGAAGCCAAAGGTGAGGTGATGATCGTTTCGGTGGGCGCTCGCCGGACGATCTACCGGCCCACGTAGCCAGTGCCGGCGTTGGATCAGTCGACGCCGGGGGCCTCGTCCTCGGCGGGGAGGTAGCGGGCCGCGATCCGCCATTTGCGTTCGTCGGGGTCGAAGAAGGGGTACGGGCTGTGGACGATCAGAGATTCTCGCGTTCTGTGATCAACACAATTCGCGGTGATCTGGCCCGGTAGTGCCCTCCGGGGATGTTGGGGTTGGTCGGTAGTTGCAGTCGGTTGTCGTTGTCGGATCAAGCATCGGTCGGGTGCGGTCCGGCCGACGGCCACGTTGGGACTGCGGGAACTGCTCGGAGCTGCGGGTCGATCGGATGGGACGGACGCTGGTGCCGTCGGCCGGGCGAGTCGCACCCCTGGGTCGGCGGTCCCCTGCTGCTTGGCGTCGGCGGTCCTTCCGCAGCGTCGTCGTGATCGGCGACCGTCGCGGCGCCGGCTCCGGGTGCTGCTGTGAGGCAGGCCGTGCCGCCTGTGTCGAGTGGGAGTCGGCTACCGGGCACGCGCCGGGGATGCCGTGCTTTGGATCGTCGTCGCTCAGCGTTCTATGCCTCGTAGTGGTAACGGGCTTGTAGGACGATCAAGTCCTCGCCGTCGACGAGATACACCAGCCGGTGCTCCTCGTCGATGCGCCGTGACCAGCATCCGGAGAGTACGTGGCGTAACGGTTCCGGCTTGCCAATACCTGCCGTCGGATCGCGCAGAGCATCGTCGACCAGGCGATTGATCCGCTTCAGGGTGGCCCGGTCATTCGCCTGCCACCAGACGTAGTCCTTCCACCCGCGAGCGGTGAAGACGAGTCGCACCTAGCTCCGATCAAGGGTGTGCTCTTCTCGTACCCCGGCGCGGGCCTCTGCCAGGCTCTCCAACAACCACTGGGCGTTGGCAGGCACTCGCAGCAGCATGGCCGTCTCGTTCAGCGCTTCCCAGTCGGCGCGCGACACGAGCACCGCGTCGCCGCGACGAGAGGTGATCTCGATCGGCTGGCGGTCGTTGTTGACTTGCTCGATGAGCGGGAACAGGTTCTTGCGGGCCTCGCTGGCGGTGACGGTCACGGCTGCCCTTCCTTCGACACTGGTACGACTCATTGTACCAGTCGTCGGCGAGCTTGTGAGCCGACCGCAGAACCGCGTCGACGCACGCTGTCCTAGTGGCCGATCCCTGTCTGCCGCGCTTGGGGTCCACGCTGGTGGGCGAGCTTCGTGGTCGCGGTGGCCGGTCGACGCTGACTGACCTGTTTCTGACTTAGCGACCACATGGACCCCGTTGCCGCCGACGCACAGACCCTCGCCATGGCCGGGTGGGGCGCCCTTGGATAGCGGGATGAGGGTGGCGCATGTTGCGCAAACGGTAGCGTAGGGGCTGCACGGATGGTAGCGTAGAGGCTGCACGGATGGTAGCGTAAGGGCTGCACGGATGGTAGCGTAGGGGTCATGTACCGGGCTGTGTCCTTCGCTGGACCATATGTGCGACGAGTGGTGGACGATGACCTGGACGAACTGTTCCCCCAGCTGCCCGCCATCCTGCTCGACGGACCCAAGGGCGTAGGCAAGACGGAGACGGCGGCCAGGAGGTGCCACACCATCCGGCGGCTTGACGTGGGACCAGAGCGTGCTGTCGTCGCCGCCGACCCGTTCGTGCTGCGAGATGATCCCCGCCCGGTACTGGTCGACGAGTGGCAGCGGGTGCCCGAGGTGCTCGACGCCGTTCGCCGGCTGGTCGACGAGGACCCGTCCGGGCGCAGGTTTCTTCTCACCGGGTCGGCGCCCACCGGTGCAACCCACTCTGGTGCAGGGCGGATCACCACGGTCTCGATGCGCCCGCTGGCGCTCTCGGAGCGGACCGGCACGACGTCCGGGGTGTCCCTGGGTGCACTGCTCGGTGGCGATGCCGAGCCGCACGGTCGCTGTCCCCTCACCTTGCGTGACTACACCGACGAGATTGTGGCGAGCGGCTTTCCGGGCATGCGCCATCTCACTGGCAGGGCGCTCGGCGCCCAGCTCGACAGCTACTTGCAGCGCATCGTGGACCACGACATTCCCGAGGCGGGCTTGCACGTTCGACACCCGGCTACTGTCTCGGCTTGGTTGCGCGGCTATGCCGCCGCGATCGGCACCACGGCCAGTTGGGAGAAGATCCGCGATGCGGCAACCGCTGGGGCCGGCGACAAACCGGCCAAGACCACGACCCTGCCTTACATCGAGCTCCTGACCACGTTGCGGATCCTTGACCCGCTGCCAGCGTGGCTCCCGACGCACAACCATCTGTCCGCACTTACCGAAGCACCGAAGCACCACCTCGCCGATCCGTCCCTCGCCGCTCGCCTGGTCCGGCTCGGAGCGACCGCGCTGCTCGCTGGTGCCTGCCCCGACGCCCCCGTCCCTCGAGACGGGACCTATCTTGGCGCCCTCTTCGAGTCGCTCGCCGTCCTCAGCGTGCGCACGCTGGCCCAGCGCTGCGACGCACGAGTGCATCATCTTCGGACCCGGGGCGGGCGCCATGAGGTCGATATGATCGTCGAGGGAGAGGGCGGGTTCGTCGGGATCGAGGTGAAGCTGTCCGCTACCGTCGACGACCGGGACGTGGCCCATCTGCGGTGGCTGCGCCAGCAGATTCCGGGTCAGTGCGTCGACCTGGTGGTCCTTACCACCGGACCCGAAGCGTACCGACGGAAGGACGGGGTCGCCGTGATCCCACTGGGACTGCTCGTGTCGTAACGGCGACATCAGGACCTGATGACCGCGCAGGTTGGCCAAGCGACGCAGCCCCGGGTCTGGGGAACCACTCACAGCCCTGGGATCTCGGCAGGCGGGCGGCGCCTGGCGGCGCCTGCCCAGAGGCCGATGCCCTCTCTGTCAGATCCAGCGTCTCTGGCACAGCCCGAATCCCAGCCTGCTCTGGCCGCCGGAGGGCGACCGCTCACACGACGGAGGAGGTGACGATCAGCTCGGTGTGAGGGGTGCTCAGCTCGGTGTGAGGGGTGCTCAGCTCGGTGTGAGGGGGCTGGCGCCACTAGGCGATACACTGCGCACACGCGTTAGATCGGA
>JAKAQW010000076.1 GCA_021819525.1 Actinomycetes bacterium
CTCCCTGGTCTTCGAAGGATTCGGTCCAGCCATCCTCCCGGCGAGCGCCGTCCCCACGCACCTCCGTGATCGCTTCCGGTCCATCCCCATCACCGGCATGCCCCCGCGCATCGTGGGTCTGGCCCTCCGCAGCCGGGGGCTGCCTTCCGCGCCGGCCCGGGCCGTGATCGACGCTACCCGTCGGTTGGGCAGGGGACCGGGCACGCTGCCGATGGGGCTGCGACCCATCGATCCCGACGGGTTGGCTCGCGCCGAGGGATCGCTGCGGACACTGGGGGCCCCGAACGGCTGACCCACGAAGACCCCGGCTCAGGCCCCTTTGACGCCACGTCGGCGCCACGCCGTGGTCGAACCCGCCAGCCACGCCGTGGTCGAACCCGCCAGCCACGCCGTGGTCGAGCTCGCCAGCCACGCCGTGGTCGAGCTCGCCAGCCACGCCGTGGTCGAGCTCGCCAGCCACGCCGTGGTCGAACCCGCCAGCTTCGCCGTGGTCGAGCTCGCCAGCCGCTGCGTGGTCGAGCTCGCCAGCTTCGCAGCTCTGGCTCGCGGGCTCAGGTCCTTGCGCTTCCAGCTCGGCGCCACATCGGCCACAACGTGACCCCCCCGTCATCCGATCGGATCTCGCCGGTCACCTCGAAGCCGTGGCGGGTGTAGAAGGAGATGTTCGCCTCTTTGGAGGACTCCAGGTACGCCGGAAGGTGCTGCTCGTCGACCGTGGCCAGCACAGCTTCCAACAACGCGGATCCCACCCCGTGACCCTGCGCCGGAGGGTCTGTGCCCAACGTCGCCAGGTACCAGTGCGGTTCGCTCGGACGCACTCGCTCCACCTCGGCCAGCAACCGCAGCGATGCCGCCGGACGACCGCCAGCCACCAGGTCGGCCAGCACCGGCGCCAAGACCACCAGATCCCGCCAGCTGGCCGGATGGGTCGCCCCCGGCGGCACCCACAGCGCGGCGCCGAGGCGATCGCTGGTCGTCCAGATCTCTCCGGTGTCGACGAACAGCCGTCGGAGCTGGATCCGGAAGAAGCGGCGCAGGCCCCGGCGCCGGACATGGCGGCGCGGGAAGAGGTACGTCGACACCGGGTCGTCTTCGAACGCCCGCACGAGGACGCCGACGAGGTCCGCGACATCCGCCCGACCCGCCCGGCGGGCCGCTACGCCCCCTGCGGAAGGGAGCTGCCCAGCGCCGCTGTCGCCCCACCCGCTCATCGTCGGCCATCCTACGGGGCAGGCGGGCGCCGGTCCGACGCCGGCTCAGTTCACGGCTGGATCGGCCGGGAACGACGCGAGCATCGCGAGGCGCCCGGGCTGGCGTCGCAGGACACGGCGCCACAGCTCCTGCGGCTCGGGCGACAAGAGGTCACCTGCCTGGGCGGGAACGACGAACCAGGCTCCCGAGCGGCATTCGGCTTGGAGCTGGCCAGGGCCCCAGCCGGCGTAGCCCACGAACACCCGTAGCTGCCGCACCGATCGCTGCTGCTCGTCGGGACCAGCCGCCAGATCGACCAGGTCGTGCTCGCCGACGAGGCCCGCATCGGCACCCGGTGGAGCGGCTCCGAGCAGGCGAGCCAGCCCGATCGCCACGTCGGGCGCCACCGGGCCGCCGACGAACACCACCGGCGGGTCGGCCAGGATCCCGCCGATCCCCCACTGCGGCAGGATCGCCGACACCTCGGTGGCCGCCGGTCGGTTCAGGACCAGCCCCACGCTGCCGTTCTCGTCGTGCTCCACCACGAGCACCACTGTGCGATGGAAGTTCGGGTCGGTGAGCTGCGGCGCCGCCACCAGCAGGCTCCCTCGGTGCACGGCTCCAGCACCGCTGCCCGCCGCGGGCCACTGCGGCGGCGTCGACCGTCGAGCGGGCTGGTCGGGACCGGGGTAGGCGATGGGTCCGTCCGACACCGTACGATGATGACCGGTAGACGCCGGGCGCGCCCAATCGCGGCGCAGCCGGCATCTTGCTGGACAGCCGTATCGACAGCGGCCTCGTCGGTGGCACGGCTGCGACCTGCCTCTGGCGGCGGGCCGACCTGCCCCGAGCCCACGCGGAGCGAAGACCCATGGCACGGTGTTGCACGCCGAGCAGTGACCATCACCTCCCTGCGACCACCCGGTGAGCCCCGTCCACCGTCTCCTGGAGCGAGCCGATCGCACCCAGCAGCGCTACGCGCCGCTGGCCTTCTTCTGGGCTGTCAACAAGAAGTACGGGGACGACAACGGCGGCTCGCTGGCTACCTTGCTGACCTACAACGCGTTCCTGGCACTGTTCCCGCTCCTGCTCGTGCTGGTCACGGTCCTCGGCATGGTGGCGGGCAGCTCCTCGCGCCTGACCCACGAGGTCGTCGGCTCGGCGCTTCGCCAGTTCCCGGTCATCGGCACCCGATTGGGAGCCAACATCCACGCCCTGCACCGCGACAGCGCGATCGGCCTCCTGGTGGGAGTGCTCGGCTTGCTGTGGGGCTCGCTCGGTGCCGCCCAGGCCGGCCAGTACGCCATGGCCGAGGTGTGGAACATCCCGAAGACCCAGCGACCTGGCTACCTGCCGCGCCTCGTGCGCAGCGTAGCCGTGCTCGGCGGGCTCGGCCTCTTCCTGGTCCTGAGCACCGGCTTGTCCACCGTCGCCACCGACACTGCCACCCACGGCCTGATACTGCGGATCGTGGTCGGGACGGGATCGCTGATCGTGAACGTGGTCATGATGGGCATGGCCTTCCGTGCACTCACTCCCCAGAGGGTGGGTACCGGGCAGCTCCTGCCTGGCGTCGTGGTGGCCGGGGTCGGTTGGAGCGTCCTCCAAGGAGCCGGCGCGTACCTGGTCGCCCACGACCTGCGCGACGACACTGCCATCTACGGCTTCTTCGCCGTCGTCCTCGGGGCACTGGCCTGGCTGTACCTCACGATGCGCCTGGTGCTCTACGCTGCAGAAGTCAACGTGGTGTGGCACCGCCACCTGTGGCCCCGCTCGCTGCACCCGCCGCTCACTACCGTCGACCGCCTCCTGCTGGCTACCTACATCGAGCAGGAGGAGCGCAGGCCCGAGGTCGGCGCGGCCGCGTTCGTCCGGCCGGCGGCGGGCAGCGATGCTCCCGATGGCCACCCCCCCCAAGCTCCGACCCCGGCCAGCGGCCCCCACAGCAGCGTCGATCCTGGTAGCGGGCTTGGTCCGATACGGCAAGCCGGCGATCGGACCCAAAGCACACAAGACCCACAGAGGACCGAAAGCTTTTTCACAGGTTCGCCCGGTGAACTGGGAACCGTACAACGGCGTCCAGAGGGAACAGCTGCCGAGCGCACGCTGCACCAGGCGACCACCGCCTGGCAGCCAAGGAGGCAACGATGAGCGAGCACCCAGGGTTCGAGCCCGAGAGCGAGAAGCCCCCCGGCGAGAGCCACCTACCCCCCGGCGCGTCGGCCCCGCCGCCGGAGCCGGCCACTTCGCCGATGTCGAGTGCACCTGGCCCGGCTCCTGGGGCCGGGCCCGCAGACCCGATCGGCCCAGCCGGCTCGATCGAGCCGCCTACCACCGAGCAACC
Source organism: Actinomycetes bacterium (assembly GCA_021819525.1). Lineage (GTDB taxonomy): Bacteria > Actinomycetota > Acidimicrobiia > Acidimicrobiales > UBA8190 > JAKAQW01. The sequence continues at coordinate 3,536 of JAKAQW010000076.1, forward strand.
GGCGACGGCGACCTGGCCGGCGGCTCCCGGCGTCCCCCCTGACCCCGCGAGCGACCTCGGGTGGTCTCACGGCACCCCGCCAAGCCATCCGGGCGGCCCCGATAGCGGGCAGCTGTGGTCCGGGTGGGCACCGACGGCAGGCCAATTCTGGGAACCGCCCGGCGCGCAGCCGTGGGGCCCGGCCGGCGGTGGGCAGGCGTGGGGCAGCGGTGCTGCTCCCAGCCCTGCCTGGCCAGGCAGCGCGGTGGGTGGCCCGGGCACGACCGGCGGCCCCGGCGCCCCCGGCGGACCGTGGGGTCCATGGTGGCCACCGGCCGGTTCGTACTACCCCCCGCCGAAGAAGCAGGTCTCGCCGCGTACCAAGCGCATGCGGGCCCTGGCCGGCACCACGGTTGCAGTGCTGGTGGCTGCCGGGGTGGGGATCCTCGTCGGCCGGCAGGCGTTCTCGTCGGCTCCGACCGCGAGCAACTCGTCGCTGCTGACCCCCAGCAGCCTGGGCAACGGATCGGGCGCCTCGAACGGCGGCTCTGCGACACCTGGTGTCTCTGGCCCTGCTGATGCCAGTGCCATCGCCGCCAAGGTCGACCCGGGCCTGGTCGACATCGACACCGTGGTCGGCTACAACACCGGCGAGGAAGCAGCCGGGACAGGCATGGTGGTCACCTCCAACGGTGAGGTGATCACCAACAACCACGTGATCGAGCAGGCCACCAGCATCAAGGTGACCGACCTCGGCAACGGCCAGACCTACGGGGCCACCGTGGTGGGCTACGACCACAACGCCGACGTCGCCGTCCTCCAGCTCCATGGAGCTTCGGGCCTCCACACCGTGAGCTTCGGCAACTCGTCGACCGCGACCGTGGGCACCGGGGTGGTGAGCATCGGCAACGCCGGCGGCGTCGGGGGTACCCCCAGCGTGGCGCCTGGGACCATCACCGCACTGGACCAGTCCATCACCGCGAGCGACGCAGCCGACGGCACCACGGAGCAGCTGAGCAACATGATCGAGACCGACGCCGACATCCAGCCCGGCGACTCGGGCGGGCCGATGGTCAACACGTCAGGCCAGGTCATCGGCATGGACACCGCCGCCTCGAACGGCTTCTCCTTCCAGGGAGCCGGTAGCGGCGTCCAGGGCTACGCCATCCCGATCAACACCGTGCGGCGCATCGCCAAGCAGATCGAAGCGGGCAAGGCGTCGACGTCGGTGCATGTCGGGCCGACCGCCTTCCTCGGTGTCGAGGTGGCCACCGGCGCCAGCTGCACCGGCGGCGGTGGTGGTAGCGGCTTCGGGGGTGGCTTCGGTAGCGGCTTCGGGGGTGGCTTCGGGGGCACGGGTGGCAGCGGCACCCCGGCTCCAGGCGCGTTGGTCTGCGGGACGGTGCCCGGCGCACCGGCCGCCTCGAGCGGGCTGGCTGCAAACGACGTCATCGACTCGGTCAACGGCACCACCATCGCTTCGACCAGCGATCTGACGAACACCCTGCTGCAGTACCGCCCTGGGAACAAGGTGCAGGTCGGGTGGGTGACTCCCACGGGCACGCACCAGAGCGCCTCGATCACCTTGGCGTCCGGCCCTCCCCAGTGACTCCCTGGTGCGAGCCCAGCGCCTGCGCCCCGCGCCCGCACCACGGCCGCCCGGCACACTCGAGCCAGCAGCTCCAGACGGCTCGCCGGCACACCGACCGGTAAGCCCCCAGCTTGGTCGCCGGTACGCCAGCGAGCTGGGCCCCCTCCCCCAGCGCCGCTCCGCGCACAGCGCGACCGCCACGATGCCGGTCCGAGCCCTTACGCTCGGACTGGCATCGTCGCGCCCGGAGCCGACCGCTTACCACGAGACGAAGGTGATGTCCGCGCACCGCGTGCTCGGGCCGGGCTGGCACAGACACTGCTCGTGCCACCATGATCGAAGCGACCAGGAGCCGCCGTCACCATGAAGAGCACCCCGTTCGAGACCATCGCTTCACTCGGGCCGACCGAGCCGAAGGCCGGTGGTGAGCACCCACCCACCGCGCCAGCTGCCGGCACCGCCGGCGCTGGCCTGGTAGCCCGGCTCGTCGAGCTCATCCGCGACGTGGCGGACTTTCCCGAGCCCGGTGTCGTCTTCAAGGACATCACCCCGATCCTGGCCGATGGCCCGACCTTCGGCGCCGTCATCGAGGCGCTGGCCGCGCCGTTTCGCGGGGATGTCGACGTCGTAGCCGGGATCGAAGCACGGGGCTTCATCCTCGGCGCGGCCACCGCAGCGGCCCTTGGAGCCGGTTTCGTCCCCTTGCGCAAGGCCGGCAAGCTGCCGGGCCCGTCGTGGAGCGAGCAGTACACCCTCGAGTACGGTCAGGCCGCGCTCGAGATGCACCAGGGCGCCGTGCACCAAGGTCAGCGGGTGTTGCTGGTCGACGACGTCATCGCTACCGGCGGGACTGCGGCGGCCGCCTGCCGGCTGGCTCGCGCCGCGGGCGCCAGCGTGGTCGCCCTCACCGCCCTGCTCGAGCTCTCGGCCCTCCACGGGCGCCCCCAGCTCGGCGACCTGCCCATCCATGTGCTGATGGTGAGCTGACACGCCGTCGCGCAATACGGTTCGAGCGGACAGCGACCAGGCCTTTCGCCCGCAAGATGGGCCGTTCCGGGCCGATTCGCGACGGCCTGCTGAGCCGGGTCAATTCCATGTGCTTGCTCAGCGTGCCAGGCTGGCCCCCACGGCGGCGATGCGACGGGACCCGCCGGTGACGACCGCTGTCTTTCCAGGCACCGCGAACCGGTCGCTCGTGGCTGCGCCTCTGGGCACGAAGCACAGCTTGGTCACGACGGCGGCGTCTGTGGTGCCGGCGCCTGTGGCGACAGCGCGCCGGCCACCTGGCCGCGAAGCGACGAGGCTCGGGCGCCGACCCCGAGCACCCGGACGAAGCCTTCGGAGTCACTGTGATCGAAGGCGTCGGAACGGGCCATCGACGCCGCCTCCTCGACGTACAGCGAGTGCGGCACGTCGCAGGCCGACACGAAGCCGACGGTGCCTTTGTAGAGCTCGACGGTGATCGTGCCGGTGACCAGCTCGGCTACCGATCCGGCGAGCTCCTGGGCCAGGCGCGAGGCCAGATCCTCGCCGTACCCCTGGTAGATCTGCTCGGCTAGGAAGCCTGCGTTCGCGTCGAAGAGCCGCCGAGCCCGGCGGTCGAGCACCAGCTGCAGCAGCATCGCGTAGGCGGATCCGATGAGCTCCAGTCCTGGAGCCTCGTAGACCCCGCGCGACTTCACCCCCACGAACCGGTTCTCCACCAGGTGCAGGTTGATGCCGACCCCGTGGCGCCCGGCTCGCTCGTTCGCCACGGCGAACGCCGCGACGGCATCGGCGAGCGTGGTGTCGTCGATGGCCAGCGGCCTACCTCGCTCGAAGCGCAGCGTGAGCCGTTCCGGACGATCGGGCGCGTCGAAGGGTCGCACACCCATCTCCGGTTCCACGAAGCTCGCCGGGGTGACGAGCGACTCGAGCTCTCCGGCCTCGTGGGTGAGCCCCAGCAAGTTCGCGTCGGTGGAGTAACGCGCCTTGCTGGGCGCCTTGATGGGCAGTCCCCGCTCGGTGCAGTAGGCGATCATCTCCTCTCGTCCACCGAACGCGTCGAGGAAAGCCTGGTCCCGCCAGGGGGCGTAGACCTCCATGGCTGGGGCGAGCATGTTCGTGGCCAGCTGGAACCGGACTTGGTCGTTGCCCCGCCCGGTGCTGCCATGGCTGAGCACCCTCTCGCCAGCCGCCATGGCCAGCGGCAGCACCCCGCGGACGGTCACGTAACGGGCCAAAGGCGTGGTGTTCCAGTAGCCGCCTTCGTAGCGGGCCTGCGCCTGGACGGCCCGTAACCCGGCCTCGGCCATCTGGTCACGCAGCGGGACCACGTGCGCCGCGACCGCGCCACACGCTTGCATCCGCTCGGCGACCGCCCCCAGGTCCTCCTCGTCGCTCTGACCGAGATCGGCGGTGTAGCTCACCACCTCCACCCCTTGCTCGGTCAGCCAGTGGGTGACAGTGCAGCTGTCGAGCCCGCCCGAGGCGCAAAAGGCGACTCGTCGGCCACGTAGATCAGAAACGTTCACGGTCCCTCTCGATCGCCGCAGCACAGCCGTCCTCTCTCGTCGTCGGAGAACGGCGCAGGCGGACCCGGTCAGGATAGTCGGGCTCCGAGCGCCTGGCCCGTCCCGGCGCGTTCGAGCAGCGTCAGCCGCCGCAACGCGAGCCCTTCGCCCGGCCCACTTAGGCATCGCAGGAGATCACCGACCCGCTGCTCTGCGTCCAACGCGAAGATCTCAGCTCCGACCTGTCGGGCGAAGTCAGGGCGCCCGAGCAGGCAGGGGCTCGCGGTCCATGGCGTCACTGTCGGCCAACAGCTCCAAGACCTTGAGCGTCGGCGCACGTTCGAGATGCCCGGCAACCTCACACCAGCGGCGCGCGCTGGCAGCGGACCAGCACTATCCGACCATTGCCGAAGAGGGCCGTCGGTGCACGATGCCCGAGGCCTTCACCACTGCCGGCAAGCTGAGCACGAAGGCCAGGAGCCGGGCGACAGCCACGTACAGCTCGACCGGAATGACGGCGTCGAGCTCACAGGCACCGAAGACGGCGCGCGCGAGCGGCGGATCCTCGACCACCGGGACCCCGTGGGCCTGGGCCTCCTGGCGGATGCGCGCCGCGAGCTGATCGGATCCTTTGGCCACCACTCGCGGCGCCTGGCCCTGGCCCGGCTCGTAGCGCAGCGCCACAGCGACATGGGTCGGGTTGGTCACCACCACGTCCGCCCCGGCGACAGCTGCCATCATCCGTGACCGGCTGAGCGACACCTGCTTGCGCCGGATCGCGCCCTTGAGCAGCGGGTCGCCTTGCTGCTGGCGGTTCTCTTCCTTCACCTCCTGCTTGGTCATCTTCAGCTGGGTGCTCGTCTGGTGCCGCTGGTAGGCATAGTCACCGACGGCGATCACCAGCCCTGCTACCGCCACCTCGCGCACCAGGCCCAGCAGCGTCTCGGCGGTATAGGCGATCACCGCGCCGAGCCCGGTCGGTTGCGCCAGGACGATCTCGCGCACCATGGCGCCGATGACCTGGTAGGACAGCAGACCTACGACGACGAGCTTCAGCACCTCCTTGACCAGGCTCCACGCCGTGGCTGGAGAGAGCAATTGCTTGATGCCCGCGATGGGGTTGAGCCGGGAGAATTGCGGTGCTGCCGCTTTCAGCGAGAAGACGAAGCCGACTTGGGCCACCGTGGCGAACAGCGACAGCGCGGCCGCCAGCGCTATGACGGGCCACGAGATGGTGACTGCCAGGGCGAGGCCGCTGCTCATCGTCCTGAGCGCCGCCGCCGGGGTGGGATCCGTGATGACGTTGGCCACTTGGCCGAACAGTCCGGTGAGGTGGCTCGTAGCGCTGCGCATGATCGCGGGGAGCACCTGTGCCACTACCAGCAGCGACAGCCAGCCGCCCAGCTCCCTGGTCTTCGCGACCTGCCCCTGCTGGCGAGCGTCGCGCTTGTGCTTGGCAGATGGCTTCTCCGTGCGATCCTGCTTGTCCTGTCCAGTACCGGCCATGACGCTGCTCTTGGAACCTGCCGGTCAGCTCGCACCGAGCAAGACATGGGCATCTTGCAACGAGCGGGTGACGAGCTCCGACAGGTAGGGCGGGACGACCCGGATGGCGAACGCGCTCAGGATCAACGCCAGGAGGATCTGCAGCGGCATCCCGAGCCACCACGCGTTGATCTGCGGGGCTGCCTTGGCCACCAGCGCCAAGGCAATCTGGATGGCGAACAACACCACCAGGACCGGCGCGGCGATCTCCAGCGTGGCGGTGAAGAATGTCGCCAGGTCGCCGACGAGCACACCGGCGAGGTCGCTACCTTGGAAGATGCCCGCCACGTTCACGCTGAACGAGTACTCGAAGCCCCGCACGAGCAGGAGCTCGCCGTTGCTCACGAACAAGCAGACGATGGCCACCTGGTCGTAGAGCCGTCCGAACAGGGGAACCTGGCTCTGTGACAGCGGGTCGAAAGACGGGAGCGGGTTCACCCCACTGAGCAGGTCGATCATGCTGCCAGCCGCCGACACCGCCGAGACGAGGATCTGTACCGAGAAGCCGAGCGCCACTCCCACCACCACTTGGACGACCAGCGATCCGATCAGTCCGGCAGTGTCGGTGGGCACCCCGCTGGCCATGAGCAGCGGAGCGGAGAGCACCCCGAACCCGCCGGCGATCCCTACCACCGCCATCCGAGGCACGGCACCCACGCTGGCGAACGGCGGCACCACCGCCAGCCACGCCGCGGCACGTACCGACGCCAGTAAGAACGCGAGCAGCCAGGTGGCGTTGAGGTCGATGTGCACGGCGCCGCTAGTGGCCGAGCAAGGCGGGGATCTGCCCGAACAGCAACTGGACGTAGCCGATGAACTGGGTGAGCATCCAATTGCCGAGGAACAGCAGCACGAGCGAGATGGCGACCAGCTTGGGCACGAAGGTGAGGGTGACTTCTTGGAGCTGGGTGACCGACTGGAACAGCGACACGGCGAGCCCGACGACGAGCGCGGCCAGAAGGATCGGAGCAGCCAGCTTCGCCCCCATGAGCAGGGCCTGGGTGGCCAGGTGGGTTACCTCGACGTCGGTCAATGGAAGCTCACCACCAGTGACTTCGTGATGAGCACCCAGCCGTCCACCATGACGAACAGCAGCAGCTTGAACGGCAGCGACACCAGGGTCGGGGGCAGCATGACGACGCCGATCGACATGAGCGCGGAGGACACCACCAGGTCGATGATGAGGAACGGCACGAAGATCACGAACCCGATGATGAACGCGTCGGTCAGCTGTGACAGCAAGAAGGCGGGGATGAGGGCTGCCATCGACACATCCGACGGCTCTGCGGGGTGCTCGTGGTCGATGCTGGTGGTAAGCGCCAGCTCACTGCCGCCGGTCTGAGCGAGCATCCAGCTGCGCAGTGGGACTTCCGCCTCCCGGTACGCCTGGGTGGCTGTCTCCTTGCCGTGCAGGTACGGCTGTACGGCCACCTTGTCGATCTGCTGGAGCGTCGGGAACATCAAGAACAGCGCCAGGAACAGCGCGAGGCCGGCCAGCACCTGGTTGGGCGGGATGCTGGCGAGCCCGAGCGCGTTGCGAGTCAAGCTGAGCACGATGACGATCCGGGTGAACCCGGTGAGCAAGATGAGCATCGAGGGCGCCACCGACAGCACGGCGATCGCCAAGATGACCAGGATGCTCTCCGATGGCTTGCCCAGTGTCTTGCCCAAGTTCACCGTGATGGACGATCCGGCAGCCAGCAGGTGCGGCGCGAAGGAACCGCCGAGCACCCCGGCCATCACCGCTGCCATGTCATCACCACGTCGTCGTGCACCCCCGCGCACTGCGCTGGCACAGGGGCGAACCGGCTCGCCGGGACGGGCGTGTCTCGGCAGGGGGCAGCAATAAGCATCGACATGGCCTGGTCCTTCTCAGCTCGGCGGGTGCTGTCGCCGGGTCATGCCCGGCGAACGGTGCGCTCCCGTAGGTGCTCGATGACCGACGTCCATGTCGCTGCGGGGTGGGTCCCGCCTGTCCCTCGGTGACGAACGTTGCCGATCTCTGTCAAGGGAAACGCGCCCGTTCCGTGGAGACGAACCGTGCTTGTGCCGGGCGAACCGGCTTGCCTCCCAGACGCGGCGTGGTCCCGCCCACCTGTGGCAGACCTACTGCCCTCACGAGCACTGCCGGTGAGTGCAATCGGGGTCATACCCGTCCCCGGAGCCGTGGCCAGCGGGGTGCCGGCACCTCGCCACCCTAAGCGGGCTAGAACCAGGTCACGCACTGCTGTTACCGTGCGATTGCCAACTACGTTGCCACCTGCGTTCAGCTCAGTCGAGGTGACCAGGCTCTGAGCATCGGTCTCCCCGAGTCGGCGTACACCGCTCGAGGTCACCCCGAGGAGGTAGGCCCGTTCTCCCACCTGGACGACGGCCACCGACACCCCTTTCCCCAAGGGTTGGCGGCCGAGCACCTGCACGAGTCCCCTGCGACGTCCTGGACCACCACCCGACGCCAAGACGTGGCGCCGGCCACGGGCAAACTTGGTGCCAAGGACGATGACCCCGACGATGACGGCCATGCCCAGTAGGAGCTGGAGGAGCATGTGCCCGGCCGACACTGTCGGTGCCCCGGCGCCCAGCGCCGGTGTCGTCGAGTGGTGAGCTTTCACGGTGTCATGGACAACATGGCCACCATGGCCGACCACGAGACCGACGACGTGCGACGAGAACGTGGCGCCGGCCACGTGAGAGACAGCTGTCCCCAGTGCCAGGATCTGGTCGCTTCCTGCCAGCATGGGCTCAGCGATCTCCAGAGCTGCTGACCACCTCGGTGATGCGCACGCCGAGCTCGTCGTCGACCACCACCACTTCGCCCCGGGCCAGCAAGGTGCCGTTCACCATCACGTCGACGGGGCCTCCCACCGGCCGGTCGAGCTCTACGATGCTGCCTACCTGGAGCCTGAGCAGGTCGCGCACGAGGATACGGGTGCGTCCCAGCTCTACTGTCACTGCCATCTCCACCTTGTGCAGCAGGTCGAGGGGACGCAACGCCGCTGAAGCATCAAGCGCACCACCGTCGGTGCTCGCAGCAGGTGCCCCGTGTGCTGCCCCGGTCGGCACAGCCGCCGCCGAAGCAAGCCCACCATGCGTCGCGGCGGTGCCGATCCCGTAGGCACCTTCGGAGACGCCGGGACCGACGAGCATCGCGTCAGGCACCGAGCCGGCGTCGCTGCGACCTCCCCCGGAAGCTGCGCCTCCCGTTGTGTCGCCGACGGGCTCTGCTCCAACTCGCAGGCCCATGTCGGAAGTTGCCGTCTCGCTGTTCATGGCTGTCGCCTCCTCTCCTCGTCACTCTCCACGACCATGCCAGCCAGGCGCTTGCCCTGACTGGTGGCCACCACCTCACAAAACGACACCCCGCCTACTCGAAGGACCAGCGGCGCGCCGACCTCGTGGCGCAGGCTCACCACGTCACCAGGCACCAGCCCGAGCAGCTCCTCGGGCGACAGGGCAATGTCGGGGAAGCACATGACGGCTTCCACCGGAGCATCGAGGAGCCGCCGTTGCAGCTCGTCGCCTCGCTGCTGGTCGGGTTCGGCATCTGTCGCCGCCTTGTCCAGATGCTCCAATGCATCGAGCGTGGGCACGAGCATCGTGACAGGCAGGCACAAGCTGGCGTCGAAGGTGCCGACGTCAGCCACCTCGACCCGCATCGAGACGAGCAGGCACACCTCGCTCGGTCTCACCGCAGGCAGGAACATGCTGCTCACCACGCACGACATGGCCCCGACGCCGATGCTAAGCACCGGGGCGAACGACGGTGGTACCTCGGCCAGGGCCTGCTGGGCGATGTCGCTGACGACGCGCTGCTCGATGTCGGTGAGCGACCGGGCCGGCTGCGCACCCGTCGCCGGCCCGCCCAGACGGACTTCCACCAGCGTCAAGGCGAACGGTAGCGGCAGGTGCAGCACCAGCCGCCCGCCGTAGGGCGTGACGGTGACACTCGACAAGAAGGTCGGCTCGGGCAGTGCCGCCGTGTAGGTCTCCCACCGCTGCTGTTCGACGTCGCCGATCTCGACGCGCACCGTGTGGCGCAACGTGCTGGTGAGCGCGCCGGCCACGCGGTGCGCCAGCACCTCGAGCACAGGCTGGAGGCGCCGGAGCCGGCCACGATCGAGCGTGTCTTGCTGGTGGAAGTCGTAGCTCCGCACCCGCCGGGTAGGAGTCGCCATGTCTGTGTCGCCTAGCGCTCGAGTGTCCAGGGTCATGGGGTTCACAGGCCTCGCTCCATGGATCGACCGGCGATGGCCGGCCGTTGATGGGTATTTTTATTACGGCACTTGCAGGAGCGACTGGATGGCGGTGTCCGAGGTGGTGATCACCTTGCTGTTCGCCTGGTACGCCTCCTGGGCGACGATCAGGTCGGTCAACTGTGCGGACAGGTTGACGTTGGACGCCTCGAGCGCGCCACCGATCAACGTGCCCGCTTTGCCGGACCCCGGGGTGGTCACGTTCGGCTGGCCGGAGTTCGCGCTTACCTGGTACATGAGGTTGCCAGTGCTCAGCAGCCCCTGGGCATTGGGGAAGGTGGCGAGAGCGATCTGCCCGATGCTCTGTGTCTGTCCGTTGGAGAACGAACCAGTGATGATCCCGTTGCCACCGATGGAGTAGCTCTCCAAGGTTCCTGCCGCGCTGCCGTTCTGGCTGGTGCCTTGGACACTTTGGCTGCCCGCGTCCTGGGTGACGGCCTGCGAGGAGCTCGGTGCGGGAAAGTCGATGCTCAGCGTCGCTCCGGTGGCGAACTGGTAAGGAGCGCCAGGCATCGTGGTGACGGGAACGGTGTACGAGCCGTTGCTGTTGGCAGTCACCCCGGAGATCGACTTCAAGGTCCCACTCGAAGAGAACGTGACGGTAGGGGCAGTGGAGAAGAGATTGGTGGGGGTCCCACTGGAGCTCGGGACGGTGGCCTGCATGGTCCAGGTGTCCGGCGTGGTGGTGCTCGGGGTGAACGTGACGGTGACGGGGACCGGATCACCGAGCGAGTCGTACGCGTTGTAGGTGAAGCTGACCGGCGAGGTACCTCCTGCCGGCAGGTTGCCGCCGAGGGTGATGGCCGAGGTGGCCGTTGCGGGCAAGGTGGCGGCGGTGGGAATGGTCAAGTTCGTAAGCGGAGCGTTGGTGTTGATCGCCCCCGATGAGCTTGCCTCCCATCCCTGGATGAGCGCACCGTTCGGCGCGGTGAGCTGCCCGGTGGCATCCACCGACAGCTGCCCGTCTCGGGTGTAGAAGACCTGGCCGCCTTGGCTGGCGACCAGGTAGCCACCCCCCTGGATGGCGAGGTCCGTCGGCACGTTCGTCTGCTGGATCGACCCCTGGGTCTGATCCTCGACGACCGTTCCCACCTGGACACCGGCCCCGACAGATGCAGGGTTGAGACCGCCGTTCGTGGCAGTGGGAGCAGCAGCGGGCGTCAACTGCTCGGCCAGCAGATCGCTGAACCCCACCTCTTCTTGCTTGTAGGAGGTGGTGTTCGAATTGGCAATGTTGTTGCCGATGGCATCGAGCCACGTCTGGTTGGCGTTGATCCCGGACGACGCTGCGAGCAGTGACTGTTCCATCGGGAGGGTTCCTTTCGTTGGAGGAGTGATCGGCTAGAGGTACGAGGGGTCCTGCGCGACGGTGAGCTGACGATCTCAGGACACCGAGGCCGAGGTCGTGGGGTTCTTGGCGGTCGAGGTCGTGGTGTTCTCGATCCCCGGTGCAGCGGCCTGCTCCACCTTGGTCACCGCCGACAAGGCCAATCGGGTGCCGCTGTTGCCCAGGGTCAGCTCCGGGGTCCCCGACGAGCCGAGCAGCACACCGCTTACGACACCGCTCACCACGCCACCGGTGCCGCGCCCGGTGACCTGCTTGCCCAGCATGGTGTCGGCCGCCACCACCTCTTCTTCTGACGACAGCGACGTCTGGGACTCCACCCCGGCGAGCTGTGAGATCTCCGTCATGAACGACGTCGGGTTCGTCGGGCTGGTCGGGTTCTGGTTCTCGAGCTGCGCCACCAGCAGCTGCAAGAAGGTCTGGGTATTGTCGAGCTGGTTCAGCGGGCTCGTCCCGCCTGCAGCACTCGCCGCCACGGCGCCCTGCGGTGCGGACCCCGCAGAAGCGGCGGCTGGCGAGCTGACGATGCCGGCAATGGCGGTCATAGATGCAGTCCTTTCACTGGGTGGACACCGGCGGGCGATCTCACAGACGGAGGTCGATGGTCGACGTCGGCGCAGGGCGCAGAGGCCTCCCATGCGTATCTTGGTCAGGGCTGTCCCTGCTGCCGGGCGCTCCCGCCCCCCCTCGACGGCCGGTCTGGGGCCACGGCGACGGCTGCCGCTTCTCACCGTGGGCGAGCGACACCGACACCTGGTGAGCAGCCCCGGCTATCTCTCCTTCGAGGTGGGGAAGCGCTTCGGCAAGGGCCTGATGGCCCTCGGCGGTATCGGCAACGAGATGCACCGACAGCGCAGTGCCCGCCACGACGACTTCTGCTCGTACGGTGCCGAGCCCTGGGGGATCGAGGGCCAAGACGAGCTGGTGGACGCCACCGACAGAGCGCAGCGGGGTGAGCACCTGGAGCAGCTGGGCACTGGGGGACGGCGCCTGATCCGAGACGGCCCGGGGATCGGAGGCCGGCGGTTGCACGCTTGTCTCTGCAACGGGGTTGGTGCCACCAGTCACAGCGACAGCGCCGTCGCCAACCGGTGCCGCCGGGGTCGACACCCTGCCGACGTCGGGCCTCGAGGGTCCAAGTGACGTGGCACCGGCACGCGGGGCCGGGCCTTCCGCAGCGCTGGCTGCACCCTGGGATCTGCTGGTCTCGCCGGCGGCGGGTGCCCCGGGAGTGGCTACGGTCCCCTCTGCCCCCCCGCCGACAGCTCCAGGCACCGACAGCGCCCTCGCCCTCGCTGTCGCCGGAGAACCTGTGGCTGGCGCCGTGGCGGTGGTGGCGGTGCCGTGTCGTGCTGATGGGCCACCGGCTGCCCCCTCGCCGCCCGCCCCACCCGGGGCAGGCCCGGACGCAGACCCCGACCCGGTGCCACTGCCTGCCGGCAGCGCAGATCCCGCCACAGCGGGCTCTGGCTCGCCTCGAAGCGCCGGGCCTTCACCCGAGGTGCCTACACCACTACCAGGTGCCGGCTCCTCGCTGCCTTGGCCGGATGAGGCACCCCCCGCCCCCGGCACGCCGAGACCCGTGCTCAGAGCGTTCTGCGCTGTGCGCTTCTCGCCTGGCAGTACCTGGATCGTGCCCGATCGGAA
>JAKAQW010000300.1 GCA_021819525.1 Actinomycetes bacterium
CCATGGGTACCGTGGCGCGGCGTACCGCGACGGTGCGCAGCCAGCCGCCGAGGCGGGCCTCGACGGCGTCGTCGATCCGGGGCACCGAGTCGACGACGGGCAGCTCAGGTCGGCTTCTCGCCGGTGGCGTAGACGTGCTCACGACACAGGCTCCTCGGGGTGCTCCGTCGGTCGGGCCAGTGCCACGTACGTGCTCACGAGCCGGGCTCCTCGGTGCCGGGCAGGACTTCCAGCACGGCGATGTGCTGGGCGGCCAGGGCGCCTGCCGCGGCTCGGACGTCGTCGGCCGACACGGCGTCGAGGCGGCCGGGGATCTCGGCTACCAGCTCGGGCCGGTCGTGGATCACGGTGGCATCCGCCAGGGCCAGCGCCCGCTCGAGGATCTGGTCCATCTCGCGCCAGCGGGCTGCGGTCGCCGACGAGCGGATCCGGGCCAGCTCGTCGGGATCGGGGCCCTGTTCGGCCAGGCGCTCGATCTCCTCGAGCACCGCCCGGCGCAGCGCCGTCTCGGGACGGCGGCCGGGGTGGAACAGCAGGATCTGGAACAGCGCCGGGTCCCGCGTGGACAGGGCGTCGCCGAAGGTCCCGGCGTAGCAGGCCAGCTCGGTCACCACCTGCTCCTCGTGGACCAGGCGCCGGCGCAGCCGGCTCGACTCCCCGTCGGCGAGCAGGGCGGCCACCACGCTGGCAGCGAGCAGCTGGTCGGTCGCCGCCAGCGGGTCCGGGGCCCGCAGCCCGTAGGCGACGGCGGGGGTGGGGGCGAGCGGGTCGTGGCGGCGACGGTGGCGAGGCGCGTCGAGCGGCGGCTCGGCGAACGACGGGCGGGGCGGGGCGGGGCGCGGCTCGATGGCGCCGAAAGCACGCTCCACCAGCTCGAGTGCCGGGCCCGGGGAGCAGTCGCCGGCGACCACCACCACGGCGTTCGCCGGGGCGTAGTAGGCGCGGTAGAAGCTGGCAGCGTCGTCCAAGGTGGCGCCTTCGAGATCCTCGAACGATCCGTAGCCGTTATGGGCGTTCGCGAAGGTGTCGAAGGCCAGCGCCGGCAGGTCGATCCACGGGAAGCCGCCGTAGGGGCGGTTCAAGACGTTCACCCGGATCTCCTCTTGGACCACGGCGATCTGGTTCTCCAGGTTCTCCTGGTCCAGCTCGAGGCTGGCCATGCGGTCTGCTTCCAGGAACAGCGCCAGCTCGAGCGCCGCAGTGGGCAACGCCTCGAAGTACGACGTCAGGTCGGGTCGGGTGTGGCCGTTGAACACCCCGCCGGCTCCTTGGACCAACCGGCCGTGCTCCATCTTCGCCACGTGGGCCGACCCCTGGAACATGAGGTGCTCGAAGAGGTGGGCGAACCCGGTGCGGCCTTCAGGCTCGGAGCGAAAGCCGACGTCGTAGACCACCGCTAGCGCCACGACCGGCGTGCTGTGGTCGGGAGCCACCACCACCCGCAAGCCGTTCGCCAGCTCCGCCCGCTCGAGCTCGAGGGCGAGGAGGCGTCCGGGCACGCAGGGCAATCTAGCGGGCCGGGCCGAGCGGCGAGCGCCGAGCGGCGGTGGCCGGTGCCGGGGGCGATCACCGGTGTTGTCGGGGCTCGCCCACTGTGCTGCCGGCTGGGGCTGGTGCCGCGGGAGGCTGGCTCTCGGGCCGGCGCTCGTGAGCCGTGCCTCTGCGAGTGCCTGCGGTCCTCGGTTCGCAGTTGACAGGTCGTAGCTCCCCATTCTACGCTAGTGGCAAGAGGTCATACCAAGACGAGGAGCCTGCCATGCCCGACCGGTCGACTGGAAGGTCGACGCCACCGCCGAGGTGGCGTCCGTGAGCGCGGCGGAGGGCGCCGGTGCCAATGGCGGTGGTGCAGGAGGGGTGGACTTCTTGGCCCACGACGCCGGCGACCATGTGGCCGTCGCGGTACGCGACGTGGCACCGGGCGAGGCCACGGTGGGGTGGTTGAGCTCGCCGGAGCGCCGCTCGGTGCAGGTGAGCGAGCCGGTGCCCTTCGGGCACAAGGTGGCGCTCGCCGCGCTCGGCGACGGCGAGGCGGTGGTCGAGTACGGGGTGCCGGTGGCGGTCACCACCAAGGCCGTGACGGCCGGGTCCCTGGTCCACACCCACAACGTGAGGAGCACCAAATGGCAGAGCATGCGCTGACCGGCTTTCGTCGGGCCAACGGCCGGGTCGGGATCCGGAACCACGTGGTGGCGTTGCCCGTCGACGACCTGTCCAACGCGGCGGTCGAAGGTATCGCCGCGCTGGTGCCTGGCGTGATCGCCTTGCCGCACGCCTACGGCCGCCTGCAGTTCGGCGAGGATCTGGATCTCACCTTCCGCACGCTCATCGGCACCGGGGCGAACCCGAACGTGGCGGCGGCGGTGGTGGTGGGCATCGAGCCGAACTGGACGAAGCGGGTCGTCGACGGCATAGCGGCGACCGGCAAGCCGGTGGTGGGCCTTTCCATCGAGCGCCACGGTGACTTCGCCACCATCGCCGAGGGTGCCCGACACGCAGAGAAGCTGCTCCAAGACGCCTCGGAGATCCGCCGGGAGCCGATCGAGCGCTCCGAGGTGATGATCTCCATCAAGTGCGGCGAGTCCGACACCACGAGCGGCCTCGGGGCGAACCCGACGGTCTCGGAGGTGGTGGACCGCCATGTGACTGACGGCGGCACGGTGCTCTTCGGCGAGACCACCGAGCTCACCGGCGGCGAGCAGCTGATCGCGAAGCGCTGTGTGGACGACGACGTCCGCAAGCGCTTCCAGGGGTTCTTCGACGACTACTTCGCCATGGTGGAGGCATCGGGCGCGGATCTGCTCGGATCCCAGCCCACCCAGGGGAACATCGCCGGTGGGCTGTCGACCATCGAGGAGAAAGCCTTGGGGAACATCTCGAAGACCGGCAGCGTGCCGGTGGTCGACGCGCTGGCACCTGCAGAAGCCCCCACTCGTCAGGGCCTCAACTTCATGGACTCCTCGTCCGCGGCGGCAGAGTTCGTCACCTTGGCGTGCGCGGCCGGTGCGGTGTTGCACCTGTTCCCGACCGGGCAGGGCAATATCGTCGGCCATCCCCTCGAGCCGGTGATCAAGCTCACAGCGAACCCGGTCACCGCGTCGACGATGTCGGAGCACATCGACCTCGACGTGTCAGGGCTGCTCCGCCTCGAGTACCCGCTGGCCGAGGCCGGGGACCGGCTCATGGCCATGGCGGAGCGCACCATTAACGGCCGCCTCACCGCGGCCGAGGCGATCCGCCATCGCGAGTTCGTCATCACCAAGCTGTACAGAAGCGCCTGATGGCGGGCGCGGTGAGTGCGAAGTCCAGGTCGAGTGCGAAGTCCAGGTCGAAAAGACAGCTCCTTGCTGGCTCTGGGGCGTTCGAGGTCAGGTCGGAACCGTGAGTGACGCGTCCACATCAGAT
>JAKAQW010000301.1 GCA_021819525.1 Actinomycetes bacterium
AACCCCGGTCGGCCTCCGGAGCCGGGAGCGCAGGTTCGAGTCCTGCCGGGGGCGCCCACCAGTCCTCCGCACTTTCGCGTGCGGCGGACTGGGTAGTCTCGCTGCCGAGATCGTAGAGGGTGACTGCGACATCGACGGCGCTGTCGGCCGGTTGGAACACGATGTCGAGCTGCAGCGCGTCGAACAGGGCCCGTAGTTCGCTCTGGGGCGCCTGGTCGAGCGAGTCGGCGAGGATCGGCAGCCGGTCGAGCAACGGGGCGACGTCGGCCAACGTGGGCGCCTCTGTCGCCGACTCCCGGGCGAGGACCACCAGTCGCTCGCGCCGTTCGGCGATGGCGTCCTCCAGCTCTGCCACGCGCTGACCGACACGACGGCGGAGCGCGGACGTGACGTCGTTAGCTTCGAGGTTGACGAGCTGGCGGCCAGTCCGGCGTTCGAGATCGGCGATCTCGGCTTCGATCTCGCTGGCGCGCTCTCTCGCCGGGGCGGTCCGTTCAGGCTCGGCGGCGGCGTCGAGGGCGTGGCGCCAGTAGTCGGTGCGCCCGAGACCGAAGAGGGCGGTGGCGAGGAATGGGAGCAGCGCGTCGTTGAGGCGTTGCTCGTTCAGGTACACGTGGGGCGGGTGGCCGGCGGGGATGTCCTTCGAGCGCTGGTGCGACGGCTGGCAGGAGTAGTAGGTGGTCTGGCGGCGGTGGTTGCCCCACATGCGCAGACCGCAGATCCCGCAGCGGAGGAGGCCACGGTAGAGGTAGTTGGTCTTCGCGGTCGGTCGGGCGACGGTGGCGGGGACGCCCTGGCGTGAGCGCTCGTTGGCCCGGGCGCGTGCCTGGACGGCGTCGTGCTCCTCGCGGCTCACGATCGCGGGGTGTGCGGGGTTCTCGGACCAGATCCAGGCCTCGGGCGGGTTGGTGCGGTTGTGGCCCTTCTTGCGGGCCCTGCGGTTCCAGACCTGGTAGCCGGTGTACTTGGGGTTGCGCAGCACCTCCCACACCGACGACCTGCTCCAGGCGCCACGGGCCATCGTCGGGTCGATGGGGACCGGTGGCGGGTAGCGGTCGGGCTCGGCGTTGAGTCGGTCGCGGATCTGGAGGAGCCCCGTCCCGCCGCCGAGGTACCAGTCGTAGATGGCCCTCACCACCGGGGCGCGCACAGGGTCGAGCTCCAAGGTGCGCTTGTTGATGCCGCGGCTCGCCTTGTGCGGGTTGGGGTGGTCGTGGGTGACGAAGCGGTACCCGTAGAGGGCGACGCCGCCGGTGTGCCAGCCCTGGCGGGTCGAGGTCTCCTGGCCCTGGCGGGACTTCACCATCAGCTCGTGGTGGTAGCCCCGGGCGATGCCGATGTTGACGTGGCGGAGCACGATCGTGCCGAAGGACTCCTCTTGGGGCTCGTCGGCAGCGCACAGCCGGACACCGGCCGATCGCAGCTCGTCTTCCACCCGGAAGGCGACCGAGGAGTTGCGTGACAGGCGGGAGATGGACTCCACGATCACCCGGTCGAAGCGCGCTTGCCGGCGGCCCGCGTCGGCGAGCAGCTCCTTCAGCCCGCCGTCCCGAGGGATGGCGATGTCGAAGCCCGCCAGCCCGCCCGAGCCGCGGGCTGCGTAGGCCCGCGTCCCGGACTCGATGTCGTAGTAGTGGGCGACGATCCGCCCGCTCGCCTCTTCGACCTGGCGTTCGGCGTTTTGGAGCTGGCGGGGGAAGCTGAGGGTCGGGTCCTGCTCGTCTTCGGTCGAGACCCTCCCGTACCAGGCGTAGCGGGGACTTTCACCGGCGGGCGTGGTCATGGCGAGACCTCCTCGCCCTGTCCTACCTCCACGTCGCCGAGCGAAGCGAGCAGGGCGGCAAGTGCTCGACCCTGGGCGGCCGCCAGCGCCCGTCCGGCCTCCCCGCCCACGAGGCGAAGCTGTCCACGCACCGTGAGAGGGTGCTCGCCGCGGCCAGGTTCCCTGACCGGGGCGGGATCCGTCTGCGCGGGCCGTCCGGGACGGTGTCGATGCTCAAGTTCGGCGCCATGTCTGGTGGCTGAGGGGCGGTTGTTGGTCATCGGCTCGGCACCGTGGCCCGCTCAGCCCGCTTGGCCAGCTCGATGAGCCGGCGCCGGGGCGCGGCGTCGCCCACCGCGAGCCACACCGCATCGGCAGGACTGCCGGTGCCGACGACCGCCGTTGCCACCGGCAGGGTCCCTTCGAGTGCCCGGCGCAGCGCCGGCTCACGGCCTGGCTGGGCCAGCCAGAACAGCACGGGTCGAGCAGCGCCTTCTGCTTCGGCGAGATCTCGGTAGCCGTCCAGCTTGGCCGCGACCCGGGCGAGGGTCTCGGTCCCGGTGTCGTGCTCGACGAAGAACTCGACCCGGTCGCCTGCCTCCTCCCAGACCCCGTACGCGTCGGGACGCACGAAGTCCCCCCACTCCGCCGCGCACCGCCGCTCGGACCACCACGCACTGAGCGTGGCGTCGGGCCGTGAGCGTGCCGCGGCGTGGAGCGCGCAGAACAACCCGTTGATCCCGAGGGTATGGCCGGTTCGCTGCCCGGCAGCGAGCGCCACCACCCGGTCGCGCAGCACCGAGGCCCGGGGGGGGTCCACCCCGCGTTCGGCTGCGACCAGACCAGCCCCGAGCGGTCCCAACGTGTAGCGCCAGGACTCCGACCCCACCGGACGGATGGAGCGGAACCGTTCCAAGACCCCGAGGCGCCACAGCGTGACGAGGCGGTGCTGGGCCGAGACGAGGCTCGTGAAGCAGAGGTCGCAGATCTGCTCGGTGGCGAGGATCCGGTGCTCCCACAGCGTCCGGCAGATGAGGCGGTCGCGTTCGGTCAACCGGCCGAGCACGTCGAGTGCCGCCACGGCGCCCCGCCGGAGAGGAGAAGAAGCAGTCATGACATGCTCCACGAGTCGGGGTCCTCCGACGCCGGGGTGGGAGCGGCCCGGTGCCGGTGCTTCTGCACCTCCGACCCCGGCGTCTCAAGGACGGCGGACGAGACGCCACCAGGCACGCCGGCCGAGATGCCGGGAGACCCGCCGCCGTCACTTCGGCGGTGCTGGCGTCGACGCACGAGCAACTCGTGTCGACGCTCGTCTCGGGTGCGCCCGGCGTTGGCTCGGGCCGCCGTCCGGGCCTCGGCCGCCCGACTGGGGACAGCGCGAGCCATCGGCCGGGTCCGAAGCGTGAAGGCGTGGAGGTCCTGGCCACCGACCACCAGGCGACAGGCGACCTGGTAGGCGCCGAGATGGCTGAGGTCGTACGCGCTGACGTAGGGCTCGGTGTGGCGGGCGAGCACCCGGGCGTCTTCGGGCGAGACGTTGAAGTACACCTTGTTGCGGGCGTTCGCCGACGCGGCCTCGGCGAGGTCGCGGGGCAGCTGGCCGAGGTGCTGGTGGGCCAAGGTGAGCGACAGG
>JAKAQW010000302.1 GCA_021819525.1 Actinomycetes bacterium
GTTGTCGGCGTCGTTGACGACCACGAGCGGAAACAGCACGACCCAGAGGGCGAGGTACAAGCCGGAGGCGACCGAAGCCACGATGAACGCGACGCGGGCGACCTTGGCCACGCGCATGCTCCGCCGCTGCCGAGACACGTTCGTCGACCACGTGCTCCCGTCCCAGAAGCGATAGACGGCCACCGACCAGGGATCGTCATACCACCCCGGCGGGAAGAAGACGACCGGAGCCGCTACCGGGAACGAAGCGTCGGAGGACCCCTCGGCATGCCGGTCCCCTGCTGATGGGGCCCCACCACTACCACGATCCACCTCGCCGCCCACCTGGCCAGTGTCACCAGTCGCCACCACCTCGTCAACCTCTCCGGACATGAGATCTGACCCGGGTGGCGAAGGACCTGGCTTCGCTGGCGCTCGTCGTCCTCCTTGGCTTCCGGCCCGGGCACCCAGCCCTGTCGTCGTCAGCTACGTTGCCTGAACGTGCCGCCGTCGTCACGGCTCGTCGGCCGATGGGCGGCGGGCCATTCCTCCCTACCTACGTGGACATGGGCTCCGGGCTCCTTCGGGCGCTCCGTTGGGCTCGGATGGTGTGGGCGAACCAGTGCAAGGTCCGCGCGCCATCGCCGGAACGTCTGTCGGGACCGTGTCGCCGCCGGCGCCGGACAGGACCCCACGGGCCAGACCGGCGGCGACCCACCCAAGGCGACCGCGACCGCCTCGCTGAGCTGGCCTGTCGTCGACCCACCGACTCGGCAAGGGCTCGACCAGGGGAGCGACCCCGCGCCGGGCACGGCCGTCGCCGCTCGAGCGGGAGCACCCGGTAGGACAGGGACGCCGCGTACTCGAAGGTCAGTCCGATGAGCGCCGTCACCGAGCCGTCGACGACGGACACTGCTTCGCCCGAGCGGACGAGCGTCGACACCCCGACGGCAGTGACCGGCCGCCACCTGCCGGCCCTGGACGGGATCCGGGCCGTGGCCGTGGCTGGGGTGATCGCCTACCACCTCGGGGCCCCCTGGGCGTCCGGAGGCTACCTGGGTGTCGATCTCTTCTTCGTGCTGTCCGGTTTCCTCATCACCAGCCTCTTGATCGAAGAGTGGGTCGCCCGCGGGAGGGTGAGCCTGGCGGCCTTCTGGGCCAGACGCGCGCGCCGGCTGCTACCGGCACTGTTCCTTCTCCTCGTGGCGCTCGCCGTGTTCGTCGTGGTGCTCGGTCGGTTCGGCAGCGCCACGTCGATCGCCCACATCGACCTGTCCGGCCTGCGGGGTGACGCGTTGGCCACCTTGTTCTACGTGGCCAACTGGCATGCCATCTTCGCCCACCAGTCGTACTTCGCCCAGTACGCTGCGCCGTCCCCGCTCGAGCAGACGTGGTCGTTGGCAATCGAGGAGCAGTTCTACCTGGTGTGGCCCCTCTTGTTGCTGGCGCTGCTCGCCCTGTGGAGACGAGGACGCCGGCGCGCCGACCGAGGGCTCGGCCGGCTTCGGACAACGGAGGGCTGGCGCTGGTTGGTGGGATCGGTGGCCCTTGTCGCCGGCATCGGCTCGGCTCTCCTGATGGCGCTGCTCTACGAACCCGGGACCGACCCGACCCGGGTGTACTTCGGCACCGACACCCGAATGTTCGACCTGTTGGCCGGCGTGCTCGTCGCCGTCGTCGCTGCAGCGCGCCCCCAACCCAGTCGGCGCGCCCGGACCGTCCTCCACGCAGCCGCACCTCTGGCGGCAGGAGGGTTGGCGTGGTTCTGGGTGACCGGCGGCACACCCGAGCGCCTGCCCACCGCGGCGATGTTCGACGGCGGCTTCGCCCTGTGCGCCGCCTTGGCAGCCGTGGTGGTCGCCGACGTGCGCCAGGTGCACCGAGGCCCGCTCGGGACCGTCTTGTCGCTCCCGCCGCTGCGTTGGCTGGGCACCATCTCCTACGGCGTCTACCTCTGGCACTGGCCGATCATCGTGTACGTCACCCGAGGCCGTACCGGTCTCGGGGGGGCCCTCCTCGACGTCGTCCGGGTCGCCCTCACTCTCGCCATCGCGACCGCCAGCTACTTCGTCGTCGAACGACCCCTGCGGCGGCGGCGCTTCGCCGGCTGGCCCCGGTTCACCTTGGCGCCACTGGTTGCCGCCGGCACGGCAGCGGTGGTGGTCGTGGCCACCTTCCCGGCGGTCGCCGTTCCGGTCGCAGCCAGAGCCACCTCGGACATACGGGTAGCGGCGACACGCGCGGTGCCGGGGTCAGGCGGGTTCAACGGCCAGAGGGCCATCACCGTGCCACCGTTCAGTCCGTCGAACCCGCTGCGGGTGACCGTCTTCGGCGACTCGGTGGCCAAGGTGGCTGAGCCGGCGATCTCCGCCGCCCTCGAGGCCACCGGCGAGATCACCGTCACGAACGCCGCCATCGACGGCTTCGGTCTCAACATCGACCGAGCCTGGGCCACGGGTATCCCCAAGCTGATCGCCTCAGACCGGTCCCAGGTCGTCCTGGCCACCTGGAGCTGGGACGACAGCTGCTCGGCACGCCATCCGTCGACCATCGCCCACTACGCCACGTTCGTGTGCGCCCTCCAGCACCCACGGGCCTACACGGCGATGCTCGAACGGGCGGTCCGCCTGATGCTCGGCCCCGGCGGGGCATCCGGGGTGGTGTTCCTCGAATTCCCGCCAACTGGACCAGCGGGCGCCGCCGGCCGTGCCAAGCGGGCCGGTGAGACGGCATGGAACCGCATCGTGGAGTCGCTACCGGCGGTCTTCCCCGGCAAGGTCATGTACTTGCCGGTGGCCTCCGCTGTACTGCTCCACGGCCACTTCACCTCCTGGCTGCCGCCAGAGGGAGCCCCGCGCGCACCCAAACCCGAGTGGGTCCGCGTCCGCATGGTCGACGACGTGCACCTGTGCCCCGCCGGAGCAGCACGCTATGCGAATGCCGTCTTGGCTGACCTCAGCACGCTCTTTCACCTTCCGGCAGCGGGGACCGGCTGGTCCACCGGCCCTTGGACCGGGAGCGTCGTCTACAACACGCCACCGGGGTCCTGTCCTGACGACCACCCACCAGCTTGACGACTGATCGGGCCTGACCCCGACCTTGCCGCTGCGTTGGCCACGACCGCGCCATCGACACCGGACGTGCGCAGCTCGCTGGGACGACATCGGCATGACAGCGCCAACCCACGTGCTGGAACCCGGACGCGCCCGTTGCGTGCCCGCCTGCCTGATCGCCGGCGTGTCGTGCGCTCACCCGATGTCCACCAGGTTCCCCGGCGGCGTGGCCATGGGCTCCCCGAGTCGGGCCCGCGACCGGCCCTGGACCACCGAGGTGGTCCTCTCCGGGCCGGGTGGGCAGAATGGGGGCATGGCACCTCCTCCTTCCCGCCTCGACAGCTTCGGATCGCGCG
>JAKAQW010000077.1 GCA_021819525.1 Actinomycetes bacterium
CTCCAGCATCGACGGCCTGCCCGCTCTCAGCCCTACGGGCGACTGGATCGGGGCCCGGTCGATCCCCCGGTAGGTGGCTCCGTGATGGACGTGAGCGTGCAGGTCGACCGGGCTGGAACTGCTGCATGATCTGCCGCGCGTAGCGCTCCACCAGCTCTGGCGAGCCGTCCCGCACGATGTGGGGGATGGCGATGCCGTGGGTGAACAGCGAGGCGCCGACACCGCTCGACCCACCGCCGGCAAGGATCTCCTCGGTGACGATCGCCGAGTCAATGGCGTTCCCACCGCTCCCGCCGGCATCCTCGGGGAAGCCGATGCCCAACAAGCCGACCTCGGCAGCCTTGCGGTGCAGCTCCCTGGGAAGCTCTCCTGCGCTCTCCCACTCTGCGAGGTACGGCACGACCTCCCGGCCTACGAAGCTGCGCACGAGCTGGCGCAGGGCGATGCGTTCCGGCGTCGCCCATGGATCCGCGCTGGTGTCGCGCGCCGGCTGGATCATCTCAGCGCTGCAGCGCACGCGCGTCACCGCCGTACCGGCGGCGCAGCTCGGTCTTCAGGATCTTGCCGGTGGCGTTGCGGGGCAGCTCGTCGAGGAGCTCGACTCGGGTCGGGCACTTGAAATGCGCGAGCCGCTCGCGTGTGTAGGCAATGAGCGCGTCGGGGTCCGCAGCTGCTCCCGGTGCCAATGCGACGATCGCCAGGGGCGTCTCACCCCAACGCTGGTCCGGGACGCCTATGACCGCTACCTCGCGCACGGCCTCGTGGCGGTACAGGACCTGCTCGACCTCGATCGGGTAGACGTTCTCCCCGCCGGAGATGATCATGTCCTTCTTGCGGTCGACGAGCGTGATGAAGCCGCTGCCGTCGATCCGGCCAAGGTCCCCGGTGTGGAACCAGCCGCCGCGAAAGGCTTCCGCGGTCGCCTCCGGAAGCCCCCAGTAGCCGACGAAGAGGTTGCGGCCTCGCAGGACGAGCTCGCCCACCTGGTCCACTGGCACGTCACGGTCGTCTTCGTCGACGATACGAGCCTCTACGTGGAAGACGGTCCGTCCGATCGAGCCCGCCTTCTCCTTCACGTGGTCGATGTCGAGCACCGATACCAGCGGCGCCGTCTCGGTCATCCCGAACCCCTCCTGGAAGGGGAGCCCCTTCCCGGCGAAGAAGTCGATGACCGTCAGGGGGCAGGGCGCTCCGCCGGAGACTGCCAGCTCCAGCGCCGACAGATCGTAGGAGTCGAAGTCACGTACCGTGGTCAGCGCCGCCCACATGGCCGGCACCATGAACTGGACCGTGGCTCGCTCGCGTGCCATAGCGGCGAGCGTGCGCGCCGGATCGAACGCCGCCATGAGCACGTTGGTCCCTCCCACGTAGAGCAGCGGCAGGGTGTGGACCCCGAGGCCCCCGATGTGGAACATCGGTGCCACGGTGACCGTCACGTCGCTCTCGCGCAGCCCCCGTCCGACGGAGAGGGTGTTCAGCGCGTTCCACAGATGGTTGTCGTGCGTCAGCATCGCCCCCTTCGGATGGCCGGTGGTGCCCGAGGTGTACATCAGCATCGACAGGTCACCGCCGTCCACGTCGGTGCCCAGTGGACGTGCCTCGTGGCCGATCACGAGCTGCTCGAAGTCCAGCTCCCCGGGCTCGAGGTCGACGCGTGGCCCGTCGACAGCGGCCACGAGGCGCGTCCGGACGCGCACACCGGGCTCCGCGAGCGCAGCTCTCGCCACGGGTGTGAGTGGCGCCGAGGAGACGATGACATCGGCTCCCGAGTCGGCCAGCAGGTACCCGACCTCCCCGGCGGTCAGCCGCAAGTTCATCGGTACGAACACCGCGCCGAGCTTGGCCGTAGCCAGCATGGTCTCGAGGAAGGCCGGGCTGTTGACCACGAGCGCTGCCACTCGGTCACCCCGGCGAACACCCAGCTCGCGAAGGCCCCGGGCGAGCTGGTCGGTGCGTCGATCGAGGTCCAGGTACGTCAGGCGCGCCTCCCCGAAGACCAGTGCCGTGCGGTCGCCGCCGAGGAATGCCCGCTTCGTGACCCAGCTGCCTATACCCCGGTCCATGTCAGCTCCCTCGCCCTTTCCCCATCGCGGCTTCCTGGAACACGCGGCTTCCTGGAACACGCGGCTTCCTGGAACACGCGGCTTCCTGGAACACGCGGCTCCGCCTGATTATGAACCACAGCCTCCCCTGGATGCACACGGTCCCGCTAGGGTCCGATCCGTGGAGCATCTCCTCGGCTTCGCCATCCCCGGCATCCCCTACGGCTGCACCTACGCCATCGTCGCGGTAGGGCTGGTGCTCACCTACCAGGCCACCGGCGTCTTCAACTTCGCCTTCGGTGCCCAGGCGTACACCTCCGCCTTCGTCTTCACCAAGCTCGTCCAGAACGACGGCTTCCCGGTCTGGCTGGCCTTCCTGGCAGCGGTGGTGGTCCTGGCACCACTTCTGGGCCTGGCCTTCGACCGGTTCCTCTTCCGGAAGATCCCGAGCACGAACACCACCGCCAAGCTGGTGACCGGGCTGGCCCTGTTCGTCGGCGTCCCCGCCCTGCTGCCGGTCCTGTTCGGCAACCAGAACCTGTACGCCTCGCCGAGCATCGTGTTCAACCCGGACACCGTCTACTTCCGAGTGCTCGGCAACCCGATCAACGGCATCGACCTCGCCACCGTGGTGGTCACAGCGGCAGTCCTCGTCGCCCTGGTGGCACTGATGCGCTTCACCAACCTGGGGTTGCAGATGCGCGGCGCGGTCGAGAGCCGGCGTCTGGTGGAGCTCGACGGGGTGAACGCCGGCAGCGTGGTGGCCACCGCATGGGCCGTCTCGAGCCTGATGGCCGGGCTGGCCGGCGTCCTGCTCGCTCCCGTCTACGGGCAGCTCCAAGCCCAGGACTACGCTACGTTGCTGGTCGGCGCCTTCGCCGCCGCCGCCTGGGCCACGCTTCGATCCATGCCGCTCGCCGCCTTGGTCGGAATCCTGACCGGCGTGGCCGACACCGTGCTCCAGGGGTACCTCCCGTCCTCCAGCACGCTGTCCTCCGCCGTGCTGCCCTCACTGCCGTTCATCGTGCTCATGGCGGCGCTCCTGCTCGTACCCGGCCTGCGTCGCCTCGACGACGCGACAGATCCGCTGGCCTCGGTGGACCCGCCGCCGCCGCCGACCACGGCCACCTCGAGAGCCCCCCAGCTCAGCCGGATCATCCAGGTCGCCTGGTACGTCCTGCTCGGGGCGTTCGTGATCTCCATGTTGAGCTGGATGCCCAAGACCTGGGAGAGCGTCTTCAACTCCGGTCTGGCGTTCTCCACGATCTTCTTGTCGATCACCCTCATCACCGGCATGGGGGGCCAGCTCTCGCTCAGCCAGGCCACCTTGGCCGGGGTCGGCGCCTTCACCGCCGCCCAGCTGGCCAGCCACCTCGGCCTCGACATGCTTGCCGGTGCCGTCGCCGGAGCCGTGCTCGCGGCAGCGGTCGCCGTAGTCCTGGCTCTCGCCTCGCTGCGCCTGAAGGGCCTGGGGCTGGCTCTCATGACCGTCGCCGCCGCGCTCTTCTTCGACAACTCGATCTTCACGCAGCGCTCGATCACAGCTACCAGTAGCGGCCAGGCGCTCAACATCCGAACCAGCTGGATCGGCCTCGGAGTCCTCGACCCCAACGGCCACGCGCTGTTCGTCGTCGAGATGCTCGTGCTCGTCCTCTGCGTCGCCGGCGTCTTGCTGGTCCGAAGCGGCACCATCGGCCGCTACCTGACCGCCATGCGCGGCAGCGAGACGGCGGCGGCAGGGATCGGCATCAACCTGACCTGGCAGCGGATCCTGATCTTCGCCCTGTCGGGGACGGTGGCCGGCATCGGTGGGACCATGCTGGCACTCCAACAGCAGACGGTCGATGCCCTGCAATTCAATTACCAGCTATCGCTGGCCTTCGTCGTGATCGTGGTCACCACCGGGGTCAGCACCGTCGAGGGCGCGATCCAAGCAGGGATCGGCTTCGCGGTGATCGAACAGCTGCTCTCCTACCTACCAGCCCGCTTCGGCGGCAACAGTCTGGCCTTCGTGCTCTTCGCCGCCGGCGCGCTCACCTACGCGGCGCACCCCGAGGGGATCCTGGAATTCCAGAAACGGCGCTGGACCCTTCGCTTCGAGCACCTCCTCTTCCCCGGGCACGACCCGAACCTCGCGTTCGCCACCCCGAACGGCACGCCCACGACGGCCGACGGCTCGGATCCCTCGATCCTCAGCTCCCCCGGCCGCGTACGGGAACCTCGCAGCCCTACCGGCAGCCAGCAGCGGGGCACCGCTCCAAGCGTCCTCTCCGACGCCTTGGCCGGCGCCGGCCTGGCCGGCAGGCACGGCAACGGACCGTCGACACACGCCGGTCGTCGGGACAGTGAGCCATCGATCCGTGACGAGAGCACCCAGCCAGCGGAAACCGACGCCGCCTCCACCAATGTCCACCCGCAGCGGAGCGACGATGACCGTCGGTGACTCGCGCTCGAGCGCGCTGTCGCCACCCCCGACGGGCCGATCGGGCCCCGACCACCGGGAGGTGCACCACGCCGAGTCGCCGGGAGGGCGCGGCCACCGGGAGGTGCACCACGACGAGTCGCCGGGAGGGCGCGACCACCGGGAGGTGCACCGCGCCGGCCAGGACATCGACGTCCCTCGAGCACCGGTGCCGCTGCTGCGCGTGGAGCATGTCACCAAGCGCTTCGGGGGGATCAGGGCGGTCGGCGACGTCACCTTCACCGTCGGGCGAGGTGAGAGCGTCGGTCTGGTCGGCCCCAACGGCGCCGGCAAGACCACCCTCTTCAACTGCATCTGCGGACAGCTCCGGCCCGACGCGGGGCAGGTGACCCTCGACGGCACCTTGCTCGACGGGCTTCCCACCTACAAACGCGCCCGGCTCGGCGTCGGGCGCACCTACCAGCGAGCCGAGGTGTTCCCGGACATGACGGTGGGCGAGCACCTGATCGTCGCCGAGCGCGCCCGCCACGGCGGCCCGCACCTGTGGCGTGACCTGTGCCACCGCAGCGCCCCTACGCCAGCCGAACGTCGCCGGGTGGCTGAAGTTCTCGAGCTGGTGGGCATCCCCGGCTGGGAGGATCGCCCGGTGTCGTCGCTCGGCCTGGGATCGTGCCGGCTGGTTGAGCTCGCCCGGGCGTTGGCCAACGAACCCGTGCTCCTCCTCGCTGACGAACCGTCGTCGGGGCTCGACGCGCGCGAGACCCACGAGCTGGCCGCCGTCCTGAGGACCTTGCAGCGCGAGCGCGGCATGGCGCTGCTCCTGGTGGAGCACGACCTCTCCATGGTGGAGGCAGCCGTCGACCGGGCTATCGTCATGGACCTCGGCGTGGTCATCGCGACGGGAACCTTCGACCAGGTGATGGCCGACCCGGCCGTGCGCATCGCCTACCTCGGGATGGGAGCGTGAACGGTTCAACCTCCGGGACGGGAGCATGAGCCAGCCGGCTCCTCCAGCGCTCGACGTCGAGCACGTGTCCGCCGCCTACGGCCCGTACCGGGCCCTCTTCGACGTGTCCTTCACCGTGCCAGCCGGCGGGGCCGTCGCGCTGCTCGGGGCCAACGGGGCCGGCAAGTCCACGGTGGCCCGGGTAGTGAGCGGACTGCTCCCCACCACCAGCGGCGCCATCCGCCTCGACGGCCGCGACGTGACCGGTCTCCCTGCCTACAAGATCGCCCGAGCGGGCATGGCGCATGTTCCCGAAGGGCGCGGCATCCTGGCCAACCTCACCGTCGAGGAGAACCTGACCCTGGCCTTCCGCCAGCGCGGTGGGCGGCACCGGGTGCCTGACGCGCTGGAGCGAGCCTATCGTGCCTTCCCGGTTCTCGGGGAACGCCGCCGCCAGCGCGGCGGCACTCTTTCCGGTGGCCAGCAGCGGCTCTTGTCGTTGGCAAAGGTCATCGTGGTGCCCCCCCGGCTCCTGGTGGCCGACGAGCTCTCGCTCGGCCTGGCCCCGGTCGCCATCGAAGCGGTCTACGAGGGCCTCGAACAGATCAATCGGGCCGGCACCGCCCTCCTGGTAGTGGAACAGCATGTGAACCGCGTCCCGGAGCTGGTCGACCAGGCAGTCGTCTTGGAGCACGGTTCGGTGGTCTTCGCCGGGGCAGCTGGCGACGCCGTGCGCTCCATGGCGCAAGGCCTCGGACGACGCGGCGCCAGCACTCCGACCCGCTGAACGCGTCGGCTCTGGCACCTGGTCAGCGCCGCGTGCGAGGGTGTTGTGGCACTTCGTCGCGCCGGTGACCCATGATGTTCACATGCACTTCGTCGCATTCGAAAGTCAAGCGGTGGAGGCATCGTGACCAGCGGCGGTGAGGACCGCCAGATCGCCCTGGGCGACCTGGCGCACATGTCACCCGATGCCCTCCATGGCCTGCGCCCGGTAAGAGCCCAACGCATGACTGTCTGTACGACATCTGGCCGGAAGGCAAGCTGTGGCGAGCACGAGCCGGTAGCTCGTGCGCGAGCAGTCCAGCGGGCTCCCCTGAGCGACAACGCATCGATCCGCTGCTTCTGCCTTGCCGACGGCACGCCCGGATCCGGTCCCGTCGACGATATGAGCCTCTAGTGGGACGCGTCCTTCTCACCCATGCCCTCCCAGAGGGAGCTCTGGACTCGATCCTCGAGGCCGGGCACGAGGTCATCCTGGCCAGCCCATCAGGAGTGGACCTGCTCTCGATGGCCCCCGATGCCGACGCCATCGTCTGCTTGCTCACCGACCGTGTCGATGCCGACGTGCTGCGAGCCGGAGCAGCCGGGCGGCTCCGCGTGGTGAGCGTCGCCGCCGTAGGCTACGACAACGTCGACGTGGACAGCGCCCGCTCCCTCGGCATCACCGTGTGCCACACACCCGGGGTGCTCGACGAGAGCACCGCCGATCTGGCCTTCCTCTTGATCCTGGCGGCTTCACGCCTGTCGTCGTCGGCCGAGGACGATCTTCGCAGCGGTCGCTGGGGCGGCTGGGGCATCACCGACCACCTCGGCCGCGACGTGCACAGAGCCACCCTGGGCCTGGTCGGCTACGGGCGTATCGCCCAAGCTGTAGCCAGGCGCGCCGCCGGGTTCTCCATGGAGGTCATCCACCACAGCAGGCGAGACACCAAGTCGCCGGGGTACGTCGCCGACCTGGCCGACCTCTTGGCCCGATCCGACGTCGTCAGCCTGCACGTGCCACTGACGCCGCAGACGCACCACCTCATCGGCGCTTCGGAGCTGGCTCGCATGAAGCCCACCGCCGTGCTCGTGAACACCGCCCGAGGTGACGTGGTCGACGAGGTCGCACTGGCAGCAGCACTTCGCGACGGCACCATCTTCGCCGCCGGTCTGGACGTCTACAGCCACGAGCCAGACATCGACCCCGTCCTGCTCCAGGCACCTCGGACCGTGCTCCTCCCCCACATCGGCAGCGCGACGACCTCGACCAGGACCGCTATGGCCCAGATGGCCAGTCAGGCCGTCTGCGACGTGCTAGGAGGCCGGAACCCGGCTCACCGCGTCCCCTGACGGGATGCGGGCGTCGGATCCCTCGAGCATCTTCCTGGTCACCTGGCGCACGCGGCCGCCGGCGTCTGTCGCCGCCGCGTGCATCCTGCTTGCCCCAGGGCTCACCTGTGCTCCGGCATGTGCTGGGAGACGCCGGCGAAGCTGACATCGCCTCGGGCGACGTAGGCTACGACGAGCTGGACCGACAGTACGGTGGGGGTGGCTACCCTGGCATCAGCGACGCTGCTGCCCCGAAACCGGACCGGAGCCGTTGATGCGAATTCTCTACTGCGACGTAGACACTCTACGAGCCGACCACACCGGTCCTTACGGGTACCCTCGGGCCACCACTCCCCACGTCGACGAGGTGGCGGCCGAGGGGGTCGTACTCGATCGGTGCTACTGCTCGGACTCGCCGTGCGCGCCGTCGCGCGCAGCGCTCACCAGCGGCCAGTTCGGCATCACCACTGGCGCCATCGCGAACTTCGGGCCAGCATGCGACATCCGAATGTTCGAACGGACCCGCTACGGCCCGTTCTTCGGAGGCCATCTCTACCGCAACGGCATCCCCACCACCGCGATATCGACGTTTCCCGAACGCCATCTCGCCTACTGGTTCATCGGCAACTGCACCGAGTGGATCAAGCCGTCGCTGTCGAACGGCGACGACGAGGACGCTGCACGGGTAGCCGACGTGGCCATCGACTGGCTGCGTCGCCACGGGCGCGAAGAGAGCTGGTTCCTCCAAGTGCACTTCTGGGACCCGCACATCCCCTATCTCGAACCAGAGCCGTGGATGGCGCAGGTGGCATCGAGCGGTCCACCGCCGCAATGGCCCGACGAGGAGACCGTCGCCAGCCACGCCGAGCTCTACGGGCCGCACAGCGCTCTCGACCTCTACGAGGGAGACGGGACCTGGTCGGTGCCGCCCCCGCCAGCGCCGAACCCGCAGACGATGCCCGACGCCATCAGGACCCGAGCCGACGCGGTTCGCCTGATCGACGGCTACGACGGTGCCATCGCATACTTCGACCACCACTTCGGCCGCCTGCTGGCCGTCTTGGACGACCTCGGCGTGCTCGACGACACCGCCATCGTGGTCGCCTCGGACCACGGCGAATGCCTCGGCGAGAACGGCTGCTACGGCGACCACCCCCTGGCGAACGAGCCGTCGCACCACGTGCCCATGATCCTCCGGTGGCCGGGCGTGACCACCCGGCTCCCTGAAGACCGGCGTCATGTGCCCGGCTTGGTGTACCACCTCGACCTGGCCCCGACGCTCTGCGAGCTGCTCGACCTGCCGGTGCCCGACGGCTGGGACGGGCGGTCGTTCGCCCCCGCGGTCCGCGGCGAGGCCTTCGAAGGCTGGCCATACCTGGTGCTCAGCCACGGCGCCTACACCTACCAGCGGGCGGTACGGACTCCCGAGCACCTCTACATCCGAGCTCTGCACCCGGGGTGCTGGCGCATCGAGCGCACCCAGCTCTACGCCATCGCGTCGGATCCGCACATGACCGAGGATCTCACTCTCGCCCAGCCGCTGCTGGCCGAGGAGCTCGATGCCGTGCTCACCGGGTGGATGAGCGACCACGCCACCTCGAGCGGACCAGTCCCCGATCCCATGGAGGCCGGCCGCTACGAGGGGCCGGCCGACGCCTTCTCGGTGCCGCGCTACCTGGCCCGTCTGCGTGAGACAGGCCGGCGCCACCTGGCTGTCGACCTGGAGGAACGCCTTCGCCAGGAGTGGGTCACCTCACGGCGCTGGTAAGGCCGGGTCTCCAGTGGGCGCCGACCCGGAGCACCGCGGTACCGATGACCTCGACGCCCCGCTGCGCACCTGGCCTCGCCGCAGCAGGTACGTCGACGGTGTCACTGCGTTCGTGGGCTTGGCGGGCCTTGTGCGATCAGCGGGCGGCGGCGAGGGCGCTGTACCCGGCCAGAGCGAGCAGGACCACGGCCGTCACCGTCCGCACCGTGCGGACACCGACCCGACCGGCGAACGCCTGCCCGCCGGTCACAGCGATCGCAGCCACCACCCACAACGCCAGTAGCGACCCGATCGCCACCGACAGCGGCGCATGGTAGCGTGCCGCCAGGTTGGCTATCAGAATCTGGGTGAGGTCCCCCCATTCGGCCAGAAAGATCACCGCGAAGGCGGTAAGGACCGCGCCGTGAGCCGGCTCGCTTGGCCCCAAGACCGCCTCCTCCCGGTCTTGCTGCCCGGCGACACCGGCAGCGGCACCGTCGGCTTCGGCTTCGGCGCGCCGGGTGTGCCAGGCCCAGGTCGCCCCGGCCAGGAACATGCCTGCCACCACGGCGTCGACAGCCCGATGCGGCAACAGCTCGAAGACGGCAGCACCGATCGTCACGGCGATCGTGACGTGCACGACGAACGCGCCCGCTGCACCCAGCCAGACTCGTTGGGGTCGAGCCCGGGTG
This sequence comes from Actinomycetes bacterium, assembly GCA_021819525.1. Taxonomy (GTDB): domain Bacteria; phylum Actinomycetota; class Acidimicrobiia; order Acidimicrobiales; family UBA8190; genus JAKAQW01. Next base: position 9,944 of record JAKAQW010000077.1, read on the forward strand.
GCCATGATCAGGTTGGCGAACATGGTCTTGTCCGGGAGCTCCCCCAGGAACACCACCGGGAAGCAGATCAGGGCGACAGTGAGGCTCAACTCCAGCCGCCGAGCTCGATGACCGTCACGACCGTCCCCGAGACGGACGTGGAATACTGCACGTGTGGACAGTAGTGCAGGCATGGCAGGGGGCGCCCGCGGTGGGCACGGCCACGGCGTACCAGCCGACGCCGACGTGCGCCTGCTGCTGGTAGCGCTGAGTGCCATCGCCTTGTTCATGGCCGGCGAGGTGGCCGCCGCAGCGCTGAGCGGCTCCCTGGTGCTGCTCGCCGATGCCGGGCACATGCTCACAGACGTGGCCGCGCTCGGAGCGAGCATCTGGGCCATCCGCCTCGCCGCCCGTCCAGCCGTCGGGGTGTGGACCTACGGGCTCGAGCGGGCCGAGATCCTCTCCGCTGCGGTGAACGGGGTGCTCTTGGTGGCCATTGGACTGGTGATCGCGGTGGAAGCCGTCACCCGCCTGGTGCATCCCACCCCGGTGGCCGGCGGCGTAGTGCTCGGGGTGGCGCTGGCCGGGATAGTGGTGAACCTCGCAGCCACCGCGGTGTTGGCCAGAGCCAACCGGAGCAGTCTCAACATCCGCGGCGCCTACGCCCACATTCTCACCGACCTCTATGCCTTTATCGGCACCGCCATTGCTGGCCTGGTGATCGTAGTGACCGGCTGGCGCCAGGCCGACTCGGTGGCCGCGCTGGTGGTGGTGGCGATCATGGCCCGTAGCGCCTGGGGGTTGCTCCGTGACGCCGGCCGGGTGCTGCTCCAAGGTGCGCCCGACGACCTCGACCTCGACGGGGTCCGAGCCCATCTGGTCGAGGTCGACCACGTGCTCGACGTCCACGACCTGCACGCTTGGACGGTCACTTCGGGGTCGCCCACCCTGTCGGCCCACGTGGTGGTCGAAGACCACTGCTTCGACACCGGGCATGCGCCGCAGATCCTCGACTCCTTGCAAGCCTGCCTGGCCGGGCACTTCGACGTGGCCCACGCCACTTTCCAACTCGAACCGGCCTCGCACACCGGCCACGAGACCGGCAACCACCGCTAGCGAGGAGTGCTCGGCGCGCTGGCGCGGACGGTTGGCCGCCGGGCGTGAGCAGGCAGAGGTGAGCAGTGCGGGCGCGTCGCGCGCCCGGGCCACGACTCCACCACGCGCTGCATGCGTCCAGGCGCACTGCTCTCGAGGCACCAGTCGATCGTGCGGAGCGATGTCGGGTCGAGACCAGGGTCGGCGGCGTCGCTGCCCGCGCCCGCTGGCTGCCCCTGCCCCTGGCTGCTCGTGCCACGACGGTCGGCTCAGCGTGCCTCGAAGGTCACGTCGTCTCGGTCGTGCACACGGTCTCGGATGGGTGAACCTCTGTCATGTCGCGCACGAGGTCGTCTTCGACCTCGCCTGGATCGACCACCTCTCCACGTCTGCCCTGGGCCGAGAGCGCCGCTTCGAGATGCTCGACCCCGAAGCGGGCCAAGCGGTCTCTGTGCTCGACCACGATGATCGCAGGCGGTCTCTGTGCTCGACCACGATGATCGCAGCAGTCTGGTCCGAAAGGTCCCTGGCGAGCTTGCGACGCCTGCCGTTCATCTCAGAGCCGACTTCGCTCACGACCTCGTCCACCGACAAGCCCGATGAAGTCGCCCACTCCGTGAGCCTTGCTACCTTGCGGTCGAGGTCACCGCGCTGGTCGTGGCTCGACACGCGGGCGTAGAGCACCGTGCAAGCGTGCTCCGTCCTGCTCGTCCCGGCATCGACCAGGATGAGCCGGCCCACGCGATGTGCAGGGACCGGCAGGGTGCCGTCGCGCTACCAGCGGTAGGCCGTAGGGATCTACCCGGACCCGGTTGGAGCACCCGGCATTCTCGAGGCCCGCTCGCCATGACCCCTGGCAACAAGCCGCAACCCCAGGACACGCGGCACGACGGGCGCACCGGATCGCGGAGGACCAAGAAGTACCGGGCCGTCGCCCGCATCCCCGCCCGCTTCACCCGCGTGGCCGCTAGGAGCTGCTGGCATACCGAACAGGTCGTCCTGCTGGATTGTGGAGGCGAGCATGGAATGCCGGTGGTGCGCGGCGGGTTCCCTGTGCAAGATGAGAGCTACCTGGAACGGCGCGGTGCTCGCCGAAAGCGACGACGCCGAGCTCGTCGAGGGAAACCATTACCTCCCGCTCGACACCGTCGACCGCCAGTACCTGAGCGATATCGGCACTCTAGAGCCCCGCACATCGGGCAGATGGAGGGCAGTGTGGCATACCAGGTACCAGGTACCCGGTCACCGGTAGACCAAGGGTCCGTGACGACAGCAAGCGATCGGAGCAGCAATGAGTGACTCTGTGGACCAAGAATTACACGAATACGACGTGGTGGTGATCGGAGCCGGGTCCACCGGTGAGAACGTCGCCGACCGTGCCGTCAAAGGCGGCCTCTCCGCTGTGGTCGTCGAGGCCGACCTGGTCGGCGGGGACTGCTCGTACTGGGCCTGCATGCCGTCGAAGGCGCTGCTGCGTCCCGGCCACGCCGTCACCGCCGCTCGCCGGGTGGACGGCGCCCGCCAGGCGGTGACCGGCACGCTCGACATTGCCGGGGTGCTCGATCGCCGTGACCGCTTCGCGAGCAACTGGAGCGATGCCGGCCAGGTCCACTGGCTCGAGAGCGCCCACATCGACCTCGTGCGTGGCCATGGACGCCTCGCAGGCGGGCGACGCGTCGAGGTGGAGACCGCAGACGCCACCCTCTCCCTCACCGCCCGGCACGCCGTCGTGGTCGCCACGGGCTCGTCTCCCACGATTCCCCCCGTCCCCGGGCTCGCCGAGGCTCGGCCGTGGACCACCAAGGACGCGACCGCCGCCAAGGAGCCGCCGGCGCGCCTCGTCGTCCTCGGCGGCGGGGTGGCGGGCTGCGAGCTCTCCCAGGCCTGGGCCAGCCTCGGCAGCGCGGTCACCGTGCTCGAGATGGCCGACCGCCTGCTGCCCGCCTACGAGCCGGTCGCCGGCCAGCTCCTCGCCGAAGCGATGGCCGAGGCGGGGATCGACGTGCGCCTCGGGGTGACCGTCGCCGGCGCCGAGCGCCATCCCGGCGGAGCGGTGACGGTGCGGCTGGCCGATGGAGCAGAGGTCGAAGCCGATCAGCTGCTGGTCGCAGCAGGGCGCAGGGCCCGAACTGAGGATCTCGGCCTGGAAAGCGTCGGCCTCGAGCCGGGAAGCTGGCTCAACGTGGACGACACCATGGCCGTGGCGGGCGTGGGCGGTGGCTGGCTGTACGCGGCAGGGGACGTGAACCACCGGGTGCTGCTCACCCACCAAGGCAAGTACCAGGCCCGCATCTGTGGCGACGCCATCGTCGCCCGGGCTGCCGGCCGGATCGACTCTTCGCCGTGGGGTCCCCACGCCGCGACTGCCGATCACCGGGCGGTCCCCCAGGTGGTGTTCACCGACCCCGAGATCGCCTCTGTGGGCCTGAGCGAAGCCGAGGCAGCCGAGGCCGGAATGTCGGTCCGGGCTGTCGACTACCCCCTCGGTCAGGTCGCCGGTGCCGCTCTCTTCGCGGACGGCTACCGCGGCCATGCCCGCCTCGTCGTCGACGAGGACCGGCGGGTGGTCGTCGGCGCCACCTTCGTCGGTCCCGACGCCGGTGAGCTGCTGCACGCTGCCACGATCGCCGTCGTCGGCGAGGTCCGCCTGGAGCGGCTCTGGCACGCCGTGCCGTCGTACCCGACCATGAGCGAAGTGTGGCTCCGACTCCTCGAGGCCTACGGGCTGTGACCGGATCGGGTGACAAGGAGTCGGGTGACAAGGAGTCGGGTGACAAGGAGTCGGGTGACAAGGAGTCGGGTGACAAGAGAGCGGTCGCCATGGACAAGCGCACAGTTGAAGTCCTCGGGCATCACACATAGCCCAAGCGAGAAGAGGGCTCAGGCAACCCGATCGTGCCCCTGTGACGCCACCCAAACCAGACCGAGGGCACCGTCCTCCTCATACGTTTGGGTCTTCCGGCGTAGATCTGGGTCCATCTGTGGGAACATACACTCGTAGGGAAGATGGCCTCCAAGGCCACGACCAGGAGCGCGGTCAGGCCAGCCGCTGATCGGCTGGCGCTTCCCAGGGTGGCTGGCGACATGTTCGGCCCCCGGCTCGTCAAGGACCGGGCTGCCACACCTGTCAGCCCTCGGCTCCGCCGTCCTTGACGAGCCTCATCCCGCCTTGGCCGACGGAGGCCAACCCGAGACGGTTCGCTACAGCCCCAGACGGCACCGAGGATCGAGCGTGCATGCGGAGAACCCCTGGTCAAATCGCTACCGTGACCCACATTCATGCCGGGAGACCCCCTTTTGTGCGATGTCGCTACATAGTGGTCATGGCGGCAGAACTGCTACCACGAGCGAGCTCGGGAGCCGCGCTTCCCTGTCGGCCCGACTCCTTGGGGCCTGGTCGGCCAGCTCAAGGGGGCGGGGGCAAAGGCGCTGGCCCAGGCGGGTGACGGGGGATGCGGTGCAGCTCACTGACAAGCGAGCCGACGCCGACGCCTGCGACCGACACGACGACGAGCACCAACGGGAGCCCGAGGCGGTCGAGGTTGTGCACGTGGACGCCGGTCGAGATGCTGAGCGCGGCCACGTGGGGGAAGGCGATGCCGAAGAGCCCACCGAGGATGAACGCAATGCCCCCCACGCCGAGCGTCCGAGCCGCCACCACGAGCCCGAGGTGCCGGGTCACCGTCGGGGAGGCGCCCTTGCGGCGTACCAGCCATCCGACGAGGCCACCCACCATCACCTGGACAGCGGTGGTCCCGAGCCCGAACAGGGCGCCGGGTGCCCAGCCCCACGCCGCTGAGGGCATCGAGGGGGCGAGCACGGTGTAGACGATGATGGCGAACGCCCCGAAGCCCCAGCCGGCGATGAAGCCGTGCAGTGCGGGCATCCAGGGCCTCGGGTCCTGCAAGTTCGGCTCGTGGCAGTCCGTGCAGGGATCCTCGGACCAGTGCGGCGGGCCTGCCAGTGCCACTCCACCGTGGGCATGTCCGTGCAGATGGGTCCCGTCACGATCCAGGCTGGGTGCTGCCGGTGCCTGTCCGGCGGTGGCTTGTGCCGCAGAGGCTCGGACCGGGTTGGGTGGAAGGTGAAGATGGAAGTCGAAGTGCCAGGGGAGGCGGCCGCCGCGGATATAGCGCGCCGCCCACAGCATCGCCACGCCTACGACGACGTAGATGATGTAGTCGCCGCGTGAGCCGAGGGTGAGGAAGCGTGCCAGCGCGAGGTAGGCGAGCTCGCTCGCGAGCGCCCGCTGGAGGGTGAAGGCGAGGGAGAAGATGAGGGCATTTCTCATGCCGGCCCGGCTGGAGTAGCCCCCCACCGCATAGGAGAAGGTGATCGGCCAGGTGTGCTCGTCGGGGGTGATGCCGTGCACCATGCCGAGGAGGAACGCCGTCACGAGCGCCGCCCACAGCGCCAGACCGACGTGCGGGTTCCACAGGTCGAGTGCCAGTAGCGGTGCGCCTCCCATCGTCGTCGCGTGGCTCTCTCGTCGCCTGCTCCGGGTTCCTCGTCGGGCTAGTCGAACGAGGCGCGCTGGGCCCCGGTGAAGCGCTCAGCGACGTCGGGCCAGTCGACGAGGTTCCGCAGCGCCTCGGCGAAATCGGGGCGGACGCTGCGGTACTGTGGGTGGTAGGCGTGCTCCCACACGTCGAACTTGGAGGTCTTCTCCAACCCGACCAAGCCGGCGAAGTGTGTAGCGGCTCCCGCTTGCTCGAGGCGCTCGATGGTGGCACTGGCCCCTGCGACGGACGAGGCATCGTGCTTGTCGTGATGCACCTGAACGTTCTCGGCCTGGTAGTGGGGCTCCAGGACCGAGTAGCCGTTGCGCAGATCCGGCTGGGTGTCGGGCTCTGGCTGGGTGTAGGACATGGGGTCTCCTTGGCTTACGGCGGGAGCAGCCGACGGATCTCTCGCCGAACCACGGCCTGTGAAGCGCTGGTGACAGCGTACAGCCTGCTGTGCACCGTCCCCCGAGGACCCAACGGCGCGCCGTCCGTGCCGGCGAGCAGTGGCCACGCACATGATGGGCGCCGTGCGCATCGTGATCCTCGGCGGCTCCTTCGGAGGGCTCACCACCGCCTACGAGATGGGCGCGGTCGCCAGCAGTCCCGGGCTCGCGAACCCGAAGGGCTTCATCCCCGTCGACGACCACTACCGCCACCAGGTAGCCGACGGCGTCTACGCCGTCGGGGTCGCCGTCGCGCTCCCCCCGGC
>JAKAQW010000303.1 GCA_021819525.1 Actinomycetes bacterium
TCCGATCTCTCGAAGATCAGGGCGACCTGATCGGGACGTCCGAGATCGAGGTTGTCACGGATCACCTCCTCGAAGAAGACGCGACCCGCAAGGGGCCGGTCCAGGGTCTGGGTCAAGGAGAACTCGGCTTGGAGGATCGAGACGTCGTAGCGGTAGCCCGCTCGACGGTCGGCTCCGGTGAAGGGGTGCGGCAGGATGCGCAGCCACTTGCGGACGAGGCGGTCGATCTGGGCAGGGCCGAGCCGGGCGCAGATCGAGTTGAGACGCTTCGGGTCCTCGCAGGAGAGAAAGCCATTGTCGAGGGGCTCGAAGGCGACGCCGGCCCTCTCGGCCTGGCGCTTGGCCCACTCGTTGCCGTTCAGGCAGACCTTGGCGTTGTAGTAGGGATCGGGCCGGGGCGCCGTGCCGACCTCTCGGTCGGTTGGTTTCCCCGGCCCGCACCTCCGAACCGGACGTGCGACTTTCACCGCATCCGGCTCTCCACAGGGCCATGTCACTGGATTACGCGACGGTTGCCTCCGCCCGCAGCCACGGCGAAGGGATCTTTGCTCCCCGGTAGCGATAGCGAGTGACCGCCATCGTGGCCGGGTTGAACAGGGTGATGCCTCCGTCCGTGGGTCGCCACCCCGGAAGGCAGTGACGGCGCAGCCACTTCCAGTTGGCCCGGCGGTACTTGTGACGGAGCCAGCAGACCACCCGACGCCAACTGAAAGCGTTGAGGTAGCCGAAGGTCGTCGAGGACACACCGTGCCGGAAGTAGTTGGCCCAGCCCCGCAGCACCGGGTTCAGCCGGCGCAGCAGGACCCCGAGCGGTTGGTTCGTTCCTCCACGGGTGAGCGTCCGCACCTTGGCCTTGACGGAGGCGAGCGCCTTCTTCGAGGGCACGGCCTTTTCATAGTCGACCCTCCAGGTCTCTGACCTGCGGGTGTGGTGGCTGATTGGCGGCATCGACCCCCTGGTGCTACGTGTAGCGCGTGCGAGATGCGTGGTTGGCGGGCCTGCGGGTCGCCCCGATGTTGCCTGGTGACGCCCGACGCTTCGATGCGGAGCTGGACGAGCACCACTGGCTCGGTCACCGGATGGTCGGCGAGACGATGCGCTACGTCGCGGTGGACGCCTCCGGCGAGTGGGTTGCGTTGGTCGGCTTCGCGTCGCCTGCGCTGTCGTGTGGACCTCGTGATCGCTACATCGCCTGGTCCGCAGAGCTCCAGTTGCGCAGGCTCCGCTTCATCGCCTCGAACCAGCGGTTCTGCATCCTGCCTGCCGGTCGCCGCCACAACACCGCGTCCGTCGTGATGTCTCGGAGCCTCCGGCGCCTGTCTGCTGACTGGGTGGAGTCCTGGGGTCACCCGATCCTCCTGGTCGAGACGTTCGTGGACCCGTCCCGTCACCTCGGGACCTGTTACGGCGCCTCGTCGTTCCTGCGGCTCGGCGAGACGCAGGGCTTCGGGCGTCGCTCCGGGCGCTATGTCGCCCACGGCCAGGTGAAGGACGTCTACGTCCGAGCGCTGCACCGGCGGGCGAGAGAGCTCCTCGCCGGCACCTTCGACCATCCCTTGTTGGCAGACCCGAGGAGCCCAGCTGGCGTGGCACGAATCGACTTCAACACCGCGGATCTCACGAGCCTGATCCGACGCCTCGAGACCATCACCGATCCGAGGGACCGAAGGGGGATCCGCCACGGCTTCGCAACCACCCTGGTGCTCATCGCCTGTGCGACCTTGGCAGGCAACAAGAGCCTGGTCGCGATCAGCGAGTGGTGCGAGAGCTCCTCCCAGGAGGTCCTCTCTCGCCTCGGGGCTCGGATCTCCCCGGCGAGCGGGCTTCGGATCCCGCCTTCCTACGCGACGATCCGGAGAGCGACGATGGCGGTGGACGCGGACGCGCTCGACCGCATCGTCAACACCTGGGCGGGAGAGCAGGCAGCGCATGGGGCCAGGGTCGTCGGGGATGGGGCAACGGGCGACGAGGCGGACACCACCGACTCCGACTCCACGGGCTCGGATCCCGATGACGCCGGGAACGCTCCCGGAGCGGACCTCGTCGGGGTCGCGGTCGACGGCAAGGCGGTCCGAGGGGCACGGCGCGGAGACGGCACCCAGGTCCAGCTCCTCGCAGCGCTCCGCCACGACACCGGGATGGTGATCGGCCAGGCGAACGTCGAGAACGACAAGACGAACGAGATCGTGACCTTCCCGGGGTTGATCGACCAGCTCGATCTCACCGGCAGGGTCGTCACCGCGGACGCGCTGCACACCCAGAGAGACGCAGCGAAGCTCATCTCTACCAAGGGCGGGCACTTCGTCCTCGGCGTGAAGCAGAACCAGCCGAAGCTGTGGGATGCAGCGGTCGAGGCGGGGAGCTCGGTCGACTTCGATCATCCGGGCTTCGAGACCGAACAGCGAGGCCACGGGCGCATCGACCGCCACCGAGCCTGGTCGGCACCGGTCCCCGCGACGACCACCTTCCCGCACGCGAGCCGCTTCGTCATCGTCGAACGCGAGTCGTCGACCCTCGACGACGTCCGGGTCAGCATCGAGACCCGGTTCTACGTGACCGATCTCACTCGCGAGGACGCCAGCGTCGAGCACCTCCTCCGCCTGGTACGGGGCCACTGGTCGATCGAGAGCCTGCACTGGGTGCGGGACAACACTTTCGACGAGGACCGTTCCCAGGTCCGAACCGGGACCATCCCTCGAGTCCTTGCGACCCTGCGCAATCTCGCGATCGGCATCATCCGCCATGCGACCTACCGATCCGTCAACATCGCAGCGGCAACCCGCCAGCTCGCACGTCAACCGGACCTCACCCTCGATCTGCTCGGGATCCCGCCGCTACTTTGCAAATGACCGTGTCTTCGAGGGCCAGGTGTAGACGAACCGCTTGTCCGTGCCCCGTTGGCGTTGTCGCTGGATGCGAAAGCCGAGGAACTCGAACCCCTCGTCGATGTGGGTGATCATCGTCTTTTGCTCCGACAGGCGCAGGCCCATCGGGGCGAGCACCGCCGCCACTTCTGTCCGGAGCCCTTCGGCGTGCTGGCGGGTTCCGGCCACCATGACGACGAAATCGTCGGCATACCGAACCAGGCGGTAGGTGGCCAGGCCCTTGCGGCGCCGGTAGCTCCGGGCGTTGAAGTCGCCCCAGCTCTCCCAGGCCCCGGCGAAGTGCTCGTCGAGGACCGAGAGGGCGACGTTGGCGAGCAGCGGTGAGAGGATGCCTCCCTGGGGGGTGCCGGTGATCGTGTCCCGCTCCACCTGGTCCTCTCCGAGGACACCGGCTTTGAGGAACCCCTTCACCAGGCTAAGGACACGCTTGTCTCCGATCCGAGATCGG
>JAKAQW010000304.1 GCA_021819525.1 Actinomycetes bacterium
GGCCAGCGCACCACCGTGGCCAGCGCACCACCGTGGCCAGCGCACCACCGTGGCCAGCGCACCACCGTGGCCAGCGCACCACCGTGGCCAGCGCACCACCGTACGGCCGGGGTGGGTGGCTGCGGCGGGTACTGTCGGAGGCCGAGAGATGGGCTGGAGATGCCGGGAACGGTCGTCCTCGACGGCCGTCGGTAGCGACCATCACCGATACGAGGAGGACGGCGCGTGGAAGTCGACCCGGAGCAGGCCAGCAGCGTCACCGAAGATGCCGGTGGCCGCGACGCACCGCCGTCGGACGCGCCGTCGACCCCGAGCAGCCCGCCACCTCCAGCGCACAGCGCACCCGTCTCGCGATCTCCGGGAGACGGAGCGCCCGGCGTGGGCGGTGCCGAGGTGATATCGCCACTGCAGGTCTCCCCCCAGCGGGTGGCGGCAGCCACCGCCCTGCGCCGGCTCGGCCATGCGTTGGTGGCCCGGGAAGTCGACGACGCCATCCTCGGCGAGATCGCCGACCGGGTGGGGGCGCTGCTCGGAGAGCTCGACCGTGCTCCGGCTCGCCGCCGGCCCATCGGTGCCATGAAGCTGGCGCAGTTCGAAGGGGCCGCGGCCTCGGGCGAGCGGCTCGAGCACTTCCCTGACTGCGTGGTGTCGGGTCAGGCGAACCCGCTGGGCATCGCCATCGTCTGCACTCGTGACGGTGACGAGGCGGTGGCCCGGGTGACGCTCGGAGCCGCCTTCGAAGGGGCCCCTGGGCGGGCCCACGGGGGCATCGTGGCCGCTGTGTTCGACGACACCATGGGCTACGTGCTCATGATGGAGCGCACCCCGGCCTACACCGGGCGGCTGTCGATCACCTACCGGGCGCCGGCACCGGTTGGCGAGGAGCTCGAATTCCGAGCGAAGCTGCGCCGACGCACCGGGCGCAAGCTCGACATCGTCGGCCAGGCCCGGCACGAAGAGACGGTAGTGGCGGAGGCCGAAGGGCTCTTCATCGCGGTGGATCCCGCCCGGTTCGCTGCCTGGTAGAGCCGAGAGACCGGCGCGCTCCTGGCGCTCCAGCGCGTTCCTGGCGCTACGGCCAGGTCGGATCCCCGGTGCGGCCCAGTGTCAAGCCCAGCCCGGTCCTGGGATGCTGGTCGATCAGCGGCGGAACCAGGACCACGAGGACCGCTTGCCTGGTGCACCGGCCGTGCTCTTGGCGGCCCTGGCCGAGGCGGTGGCAGGCTGGTTCCTGCACTGGCAGCGCTCGGCGGGTGGGACGTGGCCGAGAACCTGCTCGATGTGCATCCCACACCCCCTGTAGGTGGGGCGCTTGCACTTGCGACACGAGGTGGCTGTACACATACCCGTCAGGGTATCCGATCACGGGGGCAGTCGATGCGCGCCGCCGACAGCAATTGTAGGGATCAGCCGCCGGTGCCCCGCGATGGGGGGGTTGTGAACTGTTCGCCGGAACGAGTGATCCTGTCTCGACCGGAACAGGTGGCCGAATTCACCGGAATGCACACCCTCTCGTCATGATGGTGGCCGACGATCTGGTCAGAGACATGGTGGAGGTGCTCACCAGCTTCTGCGCCTGCCTGTACGGACGGCGCTTTACCAAGCGCCGTGCCAGTGCGGGGCTCGAGGCGCCGGGGACAGCGGCGTAGATGCTCGTCACCCAGGCGTACCGCTTCGAGCTGAACGGGGGAACCCCAGACCACCGTGTCTGGTGCAGCCTGCCCTCGCAGGCGAGCGCCCGTTGCAGCATCAGCTGGCGACGGCCAGTTCCGGCTCACAGACGAGACAGCCGCTTACCGATCCTCGGTGATAATGGGGTGGGCCAACTTCCGCCCGTCGTGAGGAGACTGCTCGGCCTCGGTGTCAGGTGACATCGATCGAACGTCTCGCTGCTCTTCTCCGACGTCGTGTATCACCTTCGGAGGCGCTTCCTCCAGCAGCATGAGCGATTCGTCCGTGCCAGGGAGGGCGTGAAGAATCTCATCGAGCTTGCGCTGGACCGCCGCCTGCTCTCTTCCTTGGGTATGCTGGATCGCGAAAAGCATCACGATCGTCACCGTGGATGCCGAGACCTCGAAGCCGGCAACCCAACCGCTCGGAAAGCCGATCGCTCCGCCTGCGGCTATGAGACCGATCATGGCCGCGATGATGGCAATGGCAATGATCGGAAGTGACGTGTAGTGCTCTATCCGGTAAAGAACGCGACTCGTCAGTCGAAGTTGCGCGGTCCGATGAGAGATCCGGTTCTGGGAGATCTCGATGCGGTCCCATGCGGTGTGCTTCTTCACCCACAAAGCCTACCGGGCGTCGGTCGCTGGGCAGACGTCCTCCCTCGTGCCCCACGCACTGGCACAGCGCGACGCATGCTCCAGCCGGCGTTCGGTGAGGGGGCGGCCCGAATGTTCGGCGCTCGGGTCCTGCGGCACTCCTCCGACGCCCGACGTGGAGATATGCTCTCGCTCACCGAGCCAGGTTGGCGCGACCTCGATCGCTGGTTCGGTGTGGACGGCGCCAGCTACTTCCTTGCGGCTCGGCGGTGAGCGACCTTGATCGCCTTTCGCCGCTTGCGCTCCGCTACGTCTTGTCGCGCCGCCTCGAGCTCGGAAGACGCCAGCTCGCCCGTCAACCGTAGCCAGCTATCGAACCGGCCACGCTCCAGGCGCCCCTCCGACAGTGCCACTGCGAGCGCGCATCCCTGTTCGCCCGCATGCGAGCAACTGCGGTACTTGCAGAGGCGGGCGAGAGCTTCGATCTCCTGGAACGCCTGCTCCACGCCGTCGCCCGCGCTCACGACCGACAGGGCTCGCATGCCTGGGGTGTCGATCAGGAGGCCACCGTTCCTAGACACTGCGCGATTGCGAACATCGCCCAATCGGTGGCCCCGAACGGTCCTGGGCCACCTGGCGCCCTTCGCTTCCGGTAGGCACTGCGGTCTTACTGCCACCGTTCGGGGCTCGCCGTGTGCGGGCCTTCGGTGGTTGCCTCCTGCCTGTCCCTGGCGCTGGTTGCCTGGTACTTGGCGGCTCGGGCAGACCAGCGGCAATGGCTGGTTCGGGCCACCCGGCGGAGACCTGCACGGTAGCTCGTTCCCCATCCTCTGGTGAGCTCCGAGCGCACATGCCCCGTCGCCGGGCTCGCTGTCCAAGCCCGCGTCTCCCGATCACCACCGCTGCTGCGTGATGGCCGGTGAGAGATCCTTGGGGGTGTTGCACCTTCAGCGGGGAGAGCCAGTGCTCAGCTCCCCACGTGGAGGTGTAGGCGGGGTCGACGGCGATGACCGCCACCTGTGCGTTGTAGGCAATATCGAACAGC
>JAKAQW010000305.1 GCA_021819525.1 Actinomycetes bacterium
ATGGTGACACCGCTCCACGCCCCGAGCGACACCGCTCCACGCCCCAAGCGACACCGCTCCACGCCCCAAGTGACACCGCTCCACGCCCCGAGCGCCACCGCTCCACGCCCCGAGCGCCCGGCGCGCCACGGCGCACGCGGACTGCCGCCGTGCGGGTCAGCGCAGGACCCGGGCCATGACAGTGGCGCTCAGCTCGTCGATGGCCACCCGGACCTGCTCGGTGGTGTCGCGGTCGCGCACGGTCACCGCGTGGTCTTCGAGCGAGTCGAAGTCGACAGTGACGCAAAGCGGTGTCCCCACTTCGTCCTGGCGGCGGTAGCGGCGGCCGATCGACTGGGTGACGTCGAAGTCGCACATGGCCACCTGCTGCACCATCTGCAGGACTTGGCGCGACAGGGGCACCAACGCGTCGTTCTTCGACAGCGGCAGCACCGCCACCTGGTAGGGCGCCAGTCGTGGATGCAGCCGCAGCACGCTGCGACGTTCACCGCCCACCTCGTCCTCGTCGTAGGCGGCGAGGAGGAAGGCCATCATGGTGCGGGTGGCTCCGGCAGCCGGCTCGATGACGTGGGGAACGTAGCGCTCCCCCGTGGCCTGGTCGAAGTACTCGAGGCGTTCCCCCGAAGCCGCTGCATGGGCGCGCAGGTCGTAGTCGGTGCGGTTCGCGATGCCCTCCAGCTCGTCCCAGCCCCATGGGAACAAGTACTCCACGTCGGCGGTGGCCGTCGAGTAATGCGACAGCTCACTTGGATCGTGGTGGCGCAGACGCAGCTTCTCCTCGGGGATCCCGAGGGAACGGTACCAGGCGAACCGTTCGTGGAGCCAGTACTCGAACCACTGCCCGGACTGCTCGGGCGCCACGAAGTACTCCATCTCCATCTGCTCGAATTCTCGTGTCCGGAACACGAAGTTCTGTGGTGTGATCTCGTTGCGAAAGGACTTGCCCACCTGGGCGATGCCGAACGGGGGCTTCTTGCGCGTGGTCTGCAGCACGTTGGCGAAGTTCACGAACATGCCCTGGGCCGTCTCCGGGCGCAGGTAGGCCACCGTGGCATCGCTCTCGAGCGGACCGGCGTAGGTCTTGAACATGAGGTTGAAGGCGCGGGGCTCGGTCAGGTCCGTCGAGCCACAGTTCGGGCAGGCGTCGCCGATCTTGTCCGCCCGCCACCGTTCGTGGCACGACCGGCAGTCCACCAACGGGTCGGTGAAGTTCGCCAGGTGCCCAGAGGCCTCCCAGATCCGGGGGCTGGACAAGATGGCGGCGTCGAGACCGACCACGTCGTCGCGCTGCTGCACCATGGCTCGCCACCAGGCATCCTTCACGTTGCGGAGCATGAGCACACCCAGCGGTCCGTAGTCGTAGGTAGAGCGGAAGCCGCCGTAGATCTCGGCCGAGGGGAAGATGAAGCCCCGGCGCTTGCACAGGTTCACCACCCGCTCCATCAGGTCGGAGGCCTGCGGCGTGCTCCGCGGCGTGGCGAGGTCGGTGCCCGGGTCGGTCATGGACGGAGGATACCGGAGGTGTCACCTGCCTCCGAGGCATTCACCGCCGCGACGCGCAGCGTGCCGTCTCGGGTCTGTGCCGTCTCGGGTCTGTGCCGTCTCGGGTCTGTGCCGTCTCCGACGGACGAAGTCGACAGCTGCCACTCGACAGGCTGTCGCGCATAGGCCCGGGCCGGGCAAGGCACCGGCAGGAGGCCAGGTCGCCACCGGCTCGAACCTACTTGCGCGACCGCCTGGCAACAGCTTCGCTGCCCTTGGGGTGACCTGGCAGCGCGCTCCGCCAGACAACCTGGGTCTGTAGTCGCACGCTTGCAATTCGGGGCATGGCCTCGACCCTCGGGAGCGGATAGCGCATCTTTCGGTGCCGAGATCACGGCGGCGACCACCCCCGTCGTTCAACGAGCCGGGCGCCGCACCCGGTCGGCGAACCACTCGGGGATCGCGTCCAGCGCCTCGGGTTGCAGGCGGGCGGTCACCGCGTCGGCCAGCAGCCGTCCCCGTAGCGTCAGCACCGCTCGGTCGCCTTCGCGCCGGACCAAGCCCGCCAGCTCCGGGGCGTCGGGGACAGCGTCCGCCGGCACCCCGGTCGGGGTCCGCAGGCCCAGCGCCAGCGCCTCGTAGATCTGCTGCTCGGGACGGAGCTGCTCACTGCCGGCACAGGGGCTACGCCCGATGGCCATGTCCCGTACGTAGCGCTCGGGTGCCCGCACGTTCCACCACCGCCGCCCTCCACGATGCGAATGGGCAGCAGACCCGATCCCCCGGTAGTCGCCGCGCGCCCAGTAGAGGTGGTTGTGGCGGCACTCGTGACCGGGCCGGGCCCAGTTCGAGATCTCCTCCCATCGGTAGCCGGCATCGGCGAGGATGGCGTCAGCGCGCTCGTAGCGCCGGGCTTGGACGTCTTCGTCAGGGTGGCGATCAGGGGTGGCTGCCAGCGGCGTGCCCGGCTCGACAGTGAGGGCATAGGCGCTCAGGTGCGGTGGGGGTTCAGCCAGGTCGAGCAGATCGTGCAGGCTTCGCTCCCAGTCGGCGTCCGTCTCCCCGGCACCACCGAAGATGAGATCGGTGCTCCAGGACGCGAAGCCGGCCTCGGCCACCGCCCGAAGGGCACGGGACAGCGCGCCAGGGGTATGCCGGCGACCCAGACCGACCAGGACGTGGGGCGCGGTGGACTGGACCCCCAGGGATATCCGCGTCACCCCTGCCTGGCGGTAACGGGCGAGGGTGGCGGGTACGGCATCTTCGGGGTTGCACTCCACTGTCACCTCGGCGCCCGGCGCCTTTGGCACCGCCGCCACCATCTCGGCCAGTAGCTCGGCAGGTAGTCGCGACGGCGTCCCGCCGCCGAAGAACACCGAGCTGGCCGTCGGCAGGGCTTCGGCTGCCAGGACCTGGTGCAGCTCCGTCAGGCACGCAGCGACGTAGTCAGCCATCAGGTGGTCACGGTCGCTGTAGGTGGCGAACGCGCAGTAGTCGCAGCGTGACCGGCAGAACGGGACATGGAAGTACACCCCGAACGGTGCGACGGCGCCCTCGTGCGGCAGCACCACCTGGCGTCGCGCCGTGGAGGGCTCGCGCGCCACCGGCTGTGCCTGGTGCTCGACGCGGCGCAGCCCACCGGGCGGCCCGAGCGGCACGACCGACCCCGATATGCCGGCCGGGCTGGCTGGCACGAGCTTGACGTCCCTCCCACAGCTGAAGCCGTGGGATTCCCGGGTGCTCATGCGGCGAGCGGTCCTGGTTGGGTTCGCGTTTCGCAGGGTCCCGGGTGGGGTGTCCCTCCACGCGCTGTGACCGCCTGTCC
>JAKAQW010000078.1 GCA_021819525.1 Actinomycetes bacterium
GACCACGGCCACCTTGCCCCCGATGAGCACGTCGGTCGCCCGGTTGATGCCATCGATCAGCGAGTGCCGGCAGCCGTACTTGTTGTCGAACTTCGACTTGGTCACCGAGTCGTTCACGTTGATGGCAGGGAACAGCAGCTCGCCGCCGCGCTGCATCTCGTAGAGCCGGTGCACGCCGGTGGTGGTCTCCTCGGTCACCCCCCGGATGGCACTCGCGAGCGTCGTCCAGCGAAGCGGGTCCTCCTCGAGCGACCGACCCAGCAGTTCGAGCACCACCGCCTCCTCTTCCGAGCCGGCGGTGGACAGGTCGGGCGCCGAGCCCGCCTTCTCGACCTCGACGCCTCGATGGACCAGGAGCGTGGCGTCGCCGCCGTCGTCGAGGATCATGTTCGGCCCCCCATCGGGCCACAGCAACGCCTGCTTCGTGCACCACCAGTACTCCTGCAGCGACTCCCCCTTCCAGGCGAACACCGGCACCCCGGCGGGGTGCTCCTCGGAGCCGTCGGGGCCCACCACCACCGCTGCCGCCGCGTGGTCCTGGGTGGAGAAGATGTTGCAGCTGGCCCAGCGGACCTGAGCCCCCAGGGCCACCAGCGTCTCGATCAGCACCGCTGTCTGCACCGTCATGTGCAACGACCCGCTGATGCGGGCACCGGTCAACGGCTTGCTCTGGCCCAGCTCCTCGCGCATGGCCATCAAGCCGGGCATCTCGTGCTCTGCCAGGTCGATCTCGCGGCGGCCGAAGGCGGCGGTGGAGAGATCGGCCACCTTGTAGGAGAAGGGTCGGGGGATGCGGCTCATGGCATGGCTCCGGTCTCGTGGGTCGTCTCGTCGTGAGGTCTCGAACCTGCCGGGGCCCCGAGCAGGCAGGTGGTCAGCGAGCACGGAGGCGATCTTTCAGCTCGGTCAGCACCGGGATCGGCCCGGGATCGATGCCGGCGGCAGCGGCCAGGTGCAACGAGACGAAGTCCCCGATGAGCACCAGGTCGAACAGCTGGGCGAGGTCGCCTTCACCCTCGGCCCGCACCTCGATGACGTCGGCCATCGACTCGTGCATCAGCTCCCCTACCAGCTCGAAGCGGCGGGCGACCTGAGGATGCTCGGCGTCGTGGCGCAGGTTCACCAAGGTGAGCAGCTGACGGGTGACGTCGCCGAGCTGTCCCCAGCCCGCGACCTCGTTGTGGCAGAGCTCAGGGTACACCGCGCAGAAGGCCGGGGTCTTGGCGTTCTCGTTCACCTGGGCCCGCCAGCGAAGCCCGGCTGCCGCTCCCAGGGCTTGGGCGCCGTGGAGCAGTGGGATGGTCCGCCCTATGCGCTCGGCGATGCGCAGGGCGGGGCTCTTCGGGCCCGTCAGCTGGTCCCGCCGCCGGCGCAGCTGCTCGACGGCGAGGCGGAGCCATTGATCGGCCCCAGGGAACAGACCCATCTCCGCCAAGACCACCAGCAGCGGCACCGCCATGGCCCCGAGCGCGGCACGCGGCTGGGGGATGGTGGACGGCACCGGCACCTGTGGCGCGCCCCATGCCTCCGCCAAGCGGCCCAGCTCGCCACCCGAAGTCACCACGACCAGGTGGGCGCCGGCTTCGTAGGCTTCACCGGCAGCCTCCACCGTCTCCTCGGTGTCTCCGGAGAACGACACAGCGAACACCAACGAGCCGTCGCCCACGAAGTCCGGCACGTCGTAGGACTTGCTCACCGTCACCGGCACCGGCAGGAACGGGCCCGCCACGGCCACCAGGACGTCACCGGCGATGCCGCTGCCGCCCATGCCGATCACCACCACGTTCTCCACATAGGCACGGTCCGGCAGGCCGGCGAGGCCACGAGCCACCTGCGCGGCGGCTTCCACCTGTTCGGGGAGCCCGGCGGTGGCCTCCACCATGCCGATGGTGTCGAGAGCCTCAGGCGGCATCAGCGCGGTCACTCGCCGCCGGTGCCCGGGCCGCTCGCCGCGCCGCTTCCCGCCAGCGTCTGGGGCACGTGCTCGGCTGCCGCCTTCGCCGTCAGGCGCTGGTGCTCGGCGGGGTCGACCGTCACCGCCTCGTCGATGAGCATGACCGGGATGCCGTCACGCACCTCGTAGCTGCGGTGCAGGCGGGGATTGTAGAGACGGGCCTCGTCGGCAAAGTACCACAGCGGCCCCTTGTCCTCGGGGCAGGCCAGCACGGCGAGCAGCATCGGATCGAGGGTCATTGCCGGGCTCCTCCCTTCGCCGGCTGCCCGACCATAGCGAGCACCTCGGCCACGTGCTGCTCGCCGGACTCGGCGTCGGCAGCCTCCACGTTCAGCCGCAGCAGCGGCTCGGTGTTCGACGGGCGGAGGTTGAACCACCAGTCCTCGTACTCGGCCGTCAACCCGTCGGAGCGGTCCGTCGAGACCTGCTGCGCGGCGAGATGGCCCGCAAGCGCCTCCACCGTCCCAGCGGGGTCTGGCACCTCGGTGTTCAGCTCGCCCGACGACCAGTACCGCCGCAACGGCGCCAGCAGCGCCGACAGTGGCGCGTGACGACGCGACATCTCCTGGAGGACCATGAGCGCGGCGATGATCCCCGAGTCCGCCCGGTAATTGTCCCGGAAGTAGTAGTGCCCCGAGTGCTCGCCGCCGAACACCGCCCCGGTCTCGGCCATGGTCTGCTTGATGAACGAATGACCGACCCTGGTACGCACAGGGACACCGCCGGCTTCGACGATGGTCTCGGGGACGACCTTGGAGCAGATCAGGTTGTAGAGAACGGTCGCACCGGGATGGTCGGCCAGCATGCCTCGGGCCACCAGGGCGGTGGTGAGGGATCCCGACACCGGCTGCGCGTGCTCGTCTACCAGGAAGACCCGATCGGCGTCCCCGTCGAAGGCCAGGCCGATGTCGGCGCGGTGACGCACCACCGCAGCCTGGAGATCCCGGAGGTTCTCGGGCTGGATGGGATCGGCCGGATGGTTGGGGAACGTCCCGTCGAGCTCTGGGTACAGCATGTGCAGCTCCACCGGCAACCCGTCGAGCACGCGGGGCACGACCAGGCCACCCATGCCGTTCGCGGTGTCGGCCACCACTCGCAGCGGCCGGAGCGAGGCCACGTCGATGAACGACCGGACGTGCGCCGCGTAGGCGTCGAGCAGGTCCATCGAAGACACCGTGCCCGTCGGGCGCTCGGTCCGAGCGGGCCCGCTGCCCGCCAGCTGATCGGCGGCGCCGGCGTCACCGGTAGAAGGCGCACCGACGTCACCGGCCAAGATCGCAGCCGCCATGGCCTGGACATCGGCGAGCCCTGTCTCCTGCCCGACCGGCCTGGCGCCGGCCAGGCAGAATTTGATGCCGTTGTAGGCAGCAGGATTGTGCGACGCGGTGAACATGGCTCCCGGGGCGTCGAGATGCCCCGAGGCGAAGTAGAGCAGGTCCGTGGAGACGAGCCCGACGTCGACCACGTCGACACCAGCCGCGCGCACACCTTCGGCGAAGGCGCCGGCCAGCTCCTCTCCCGAGCGCCGCATGTCGCGGCCGACCACCACCCGTGATGCTCCGGCGAACCGGGCGAACGCCTCGCCGATGGCCCGGCTGGTGCGCGAGTCGAGCTGGTCGGGCACGGTCCCGCGCACGTCGTAGGCCTTGAAGATGGCGTCGAGGGGGCTGCTCATGGCGCCCTCACCCTAGCGGGCCCGGCCAGCCGATCGCGGCTGGGTCGCAAGCCCACTGCCCCGGCGACGCCCCGCCAGCCCACGCCGCTGCCCGCCTGCGACGGCACGGGTGAACCGGCACTTCGAACCGGCACGGGTGAACCGGCACGGGTGAACCGGCGCTTCGAACCGGCACGAGCGGCCGGGCTCAGTGGTGGAGCCACAGCACAGCCGGGCCGCCGTTGGCCACGGCCACCACCGCAACCAGGTTGAACGCGCCGTGAGCCAGGATGCCCGGACCGAGGCGGCGGGTCCGGTACGCGAGCCAGGCCAGGACCATTCCGAAGACGGCCAGGCCCAGCAGCTCCAGCATCTCCGCATGGGCCAGGCCGAACAGCACGCCGGTGCTCACGATCGCCAGCGCGGGTCCCAGTCGCCGCCCCCACGAGCCGAGCACCCGCAGGCAAGCTCGCAGCACGAGCCCGCGGAACAGCAGCTCCTCCACCACGGGCACCACCAGCACGGTGAGGACGCCGATGACCGCCAGATCCGCTCCCGGGAACCCGCCTGTCAGGTGGTTGGCAGGGCCGGAGAGCCGCTGCTGGAGGTGTGGGACCAGTGGTTCGAGCGGCAGGTACAAAAGTGGCACCAGCAGCAGCTGGCATGCCACGCCTACTACCGGTCCGACGGCCAGGTCCCAGGGTCGGATGGCCAGACCCATGTCACGGGCGACCTTGCCGCTCCCGCGTAGCCGGCTGGCCAGCACCACTGCCGCCACGAACCCGCTCCACAAGCCGGCCAGCTCACTGACTACGACCCAGCCCGGGGGGACCGCCATGCTGGTCAGGTGGGACAGCTGGTGAAGCTGGCCGAGCAACGCCGCCACCAGCGCCACCACCACCAGCGCCACCAGCTGGCCGCCGACGAAGCCGACGGCCCCGATGAGGAGCCAGGCAAACGCGTCTCCCCTGGTCCGAGGTGGGCAGTCCCCGAGCGGCCCACCGCGAGGTGGCTCGGCTCCCGGCACCGGCGCCTGCCCGGAGCCAGCGGAGCCCTTCGAGGCCACGCCCGGCACCGACCGGTAGGGCTCGGCCGGCATCGGGGCCTGTCCGTCCGCTGCCACCTGGTCAGGATAGCGAGCCGGCCTCGCCCGCAGCCGCCGCCAGGGCGCGACATGGTGGAAGCCCAGCACGGCGTACCATGGAGCGATGCCTTCGTCCAACAACGATCGCCGCGCCGGCCGGAACCCGATGGGCGGTCCCGGTGGTACAGCCCAACAGGGATCCGGTGGCGACCAGAGTTGGCGGTGGCTGTTCGCACTGCTGCTGCTGGCGGTGCTGGCGGTGGTGATCGTCCCGCCGCTGCTGCATCGCACTCCGGTCAAGGATCTCACGTACCAGCAGCTCGTCGAGGACGTCCACGCCCACAAGGTCAAGTCGGCCACTCTCGACAACGCCACCGGGGTCATCACCGGCGTGCTGTCCACCGGCGAGCACTACTCGGCGACCGGTCCGAGCCCGGTGACCAGCACCGAGCAGACCCTACTGGCGCTGGTGCCCGCCAAGTACAGCTCACCGCAGCCGAGCATCTGGGCCAGCCTGCTCCCCTACATCATCATCTTGGGCCTGACCTTCGGGCTGTTCTTCTGGTTCTCACGCCGGGCCCAGGGCCAGATGGGCGGCATCATGTCCATCGGGCGCTCCAAGGCCAAGCTCTACACCACGGAGCGACCGCGGACGACGTTCGCGGATGTCGCTGGCTACCCCGGGGTGAAGGTGGAGATCAGCGAGGTCGTCGACTTCTTGAAGGTGCCCAACCGGTTCCGCGACGTCGGGGCCAGGATCCCCAAGGGCATCTTGCTGGTCGGTCCACCGGGGACGGGCAAGACCCTGCTGGCTCGGGCGGTGGCCGGCGAGGCCGGCGTGCCCTTCATGTCGGTGAGCGGCTCTGACTTCATGGAGATGTTCGTCGGCGTCGGGGCGAGCCGGGTCCGCGACCTGTTCCAGACGGCCCGCAAGCAGGCCCCGGCCATCATCTTCATCGACGAGATCGACTCGATCGGCCGAAAGCGCGGCGCCGGGCTCGGTGGGGGCCACGACGAGCGCGAGCAGACCCTCAACCAGATGCTGTCGGAGATGGACGGCTTCGACCCCGCCGAGGGCGTGGTCATCATGGCCGCCACCAACCGCCCCGACATCCTGGACCCCGCGCTGCTCCGGCCGGGGCGTTTCGACCGCCAGATCGTCGTACCGCTCCCCGACCTCGAGGAGCGCTTGCCCATCCTCCGGGTCCACTGCAAGGACAAGCGGATCGGCCCCGACGTCGACTTGGAGCTGGTCGCCCGGGGCACCCCCGGGATGAGCGGAGCGGACCTGGCCAACTTGGTGAACGAAGCCGCCTTGCACGCGGTGCGCCGTGGCGCGCAGCAGGTCGAGATGGAGGACTTCGAGGCAGCCCGTGACCGGGTGCTCATGGGCCAGCGCCGCGAGAGCCTCGTCCTCTCCGACGAAGAGAAGGAACGCGTGGCGTTCCACGAGGGCGGTCACGCGGTCCTGGCCTACGTGCTCGAGCACGCCGACCCGGTGCACAAGGTCACCATCCTTCCAACCGGCATGGCGCTCGGCGTCACCCAGCAGCTCCCCTCCGAGGAGCGCCACATCTACCCTCGCGAGGTCATCGAGGACTCGCTGACCGTCCGCATGGGCGGCCGCGCCGCCGAGCTGCTCGTCTACGGGGATCTGTCAACCGGAGCCAGTAACGACCTCGTCGGCAACACCGAGCTGGCCCGCAAGATGGTCCGCGAGTGGGGCATGAGCGAGAAGCTGGGGCCGATGGCCTGGGGCTCGCAAGGGATGGTGTTCCTGGGCGAGGACCTGATGCACTCGCGCGACTACTCCGAGGACACCGCCCGCGTGGTCGACGACGAGGTGGCCGCCATCCTCCGGGAGCAGGAGAAGCGCGCGCTCGACCTGCTGAACCGCCACCGAGGCGGGCTCGACGCCGTGGCCCGCGGCCTCCTCGAACGCGAGACCCTCGACGGCGAGGAGGTGGCCAAGCTGGTCGATGCCGCGTACGGCCGCCCCGTCCACGCAAATGGCTCCACCAAGGCACCGGCTTTCCCCCCCAGCGACGACGAGCCGGAACCGACCACCAACGGCATCGGTGGCGATGCCGCCGAGCCGGGCTCCGCGCCGCACCGGCGCTCCAGGCCCTGACCACCGACCCGCTAGCTCCCGCCCCCCTGTGACCGAGATGTGATGAAATGGACCCGCCCGGCTGGAGGGCTCCTCCTTCGGTGCCGGTGTCCCGGGAGCGGCGCTACGAGTGGCGCTCAGCGAAGTGGCAGCGCGGGCACGACCACCACCCCTGGAGCGCCGATCGGCTCGGGATCGAGCTCGACAGCCACCGGTCCGCTGGCAGACACCACGGTGGGCACCAGTCCGGCCGGCACCGGCGACGCCCCGCCGAACACCTTGGGCGCCGAGGGCGAGACGGTGAAGCGAGCGACGCGGGGCGAGCCGGTCGACGACGCTGCAGCGCCGGTCATGGTGACCGACACCGGCGAGCTCGCCAGATCCTGCACAGCGAAGCTCCACGGTGTCTTGCCCGGTGACGTGATCGCCGGCAGCACCCACTGACGGGCACCGGCGACCGTGCCCGCTGTCATGCCCTGCTGGGGCGACGCGCCGCCCCGTGCTGCCAGCGACACCCGGCTGACCACTACGCCCACCCGGTTGGTGCTGACGAACCGGGTGCTGAACGGAGCCCCCACCGGCAGGGTCGTCTGGCGCGCAGCGTCGAGGACGAGCGTCCCGTGGCCCGGCACGGTCAACGCCTTCGACAGCGACGGTCCGCCGGTCGAGCCGGCGATCATCGTGACGTGCGCGGCCCGCCGCCCCGGGTCGTACAGATGGAAGGCGACCTGGCCGCCGGAGACCTGTTGGGTAACGGGAAACGCCCACTCGGTGGCCGCGGTGGGCGCACCCAGCACCACCGCGATCCCGCGGGCCCCTGCCGCCTGGTACGACTGGAGCTCGGCGACGACCACGCTGCCCGACACCGCGGTCACCGACGCGGCGAAACCAGGATCGTTCTCGTCGTGATCGCTCACGTACTCGGTGACGAGCGACCCGGGAGGGATGTCCACCCCCTGGTAGGCGGCAGGCTGCAGCACCTTCTGCTCGCTCGTCACCAGCTCGGTGTCCACCACCGCTTCCGCTGCTCCAGGGTTGTAGATCGACAAGGCGACCCCGTTGCTCCCGGCGGTCGACCCATCGGCGAAGTACCAAGACCGCGCGGTGGACGAGGCGCACGGCGCCTCGCTCCAACCCAGCGGGCTGGCCACCGTCTCGTCGACCCCGATCCCGCCTCGATCGAGGACCACCGAGGCGGCCAGCCACGGCCCGGATACCGCGTGTGCTGGTACGACCGTGGTCATCCCGCCGGCGGCGACGGTGACCGGCAAGGACCGGCGGGCTCCCGAAGACGACACGGCGGTGAACGTCCCTCGCGCCACCTGGCCGGTGGGGTTGGTCATGACCACCGTCGCCTCCGCGCTGGCCCCGGCACCTGACCCGCCGGTGCAGAACCACGACGACGTTCCCTGCCCGGCAGGGACCACCTCGGTCGCCGAGACCACGGGCGCGGCCCTCGAGCCCCCTGCCGTCGCCCGCCCGACGGTGGCGTCGACGGCCAGCATCCCACCTACCACAGCCACTGCCGCAGCCACCGTGGCGGCGCGGCGCATCGGAAGGGTCACGGGAGCACCGTCTGCTGCTCGGGACGGACGGGAGCCGGAGTGGACGGGCGCGCCTCACCTGGGCCCGCGGGGGGAGAGACGGGTTCGGCACCTGGCGCACGGCGGCGGCGACGACGTGCCAGGGCTCGCCCGAGACGACGATGCCAGCCGAACCACGCTGCCAGCGCGAGCACCCACAGCACCATCGCCCCGACCACGGCATCCCTGTGCCACCATGACCCGTCGAAGGTCACCGAGACCGGCTCGGCACGCGGAACGGAGAACTCGACAGCCGGCGCCTCGTTCGCAGCCGACTGGCGCAGGCGGACCACGCCGCGCCCACGTGCCACCCACTGCGACGGTGGTGACACCGCCAGGCGCAAGATGCCGGCAGGGACCGTCCCCCGGTAGGCATCGGCGGCGCTCGAGCCGGGCAGCACAGGACGCCACCGGCTCGGGCTGGCCCCGACCGCTACCCCGTTCCCTGTGGCCGAGACGGCTCGCTGGGGCACCGATCCCACCACCTCGAAGACGAGGTACCCGGACTCGGTGCTCACTGGTCTCAGGTCGATCTGGCGGTCCAGGCTCCCCACGACACCAGGTGGAACAGCCGCCGGCACCGCCGAGCGGTACCCGAGCACCGTCGGCGCCAGGGACTCGGCGACCACCACGTAGCGCACCGCATAGGCGGCCAGCGCCTGGCCCAGCTCTACGGTGCCTCCTCGTTGCGCCTGGCGCACCGCTGCCGCCAAGCCCGGCGGGAGCGGACCGGGATCCGTCAGGTCGCTGGCCAAGGTGGGGATCGCTCCGTCGCTCACCATGGCCGCCAGACCGGGCTCCAGCGGCTGCGACGGCCCAGGGAGCACAGCCGGCTGGCCAAGCCACAGGACCCGGTAACCACCTGTCGCCGTGCCCGGACCCATGAACGCGGTGGCCCGGTGCCATCCCACGCCGGGCAGATCCCAGCGGCCGGTGGCCACCGCACCGAGGATCGGCACCATGGACACCACCAACGCCGCACCCGCCAGGAGCGACGCCACCTGGCGCCACCCGAAACGGTACGTCGGGAGGTCCACGTCGAAGGCGGCGATGCCGAGACCTGCCGCCACCGCAATGGCCAACGCGGCCGGCGCGAGCAGGTCGCCGGCCGGGAAGGCCGCCGGCCCCAACCAACCTCGACCGGCCGCCCAGGCCACGGCCCAGCACACCACGGCAAGGCTCCACATCCGCGTCGCCCAAGCCAGACGCCATCGGCTGCCGATGAGCAGCGGCAAGAAGGCAGCAGCCACGAAGGCATACGCCAGCACGGTGTCACCCACCGGGCCGACAGCCAGCCGCAGGAGCTCGGGCACCGTCGGTCCGGCCGTGGCAGGGGACCGCTCTCCGAAGAGCACGGCCCAGCGAGCCGGCCCGTCGAGCACGCCGATGGACCACGGCACCAAGAGCGCCAGGGCGATCGCCGTCGCCCCGGTGACCACTGCCACCAGCCGCAGCGACGCTCGCAGCGATCCCTGGCCACCGCCGGCCACGGTGCCCACGCTCAGCCCGACCGCGACCACCAGGGTCACGGCCAGCCCACGTGGATCCAGCGCGCCGAGCGCGGCGTCGAGAAGGCCGAGCGACACCATGGCCCCGACCGGGCCCATGCGCCATCCTCCCTCAGGGGAGCCGGCCGGCGCCCCGGTCGAAGTGCGCAGCGCACCCCGGCGCCGTGGCCCGAACGGCTCGAGACGAGCCGACCGAGCCAGGATGGCCACGAGCCAAGGCACGGCGGCGTAGACCAGCACCGCTTGGCCGTGCCCGGTGGCCAGGTCGTCGTAGGGCACCGGGACGGCCAGGTACACCACGACGGCGACGACTCGTGCCCTGGTCGAGCCGAAGGGCCTCATCAACCGCGACACCCCCCAGGCTCCGGCGGGAAGGCAGGCGAGCGGCAGGAGGGTCCGCAGCAGACCTGTCGCTCCGAACAAGGCGCTCGCCAGCAGTCCCAGCAACCCGAAGCCGGCAGACGACGAGACCGTGGAGCCGATCCCGGCCGGCTGCCAGCCGGCGAAGACGTCGTGCCACAGCCCCGTCCACGACACCGCAGGCAAGATGTCGCCAACTGACGGGAAGCCGCTGGCCAGCAACGACCGCGAGCCGTAGAGCAGGACGGCGGTCACGATCGTCCACGTCAAGGTGCGAAGCGCCAAGCTACGGTTCGCCCCGCCGTCGGGAGCACACCTCGGTGGCGCGGCGGCGCCAGCAGTCGTCGCCCCACCGGCTACGCCGGCGAGCTGGGGCGCGTCTTCACGGGCCGAGGACACCGTGCCGACCTGGCGATCGCCCGGCAGCGCGCCGTCTGCCCTCCCCTCACCGCCGTCGCCGCACCCCCTGGTGTCGAGCGCGCCGGCCATCGCGGTGTCGTCGGCGACCCCGGCATGCCCCGGCGGCGCTCCAGAACCTTCGAGCGCCAGGGTCTCGGCATCGAGATGGGCCAGGTGAACGCCGTAGGTCACGGCGCGCTGCAGGTAGGTCCGGAGCCGGACGCTCCCCCGAACTTGCATCCGGCGAACCACGGTGTCGGGCACCCGACGGTGCGCCTCGGCTGCCGCACGCCCACGACGAAGCGCTGTCCACCTGGTCAGGTTCCACCGCCAAGCCGATACCACGGCATCGGCTCGCTGGCGGTGCCCCGTCACGACCGCCACCACCAGCTCGGCTGTGGCCAGGAGCAGCATCTGGGGGACTACCCGGACCAGCTGCAGCGCGGAGTAGGAGCGGAGCACGACGTACAGCTCGTGCCGGCGCTGCAAGGCCTGGAGCGTTACGCCTGCGCCGGCACACGGAGGCACCGGACGTGCCCCGCTGGCCAGGCGCTCGAGATGGCGCACCCGGGCGTCGGGGGCAACCACCACCCGACCTCCAGCGAGCTGCACCCGCCAGCACAAGTCGAGATCGTCCCCCATCACGGTGATGAGCGGGTCGTACCCCCCGAGCTCCGCGAACAGATCAGCTCGAACCAAGGTGCATCCGCCAGGCACGAGGAACACGTCACGCACCGCGTCGTGCTGGCCGTGGTCGATCTCCCCGGCCTGCACCCGGTCCACGACGGCCCCGCTCTTGTCCACCACCATGCCGACGTGCAACAGGCGGCGCTCGTCGTACCAGTCGACCTGCTTCGGGGCGGTGACCGCCGCGTTGGAGCGAACCGCTTCCTCGACCAGCAGGTGGACAGCGTCGGCGTCGAGACGTACGTCGTCGTGGCAGAACAAGAAGTACGACGCTCCGTGGACCATCTCGAGCACCCGGTTCGCGGCAGGGGCATACCCCTGGTCCTCGCCGAGCCGGCGCACGAAGGCGCCGGGGGCGACCCTGGCCACCTGGGCAGTGGGGTCGATCTGGCTGCCAGCGTCGAGGACGAGGACCGAGAGATCCGGATAGCCCTGGGCCACGAGCGACGCCAGCGCGTCGTCGAACCAGGGGCCCGGGTCACGGGTGACGACCACGGCAACGACGGGAGGGACGGCCAGCATGGGCTCGGTGCCCACCGCCCCCGATAGGTCCGGTTCCATCAAGGCCACGAGGCTAGCTGGCCACGAGCCCCCCTACGATGCTTGCATCTGTTAGCACTTATTGGTACAATAGCAAGCAGCGAGGGTGCTCGTCACCCCGAGTCGACCGGCGGTCTCACGATCGCCTCGGACCAGGAGGTAGTGCAGTGACCGACCACCGTTCTCTCACCGACGACGTTTCCAGGACCGCCCGGGACGCTGCCTATGTGGCTGTCGGTCTCGGCGTGCTCGGCGTCCAGCGAGCTCAGGTGCGTCGACGCGAGCTCATGGGCCGGCTCGGCCGAGCCTCGGGCGACTTCCAGGGTCGCGTCGGCGAGCTCCAGGGACGCCTCGGCAGCATTCACGGGCGTCTCGGTGACCTTGCCGGAGCGAGCACGGCGCTGCAGCAGCAGCTCGAACGGTTCGGCGACGCCCTCGGCGACCTGCCCGCTGAGGCCCGCACGGCGCTGGTCGAGCTCGACGGGACGCTCGATGCCATGATCACCAAGCTCGAGACAGCCGTCGAGCCACTCGAGGAGAAGCTGCCGGTACCGGCCCGAGACGTCGTGCGCCAGGCACGTAGCCAGGTCAGCGACGCCCGTCGCCAAGTCCACCGGCGCATCCGCCAGCTGGCCAGCTGACCGGGCGCCGGCCCGGCGCCAGAGGTGGCGGGTCCGGCGATTGCCTGAGCCTCGACGGCTCAGCCGACGTTCAGACGACGCGGCGGCAGTCGTCGAGGACGTCGGTCAGAGTCTGTTCGAGCGCGTACCGGGGCACCCACCCCGTGGCGGCGTGAAGCCGTCCGGGGTCCCCCCGGACGACGGGCACATCGGCCGGCCTGGCCAGCGTCGGGTCCACCTCGAGGTCGAGCTCTGCACCGGCCAACCTCAACAGGCTGCGCGCCACCTCGTCGATGGACGGCGAGGTACCGCTGCAGACGTTGTACACCGCACCGGGGATGCCGTGGACCACGGCCAGACGGTAGGCACGGACCACGTCACGCACGTCGGTCAAGTCGCGCCGAGCACTCAGGTTCCCGACAGCGATGGTCGGCGCACCGTTGCGCTGGGCGGCGACGATGCGAGTGGCCAGAGCAGGTACGACGAACGCCTCGGACTGCCCGGGTCCCACGTGGTTGAAGGGCCGTACCCGGACCACCGGCAGGCCTCGACCGAGGTGCGCCTGGACGGCGAGCATCTCCGCAGCGGCCTTGCTCCCGGCGTACGGCGTGACCGGAGCCAGCGGCTCGTCTTCGGAGATCGGCTGCCGGCTCGATGCGACCCGTCCGTAGACCTCTGCCGAGCTCACCACCAAGACGGTCGGGAGATCGGGGCAACGGGCACAGGCGTCGAGCACCGTCGATGTTCCCACCGTGTTCACGTGCACCACTGCGCTCGGGTCGTCCCACGACTGTCCGACGTGTGACAGCGCGGCCAGGTGGTACACCGCAGCGGGCAGCGCGTCGAGCACGGCGGTCCGCACCGCGCTCGTGTCGGTGACGTCCACGTCCCGGTCGACGGCCACCACTTCGTCTCCCTGGTCACGTAAGTGCTCGACCAGCCACTTCCCCACGAACCCGCCGGCACCGGTCACGAGCGCTCGCACGGCCGGCACCTTACCCGCCCGGCCGCTGCTCGCCTGAACCGTCCCCGTCCCCATCTCGCCAGCCCGCCGCGTACCGGTAGGCGGCCATGTGGCCCGCCGCGCAGGCCTCCCAGGTGTGCGAGCGTGCCACCGCCAGGCCAGCGGCACGACGCCGGTGCGCAGCGGGGTCGAGGCGGCGGCTCTGACGCAGGGCCCCGGCTAGCGCGCGCACCGACCCCGGCTCCACCAAGATGGCCGCCGCCCCGACCAGCTCGGCCATGACCGAGCCGGCTGTCGTCACGAGCGGCGTGCCACAGGCCACCGCCTCGAGCGCAGGAAGACCGAACCCCTCTTCGAGAGCCGGGTAGCAGACAGCTGCAGCCTGCCGGAGCAGTGCCGGCACCGCCGGCTCGGGCACGTAGCCGGTCCGCACGACCCGATCGCGATGGACGAGCGACGTCAGGATCTCCTCGACCTGGTTCCCACCCCATCCTGGCTCACCGGCGAGCACCAGGCCGAGATCGGGTTCTTCCTCGGCAACCAGGTCGAAGGCACGCAGGAGATCCGCTACGGCCTTGCGCGGCTCGATGGTCCCCAAGAAGAGCACGTACGGCGTCCGTACCCCGAGCCTTGCCAGCTCACCGGCGTCGGCCCCGGGCCGCGGCTCCTCTGGGCGGAACCGACCGTGGTCCACTCCATGGGGCACCACGAAGATCCTGCCCAGTGCCCCTCCGGTGTGCTGCAGGCGCCGGGCGGTGAAGTCGCTCACGCAGACCACGGCGCTGGCCCGACGCCGAGCGAGCGCTATCGCTTGGCGAAAGACCAGCACCTTGGTGCGCTCGTGCCACTCCGGATGCTCCACGAAGGTCAGGTCGTGCACGGTCACCACTGCCGGCACCGGGCAGCGCACAGGCATGGTGTAGTGAGGCCCGTGGTGCACTGCCACCCCGGCGCGCCGTAGGCCGGCCGGCAGCCCCACCTGTTCCCACACGAGACGGGTCGGCCGGGCGAGCGGTGCCCGATCGAAGATGACCGGCGCGACACGGGAACCGCCTGTTGCACCAGCACCGCCAGCAGCACCGCCAGCACCGCCAGCACCGCCAGCAGCACCGCCAGCACCGCCAGCAGCACCGCCAGCACCACCACCGCCAGCACCGCCACCGCCAGCACCGCCAGCACCACCAGCCAGTGCTTCCCAACGGTGACGGTCACCCTGCCGGCACCACACCGTCAGTGCCACGTCGGGCCGCCGGGCCAGGGCGCGCAGCAGCTCCAAGGTGTAGCGGCCCGCACCCACTGGCCGCTCGGGGACGGCAGTGGCGTCGACGGAGACGGAGATCAGACCAGGTACGGGCAGGTCGGAGCGGCTCACGAGACGCTCCTCCACAGAGCCAGGTGCTCCTCGGCGCTGGCCCGCCACGTCCGCAGCGCAGCCCGGCCCCAGCCCGCGGCGACCAGTTCCGCCCGAACGACCTCGTCCGTCGCCACCGTCACCAACCCGGCTGCCATAGCCTCGATATCGGTAGGGTCGACCTCCCAAGCGGCCCCCCCGGTGCTCGGCACCGGGCTGGCGAGGACCGGCGTTCCTGCCGCCATGGCCTCGATGGGCGGCAGCCCCCATCCCTCAGCCAGTGGCACGTAGGCCACCAGCCGGGCCCGACGGTAGAGGCCGGCCAGCACAGCCGGCGCCACCGGGCCCGTCGACACCACCTGCACCTGGTCGGCTCGCGACATCTGGTCCCGAAGCCCCTCGCTGGACCGTGCCCCCACGCCGGGCGCCGCACCCGGCGCCGGCGCCGCGACTTTCTCACCGCGGCGGTCCCCAAGCCGTGGCGCTCTGCCCGCGGCAGGCGACCCCAGATCGTCATGGGGGAGGTCGAGCGGACCCCACCCCACCGGGCCGACGACCACCAGCGCCAGCGGCTCCGGCAGAGACGCCGAAGCCCTCCGATGCGCTTCGACGAGCCGGATGAGGTTCTTGCGGGGCTCGACGGTGCCCACCGCGAGCGCGAACGGGCCGGTCACCCCGACCCGGCCCAGCAACGCCTCGGTGGACTGCAGATCAGGGGGTGGCAGGTGGTCGCTGCCGTGCTCGATCACCACGACCGATCGTGCCCGTGCGCCGGCCGCCATGAGATCGTCGGCCACCACCGACGACGGCACCACCAGGTGGCGAGCCCGGTCAATGGCCCGGCTCAGGGCCGCTTCGTGCCACCGGCGGCCCCGCTCCGGGAAGGCCTCGGGGACCCGGCGGAAAGCCAGGTCGTGCACAGTGACCACCAGCGGTCGGTGCCGAGCCGGCGGCGCCGCCAGGGAGAGGGCATGGACGACGTCGGCGCGGCGATCCACGTCGACCAAGCCCCGGTCCCAGGCTCGAGTCAAGAGCGGGCCGGGCAGCTTCGACACCCGCAGCATCCAACCCTCGCTGGCCAAGGGATCAGGTGACGAAGGGCTCCGGCTCGCCA
>JAKAQW010000306.1 GCA_021819525.1 Actinomycetes bacterium
CGGGCGCCCGGGTTGCCCTGCGCGGTGGAGCTGATGGGGTTGTGAACTGTTCGCGGGAACGAGTGATCCTGTCTCGACCGGGCATGAGAGTCACACCCTCTCGTCATGATGGTGGCCGTGAAGCTGTCCGAGTGGGCCAAGGCGAACGGTGTGAGCCGCCAGAGCGCGTGCCGCTGGTTCCACGCCGGCGTGCTGGCGGTGCCCGCCCGCCAGTTGGCGACGGGGACGATCCTGGTCGAGGAGCCGCCGGCTGGCCGGGCCGGCGTGGCGCTCTACGCCAGGGTGTCCTCGGGCGATCAGCGCGCGGACCTGGACCGCCAGGTGGCCCGCTTGGCCGGGCACGTCACGGCGATGGGTGCGGCGGTGTCCGAGGTCGTCTCCGAGGTCGGTTCCGCGCTGTTCGGCCACCGCACGCAGTTGCTCGGGCTGCTACGCGATCCAGGAGTCGGCACCATCGTGGTCGAGCACCGGGACCGTCTGGCCCGTTTCGGCGTCGGGTACCTCCAAGCGGCCCTGGCTGCCCAGGGGCGGCGCCTGGTCGTGATCGAGGACGCCGAGGTGGCCGACGATCTGGTCAGAGACATGGTGGAGGTGCTCACCAGCTTCTGTGCCTGCCTGTACGGACGGCGCTTTGCCAAGCGCCGTGCCAGTGCGGGGCTCGAGGCGGCTGGGACAGCGGCGTAGATGCTCGTCACCCAGGCGTACCGCTTCGAGCTGGACCCGAACGACAAGTGCCGCTCGAAGCTGGCCAGCCACGCCGGTGCTGCCCGGTTCGCCTACAACTGGGGCCTGGACCTGGTGAGGGGCCACCTGGCGGCCCGCGGGGCCCTGGTGGTGCTGGCCATCCGCTCCGGGGCCGGCCGGGGAGACGCCGAGTGTTGGGCCGACGGTCTGCTCGGCCCGCTGCCGTGGACGCTCCCGGCGCTCAGGCGAGCTTGGAACCAGGCGAAGGCCGAAGTGGCGCCGT
This sequence comes from Actinomycetes bacterium, assembly GCA_021819525.1. GTDB lineage: Bacteria > Actinomycetota > Acidimicrobiia > Acidimicrobiales > UBA8190 > JAKAQW01. The sequence goes on from JAKAQW010000306.1 coordinate 968, forward strand.
GGTGGGCAGAGAACTCCAAAGAGGCGTACAGCTCCGGGCTCGACGCGCTGGCCCGGGGCCTCGATGCCTGGGCCAAGTCCCGCCGAGGGGCACGCAAGGGACCGAGGGTCGGGTTCCCCCGGTTCAAGACGAAGAACGCAGCACGGCGCAGCTTCAAGGTGACCACCGGGGCCTTCGGGGTGACAGATGACCGCCATGTGCGCCTGCCTCGCATCGGGGTCATCCGCACCAAGGAGCCGACGACCAAGCTGGCCGGGCTCCTCGACGCCGGTGCTGGCCGGGTGCTCTCGGCGGCAGTGTCGCAACAGGCGGGGCGCTGGTACGTGAGCTTCACCTGCGAGATGGACCGCCCCGTGCCACAGCCACCGCCTGGACCTGGCGTGGGGGTGGACGTGGGCGTGAAGTCCCTGGCGGTGCTCTCCACCGGCGAGGTGGTCCCCAATCCCAAGCACCTCTCCAAGTACGCCCGGCGCATGGCCCGGCTCCAGGCGCAGTGCTCGCGACGCCGCGGCCCGGCCAGGGGCCAGGCACCATCCAAGCGCTGGCGGCGCTCCAAGGCCCGCCTCGGTCGTGCCCATGCCCAGGTGGCCGCGGCCCGCTGTGACGGGCTGCACAAGCTCACCACCCGCCTGGCCACGACCCACGCCACCGTGGTGATAGAGGACCTGGGCGTCACCGCCATGACGGCCTCGGCCAAGGGATCTGGACGGTGGCGGGGAAAGGCCGGGCTCAACCGGGCTGTCTTGGACGCTTCCCCCGGCGAGCTGCGCCGCCAGCTCACCTACAAGACCGCCTGGTACGGCTCGGCTCTCGTCGTGGCCGACCGGTGGTATCCCTCCTCCAAGACCTGCTCTCGGTGCAAGGCAGTGAAAGCCAAGCTGTCCCTCTCCGAGCGCACCTACCGCTGCGAGCACTGTGGTCTGGTCGCAGACCGGGACTTGAACGCCGCGGCCAACCTGGCCTCCCTCGTGGAGTCCGTAACAAGCATCGGTACCGCCAGTGGGGCGGGAACCGGCCGGGGCAAGCTCCCGGTGAACGCGCAGGGAGAGGAGAGGTACATGGGCTCGCCCAGGTGCTCCTCGACGAACTGCGAAGACGGCACCAGCGCCGAGCTGGAGAAGACCGTCACCGCCACCTGGCAACAGGTGGCTCCGAAACCCGTTCTCGTCGGAAGTGACAGATGAGACAGATTTCGGAACGGGCTGAGTGACCCGCTCGGTGTGGTTCCTCGTCCCAGTTCGATCGTCGCCGATCGCGCCCCGACGCGCCGACTGCTGTTCCGGCGATCAGGCCCTCAGCTCCCGTCGGCAGCGGTTCTCGAACCAGGCGAGGCGCCTGCCGCGTAGATAGCGTCAGTAGTTCGACTGGCTCCCTCTGGTACCGTCGCAGAGCAGCGATGGCGGGGCCCGGACCGCTGTGCAGGCATGGCGAGCGGCAAGTCATCCCCCCATGGCGTGGACACCGCCGTCGACGTGGACGATCTCCCCGGTGGTCGCCGGGAACCAGTCCGACAGCAGCGCTACGCAAGCCCGGGCGACTGGCGTCGCGTCGTGGATGTCCCATCCAAGCGGCGCCCGCCGTTCCCAGGTGTCCTCGAAGGCGGCGAACGCGGGGATCGACTTGGCGGCCACGGTGCGCACCGGGCCGGCGGCCACCAGGTTGACCCGTACACCGCGAGGACCCATGTCGCGAGCGAGGTACCGCGTGAGCGACTCGAGCGCGGCCTTGGCCACCCCCATCCAGTCGTAGGCCGGCCAGGCCACCGCGGCGTCGAAGTCCAGGCCCACCACCGACGCTGCCCCGGCCGCATCGAGCAGTGCTGCGAACGCACCCACGAGTGCTTTCAGGGAGTACGCCGACACTTCGAGGGCGACGGCTACGTCGGGCCAGTCTGCTCGCAAGATGTCGCCACCGAGGCAGGACTGGGGAGCGAAGCCGATCGCGTGCAGCAAGCCGTCGAGCCGGCCCCAGCGCTCGGCGAGCAGGCTGGCAGCATCTCGGAGATGGCCGGGCTCTTGCACGTCGATCTCGACCACGTCGACGGCATGGGGCAGCTTGCGGGCGGTGCGCCGGGTGAGCGACAGCCCCCGACCGGCACCCGACAGGATCAGCTCGGCGCCCTCGCGCTGGGCCAGCTCGGCCACGGCGAACGCCAGCGACGCGTCGGTGAGCACACCGGTGACCAGGATCCGCTTGCCGTCGAGGAGCCCCATGAGCTGGCGAGGCTACCGCATGGGGCTCGATGCCTGCGCCGGAAGGCCGTGCGCCTGTGCAAGGGTGCCGTGCGCCTGTGCAAGGGTGCCGTGCGCCTGTGCAAGGGTAATGGTCATGCATAT
>JAKAQW010000079.1 GCA_021819525.1 Actinomycetes bacterium
CGGTCGAAGATCCTGCTAACCTCGATCCTCGGGAATACGGCGTGGGGTGGGTTTGAGCGCTGTCTTCGCTTGTACCTGTGAAGATCCCCAGGTCAGGCGCTTGCTGTTCGGCATACGCCTCCCGTGTGTAGGTGATCTACTGGAACGGGTCGTCGATAGCTCAGCTGTTGGAGTTGGCATCTCGTAGGACCACATATGCTCTGGCTGGCTAATGTCCCAGGGTGTAGGCGATGTTTCCCAGCACGGTGCTCGAGGGTCCACCACTTCTGGCGAATAGCGCTCTAGCATATGTAGTGATGGTTCCAGTAGATCACCTACAGCTATGAGAGCAGGCGGTGAGTACTTCCTCGAGCCTTCGATCCCCGCTCAACGTCGCTACGAGGCGCTGCGCTCCTACCTCTTCGAGGAGCGCCCGGCCGCCGAGGTGGCAGCTCGCTTCGGATACTCGACCTCGACGCTGCACCAGCTGGCGGCCGAGCTACGTGCCGGACGCACCGACTTCTTCCGATCTTCGAAACCTGGACCCCGCGGCCCGCGCAAGACCCACACGATCCGCGACCGGGTGCTGAAGCTACGTGCCGAGGACCGCTCGGTGACCGAGATAGCCCAGGCACTTGGCAGCGAGGGTTCGCCGGTCTCGGCCCAGACGGTGTGGTCGATCCTCCATGCAGAGGGCATCGAGCGCCTCGGTCGACGCGCTGGCAGAGGCCCCGCACCGCGCACCGATCCCGTCAAGGCCCGCCGCCTCGGTGACTGGCCGGCGGGGACTTCGTGGCCCTGTGACCACGCCGGGCTTTATCTCCTCGTGCCGGCCATGGTCGAGCTCGGTCTCGACGGGCTCGTCTCACAGGCTCGCTACCCGAGCACGAAGGTGCTCTCGTCGTTCCACTCCCTCGGTGCCCACCTGCTTGTCAAGTGCTCGCGGCGCGGTCGTGTGGCCAACGCCTTCCCCCTCGGGGCTGATCCCGGTCTCGGGCTCTTGCTCGGGCTCTCGGCTCTTCCCAAGGCCACCCACCTCACGAGCTACTCCTACCGGGTGAAGCGCTCCTCGAACGTCTCGTTCTTGGAGAATCTCGCCCGCCGCTGCACCGAGGTCGCTCTGTACTCGGGCGAGGCGGGCTTCAACTTGGACTTCCACGCCATCCGTCACCACGGTGAAGAGGTCCCCCTCGAGAAGCACTACGTGCCCACCCGTTCCCAGCGCACCCGCTCGGTGCTCACCTTCTTCGCCCAAGACCATGTCTCGACCGAGATGGTCTACGCGAACGCGGACCTGACCAAGGCCGAACAAGCAGGCGAAGTGGTCGCCTTCGCCGAGTACTGGAAGCGGGTGTCGGGGAGGGACCCGGGGCTGTTGGTGTTCGACTCCCAGCTCACCACCTACGCCATGCTCGACGAGCTCTGCGCGCGTGGCATCACCTTTCTGACGCTGCGCCAGCGGGGCAAGAAGGTGCTCGAGGCCCTTGGCGCGCTGCCCCATTCGGCATGGACCACCCACACCATCAAGCGCACTGGGCGCTACCGGCGCCCCCAGATCCACGAAGAGGTGGTGCACCTGAAGGGCGTGGATCACCCGCTGCGCCAGATCGCTGTCCGCAACATCGGACACGAGGAGCCCACCCTCCTCATCACCAACGACATGGCGAGCACCGCGGCCAAGGACCTCTTCGCCCGCTACGCGGAGCGGATGATCATCGAGAACGAGCTCGATGCCGACATCTCCGGGTTCCACCTGAACGCTCTGTCGTCGGGGCTCCCTTTGAACGTCGACCTCGACACCACGCTCACTGTGGCGGCAGGCAACTGCTACCGGCTGCTCGCCCGCAAGCTGCCGCGCTACGAGCTGGCCACCCCCGACCGGATCTGGCGCCACTTCCTCGACGACACCGGGACCGTCACCGTGGCCGAGGATCATGTCCGGGTCGACCTGGCGCTTCGGACCTACACCCCAGTACTCATCGACGCCGGGTTCCCCGAACTCGACATCGCGGTCCCGTGGTGGGGCGGGCGCAGCCTGCGTTTCGGCTTCCCGCCCCGGTGACCTCAGGGGGTGAAAACCTCAGGGGAATTATCTTCCCGAGGATCGAGGCTAACACGGGGTCGCTCCCCTCGTTACCACGGGTGTTGGTGAGGCAGGTGTCACCAGCCGCAAACGAGCGCCCTCTGGGTCGGCTATAGGAGTAGCTTCCGCGCGGTGGCCAGCAAGCTCGACGAAGACGAGCTGATCCAGCGGCGGACCCTCGTCAGTGAGGAGTTGGCCCAGGTCGCCGGCTAGCGCGGGACGACGCGCCTGGGGTTCTCCCTGCTGCTGACCCGGCGTCCTCCGGCTTGTGACCTCTGCCCCGAGACCGGAAGAGCGCGCCTCGGCTACGACCGGGCCCGGGTCATCTTCAAGGCCCACACCGGCTGGGAGCTCCACCAGCTCCACCAGCACCGCCACTCAGCGGCCACCCACCTCGGAGAGAAGAACGTCCCCCTCCAGGCGATCATGGCCAGCTGGTGCAGCGTCCAGCCCCGGCTGGTGATCTTGAGCGAACCCTGCTTGAAGAGGTACTCGGCCCGCTCGTAGGAGAGCCGGCCTCGCCCGGTGAGGGGGCAGAGGTCGACCGCAGCGGGCGTCCGGGCTGGGCCGGGACGTCGATCGGCCAGGAAGATCGGCCCAGCCCGGCGATCGCCGATCACCCGTGGCAGTAGCCGCGCCGATCCAGACTGGAAGTGGAGCCAGTCGGCGTCACCCCCCTTGCGCCGCACTCGCAGCCGCTTGTTCTCCAAGTCGAGGTCGTCGACGTCGGAGGACAGCACCTCCTCGGCCCTCGCCGCCGTCTCGTACAACAGCCGCCAGAGGCACTTCTCCCGAACGCCGACGTCAGTTCGGCGAAACAGCCGCTCCAGTGATGACTCCGCGATGGCTTTCGTCCGATCGTCAGGCTCCCGGCGACGCTCGAGAACTGCGGCCGGGTCGAGGCTCAGCCAGCCCTGGCGCTGGGCGTGGGCAGTGAAGGAGCGCAGCGTGGCCACGTGGCGATTCCACGTCGCCGGCGCGCACTCGCTCCAATACTCCGTGGCGAAGCGCTCGAGAGTGCTGCCGTCGAGGGCGGATACGGCCAGCCCGCCGTGGGCAGCACTGAGCCGTCCCATGGTCTGGGCATAGGAGCGGCGAGTGGTCGCCGGCATGCTCCGTGCCAGGAACGCCTCGGTCGCCTCGGCCACGGTCCTTTCTTGTCGGAGCGGCAGGACCTTGGTGGCCATCGCGTCCCCCTTCGTGGGCATGTGACAGGGAATGTGTTCTCGGCACCCGCAACTCTCTGACGACCGCGGCTTGCATCAGCGCAGGTCGGAGGCCGGTCAGGTCTTGTCCAGCGGCGCCCATGTGACAGGGAATATCGTATTCCCTGTCATATCAGCATGGCGCGGTCGTCGAGAACGGCAGGTTCGCCCGAGGGGACGACGATGGCGCCGGGCACTGGACGAGGACGCCTCGTAGCCCCGCTACTTGTCGGTTGGTGCCAGCTTCCTTGACGGAGGGCCAAGTGCGTCGGCTACCGCCTCGTGGATGGGATGCACGTCGAGCGCCGAGGACGCGCTGAGCGTGGCCTCGAGCCGGTGAAGCTCGCCGCCGGTGACCCCCTGCGTCGTTTGGGTCACCTACCAGAGGTGGAGTCCGCCCGCGTCGGGACGCCGTCGAGCTCAGCCTCGGGAGCAGCCAGCGGGGCCCGGTCGGACTCCTCCAACCAGGCTTTCGTGTGTCGGTATGCCGCCGACGCCAGGGCGTGGCCATGGCGGAAGTCGAACGGCGAGGGGGCCTCGGGCTCGGGGGAAGGCACGGCCCAGATCGCGCCGCCCGCTGCCGAGGCCCGGTGCCGGGCTGCGGCCAGCTGCTGGCGGTACAGCCTCGCCGTCACCAGCGACACGCTGTTCAGGGTCATAGCCACTGCGCCGCGCGGCGGCCGACGCTGAGGAGCCGCCTGTGTCGACAGGACGTAGACGGTGTCCGCTCCGAGATCGAGGGCCTCGATCACCGGGCAATCTGCCGCCAGGCTGCCGTCGACGAGCCACCGACCCTGGTGACGCACCGGCGGGAACAACCCCGGGATGGCGCTGGAGGCGGCCAAGGCGGCGACCGCGTCCCCGTGGTCGAGGACCACCACCTCTCCGCTCAGCGCATCGGTGGCAACCGCGGCGAACGGCACTGCGGCGTCCTCGATCCGCTCGATCCCGAGCTGTTGGCGGATGACGTCGTGGAGGCGCTTGGTGCTCACCAAGTGGTCGCGCACACCGAGAAATCCCGCAAGCACGGCGCCAGGGTCGAAGCGGAACACGGCTCGGCGTGACAGGCCGGCCCAAGCCGCCTCGAGCGCTCGGGTGCCATCGATCCCAGGATGCGTCGCGTAGAAGGCGGCGTTGAGCGCCCCGGCCGACGAGCCGACGAGCAGGTCCGGCTCGATGCCCGCTTCGAGAAGCGCCCGCATCGCCCCGGCCTGCATGGCCCCGAGATTGCCCCCTCCCGAGAGGGCGAAGGCCACGGTCACCTGCGACACCGCCCCGGCCCCTGGACGGCGCTCATATAGACGGGCGTTCTTCGGCAGCGGTGGTGGCCATGCCTGCCGGGGGGACCTCTCGCGCACCGTTCGCTGCGCCGTTCCCGGCTATGGCCGTGTCCTCGGCCCCCGGCCCCACGGTGGGTTCGTCATGCGCGGCAGAGGCGACGATGCCCCCGTGTGGCTGCGCCGCCCGCTCACCGTTCCCGGACATGCCGTCATCGGCGGGACCGGCCGAAGCAGCGGTGCCGATCACACGCGCGAAGCGTGGCCCGTGGTCGATGGTCGAGCCGGCCTCCTCGTGCACGAACTTCTTGCCCCGCAGCGCCGAGGCGACCGCGGCGATCAGGCTCATCGCCACGGCGAAGCTCAAGATGAGCACCAGCCCGTGCTTGAACGGGCCGCCGATCAGCTGGGGGAAGAACGACCGGCTGGTGATGAGCGCAGCCTGGTGGGCTGGCAGGTGGGAGAGCACCTTCGGGCCGAGGAGCTTCGCCAGGGGGTTGTAGCCCAAGAAGGAGGCGAAGAGGTAGCCGAGCGGAGGGAGGTGGGAGAGCTGGGCGGCGGTGGCGGCGGGCACGCCGTGGGCGACGAGGCCTCGCGACATCGCGGCGGGGACCTTGGCGTTGAGCCCGAAGACCATCAAGGTGAAGAACAGCCCCATCGACAGCGGCATCCCGGCGTTGCCGAAGGTGACGCGCATGCCCGACGCCGCCCCGCGCTCACGGGCGGGGACCGAGTTCATGATCGAGGCGGTGTTCGGCGAGGCGAACAGCCCCATGGCGATCCCGCTCACCAGCATCACCACCGCGAAGGGCGCGTAGGAGAAGTTCGGCGGGAAGGCCATCATGGCGAGGTACATGCCCGCCGAGAGGACCATGCCGGCCGTGGCGAAGGGCCGCGAGCCGTAGCGGTCCGAGAGCTTGCCCGAGATCGGTCCGGCGAGCACGAAGCCACCCATCCACGGCAGCATGTAGATCCCCGACCACAGCGGCGTGTCGACGAAGGCGTAGCCGTGCTGGGGCAGCCAGATGCCCTGGAACCAGATGATGAGCATGAACTGCATGCCACCCCGGCCCACCGCGCCGAGGAACTGGGCGACGTTGCCGGCGGTGAACGCCCGGATGCGGAACAGCGAGAGACGGAACATCGGCTCGGCGACCTTCACCTCGATGAAGACGAAGGCGACGAGCAGGGCGAGGCCGCCGAAGATCATCTCGAGCACGAAGGGGTCGGCCCAGCCGGTGAGCGAGTGGCCGTAGGGCTTGATGCCGTAGGTGACTCCCACGAGGACCATGGCGAGCCCAGCTGCGAAGGTGACGTTTCCGAGCCAGTCGATCTTGGCGCGGACGTGGATGCCGATCTCCTTCAGCTTGAGGTAGGCCCACACCGTGCCGAAGACCCCGATGGGGACGTTGATCAAGAAGACCCAGCGCCAGCCCACCTGGGAGAGCAGCCCGCCGGCCAAGATACCGAAGAACCCGCCGAAGATCGCGGCCACCATGTTGGTCCCGAGCGCCAAGCCGAGCTGCTCGGAGGGGAAGGCGTCGGTGATGATGGCCGCAGAGTTGGCCATGAGCATCGTCCCGCCGATGGCCTGGAACATCCGCATGATGATGAGCTCGAGGGCGCCGGCCGAGCCGTGGCTCCACACCACCGACAGGAGGATGGACCCGACGGTGAACCAGGCGAAGCCGAGGTTGTACATCCGCACCCGGCCGAACATGTCCCCGATGCGCCCCACCGTCACCACCAGCGCGGCGGTGACGAGCATGTAGCCCATCATGATCCACAGGAGGTACGGGAAGTTCGATGGGTCGAGCGGGTTCAGGTGGATGCCCCGGAAGATCACCGGCAGGGCAATGATGAGGCTCGTGGCGTTCATCGACGCCAGCACCACGCCGATCGTGGTGTTCGAGAGCACCAGCCACTTGTAGTGCGGCCCGACCTCACGGGTGCGGGTCGCCGACAGGATCGTCATCGTGCTCCGTCCTTCGTCGTCGAATCCCGGCTCGTCGTGGGGCCCGGCTCGTCGTCGCCGAGCACCAGCGCCTCGAGCAAGTAGAGGGCTTCCGACAACGTGCAGTGCTGGGATGGCGTGAGACGGACCAGGCGAGCGGTGAGCCAGGCGTTTCCCTGCGTCCGGCGCTGTTCGATCAGGCGCTGGCCTTCGGCAGTGACGGACAGGTTCACGCCGCGGCGGTCCTGTGGGTTGGGGTGACGGCACACCCAACCTGCTTCCTCCAGGCGGTCCGCGATCCGAGACGCCGCCGAGGACGGCAAGTGCTCGGCGGCCGCCAGCTCGCCGATGGCCAGCTCACCGTGGTCAGCGACCGTGGCGAGGGCTGAGTACAGCGTGATGTTCGGTACCGGCGGGTCCTGGCGGCGAAGCTGGCGACCGAGACGGACCATCGTCACCCGGAGCCGATCGGCAAGGGCCGTCGGGTCCCGGGGCCCATCCGGACCGGCTGAGCCGTCACCCCGAGGCAACGGTGAGCCGTCACCCCGAGGCAACGGTGAACCGTCACCCCGAGGCAACGGTGAGCCGTCAGCCGGAGGCAATGGTGACGAAGCACTGACCATTGCCATCCTCCTCGATCCGCTGTGGGGAAGTATATCAGCGGCAAATACTATGTCAAGAACATATATCGCTCCAGCTGCTGCCTGGTCAGCGCACCGAGCAAGCGGGCGCACCCGACGGCCTGCTCATCGGAGAGGAATTCGATCGCCAGCAATGCTCAGCGCAGCCACCAGATCGCCGGGCTCACCGAAGGGATGTCAGGGCTACTGCTCCATCTCGTAGCGGTCCTGGTCCCAGGTGTCGCTCGGAGCGATCAGGCGCGGTCGTGGTCGTCGGCTCCGAGCTGGCGGAGCTCGTCTCGGCCTTGGACGGCGCTCACGATGATGTCGACACAGGTGGCCAGGGGGACAGCGGTGGCGTCGATCCAAAGGTGGTAGTGACGGTGGTCGGCGACATCGGCGTGATAGAGGCGGTGGACGTAGCGGCGCCGGGCGGTGTCGCTTTCATGCTGGGCCCGCCGGGCGCTGCGCTCGTCCAAGCCCCCCAGGTCCATCGCCTGGGCGATACGGCGTTCGACGGGGCCGTCGAGGCGGGCGTGCAGCGCCCCGGGGTGTCCTGCCAGCACGATCGCCGCCCCACGGCCGAGGATCACCGCGCCGCGTTCCGCCTCGCGTCGCAGCACCAAGGCGATGTGCTCCTTGTACGACGCCTCGTCGTAGCGCCCTTCGACGTCGGGTAGGGGTATGCCCGTCCAGACCGCCCCCGTCGGGGCGAAGAACGAGATCCAGTGGCTGAACCCCTGACCCAGGTCGTGCTCGACGGCGAGCACTTCGTCAGGACGCTCGGCGAGGTCCGCCGCGACCGAGGCGGGGATGGCCCGGTCCAAGAACGTGACCCCGAGCTCGTCGGCGACCCGGGGGCCGACGAGACCGCCGCCGGCTCCGTAGCCGGCCGAGATGGTGACCACCGGGGGTGGCCGTCGGGTGCGCCCGGAGCTCGCGCCGTCGGGGGTCTCGTTCATGGTTGCGCCGGCTGAGGCCGGCGGGCGCCGTCCAGATGGACGATGTGGAGATCGCAGCGGGCTCGGCGGACGACCTCTTCGGTGGCGCTCGCGTCGAGGAGGCCGGCGTAGCGGCCGTGGGTGGGGGCGCCGAGGACGAGCATGGCGGCATGGTGGCGATCGCCGAATTCGGCGATGCGCTGCCCGACGTCACCGTGGTCGCCCACGACCTCGAGGAGGTACCCGGTCACAGGGATGTCCCGGCGGGCCACCTGCTCGACGCGTCCAGACAGCGCGGCGGCGGCTGCGCCTTCGTCTTCGGTGTCGAGGACCTGGTCCATGGCGACGTCGGCCTCTACGACGTGGAGGATCTCGACCGGGTAGCCGAGCGCCTGAGCGATGTCGGCGCCGGCGGCCACGATCTCGTCGGCCCACGGGCCCGGGCCGACGGCGACGACGATCGGGGGCGGTCCGTTCTGGGAGAGCCCCCGGCGGGGAGAAGGAGCAGTTGAGGCGGCTGTCTCGCCCACAGCGACCAGCGGCCCGGTCGCCGGGGCCGTGATCGGGGGCTGGGTGGCGGGACGCTGTTCGGCTCGCAGGATGAGGCGCTGCGTGGTGGCGAGCACGGGGATGGAGACGGCGATCGTGACCGCCCCGAGGTAGAAGGGTACGTGGTCACCGAAGTGGGCGGCGAGCGTGCTCGCCACGTAGGGGGCGAGGCCGGCGCCGAAGAAGCGGACGAAGCTGTAGGCCGCCGACGCGGTCGGCCGCGGGGCGGTGGAGACGGTCATCGACGTGGCGGTGACGAGCGTGTTGTTGAGCCCGATGAAAGCGCCGCTCGCGATGACGCAGGCGACGAGTGCGATGCGGTCGTTGGTCCAGATGGCGGTGGCGACGAGGTCGAGGCACATGAAGGTCAAGCTCAGGTACAGCGAGACGACGGTGCCGACGGCGCGCTGGAGCCTCGGCGCCACGAGCACGGCGAAGATGGCGACGAGCACCCCCCAGCCGGTGTAGACGAAGCCGAGCGTGTGCACCGACACCCGCATCGGGTAGGGGGCGTAGCCGAGGATGGTGAAGAAGGCCCAGTTGTACAAGAGGGCGACGATGGCCACCGTGAGCAGCCCGCGGTGGCCGAGGGCCCGGAAGGGGTCGGCGAGCGAGGCGCGGGAGGCCGGCTTGGGGGTCGGGGCGAGGAGCGTGCTCACGAGCAGGAAGGCGATCGCCATGAGAGCGGTGACCCCGAAGAACGGGCCGCGCCAGCTGATCCCGCCGAGCTCGCCGCCGACGAGCGGCCCCAAGGCGATGCCGAGGCCGAGCGCCGCCTCGTAGAGCATGATGGCGGCCCCGAACCCACCGCTCGCCGCCCCGACGATGGTGGCGAGCGCGGTCGAGATGAACAGGGCGTTGCCGATGCCCCAGCCGCCACGGAGGATCACGATGTCGGTCACCCCGGGCGACAGCCCGGCCAGGGCGCTGAAGACCACGATGAGGGTCAACCCCGCGAGAAGCGTCTTCTTGGCGCCGATGCGCGAGGACACCCATCCGGCGATCAGCATGAACACCGCGGTGACCAAGAAGTAGCTCGTGAACAGGAGCGACACCTGGGCTTCGCTGGCGTGCAGCTGAGCACGCAGCAGCGGCAAGATCGGGTCGACGAGGCCGATCCCCATGAACGAGACCACCGAGGCGAAGGCCACCGCCCACACCGACTTGGGCTGGCGGAACATCCCGGCCGCCTTGCCGTGGGCGTCGCTCATCGCTGCGCCTCACCGACAGCGGTAGCGAGCCGGTCAGTCCCGTCGGCCCGGCGCTGCGCGAGGGCGACGACCGCCTCGAGGGCCGGCAGCGCGGCGCGAAGCGACCTCGCTTGGTCGGCTGGGAGGCCGTCGATCAGCTCCACGAGCAGGTCGGTGCCGACCTGGCGCCGATCGCGGACGTAGCGGCGGCCCGCCGCGGTGAGCGCCACCAGCACCCCCCGGGCGTCGGTCGGATCCGCGCGGCGCGCGACGAGACCTTCGTGCTCGAGCTTGTCCACCAGGGAGGTCACCGACGGCTGGGCCACCCCTAGCCGGGTCGCCAGGTGGGTGATCCGCTGGGGACCGGCGCGCTCGAGCACGTTCAGCGTGGTCGCCACCGTCAGGCTGATGTCCCGGGGCATGATCCCGACCACCATGGCGACCAGCGAGTACAAGGCGAGCGCCACGTCGCTGCCCTCGGCGGGTTCTGGAGGCGGCTGGTCGCTCACCTCATTGAGCATAGACAAATCTATATAGACATGTCAAATAATCATGCCGTGGAAATGGTCACCTCGGCGACGAACGCCGCATCGGCGACAGTGAGCAGCTCCTGGTCCGCATGGACGACGACCGCGATGTCGCCGACGCCTCGAAGCTCGCCCTCGCCGACGCCCCCGCGTCCCACGTGGTCCCCGGTTTCGAGCTCTCTGGCGCGCTGAGCGTCTCGTGCTTCGCGGTGTCCGAGGAGATCGAGGCCCAGATCGTCGTGCGCGGCACGCGATGGTCCTGGTACTACGAGGTGAGCTGGGTCAGTGACCTCCATGCGCTTCGGTGAGAGCTCGTTGCCACCAACGTCTTCGACGGCGACGACCTCCTGCCCCTGGGGACAGCTTCGGGAGAACTGGGCCACGTCCTTCGGTACACCGCCGGGGCCACGCGGCCCCGGGCCGGAACCGACATCATCTTGGTGGCGGAGATCCTCGGCCATGGTGTCGAGCCCGCCCGCCGCTACTCCCCGCCCACCCGCGAGGACCGCGACACAATCCGACTTCCGATGGCGGAGGACGGGTTCCGGGATGGCGCGGACGCGGACTACACAGCGCTCGGCAACCAGTCCGCGCTTCTCGTGCCACCGATGCCGAGGAGCCTGAGAGGTCCACCAACGATCGCGGCGACGCAGGCCGAGCACATTTGACAGTCAGTTCTGACTGTGGAATGGTCGCGACGTGTGGTCCCCGGCGTGGGCTCGGCGAGACGAGCACTGAAGCGAGCACGGTGACGAGGGTCCAGCAGCGCGAGGCAACGCGGCAGCGGATCGTCGACTGCGCGGTCGAGGTGCTGATCTCTCGTGGCTTGGCGGCGGTCACCACCGCCGGCGTCCAACGGGAGGCCGGGGTCAGCCGCGGCGCGCTCCTGCACCACTTTCCGACCAGGCAGGAGATGCTCGGCGCTACGATCGCCGGCCTGATGACACGCAACGAAGCAGCCGCCGGAGAGGCGACTGCGGCGCTCGCCCCCTACGGCGCCGCTCGGGCGGCCGACCCGGTCACCCGAGCAATGCAGGTGCTACAGGCGACCGTGGTACGCCCGGCGTTTGGAGCCGAGCTCGAGCTGTGGGCGGCGGCACGGACCGATCCTGCATTGCGCGAAGTACTGCGGCGCGAGGAACGACTGGCGCGCGCTGACCTGTATCGCACGGTGGCCAACGTCTTCGGCCCCGAGCTCACCGCCAGGCCACGGTACCGGGTCGCAGCTTCGCTGACGGTGCAGTTCCTGCGCGGGCTAGCGATCTCGGAGGTGTTACGGGCTGAGCAGAACGCCACCGACCGGCTTATCGAGGAGTGGGCGGCTGTGGTCAGGTCGGTCTTGAGCGACGAGCCGGGCACCACGAACAGGAGGAGGCCATGACCGACGACCAGCAGGATCTGGTGCGCTACGAGGTGCGCGACCGCAAGGCCTATCTGACCCTGAGCCGCGAAGACCGACTCAACGCGATCACCGACGATCTGGCCCGGCAGCTCGCGGCTGCCGTCGAACGGGCGAACGACGATCCGCAGGTGCACGTGATCATCGTCCATGGCGCCGGCCGGGCCTTCAGCTCGGGCTACGACCTGAAGCAGTACGCGGAGCGGGGAGATCTCTTCCAGCCGCCGGTCTGGGACCCGATCAAGGACTACCGGCTCATGAAGCGCAACACCGACCACTTCTTCAGCCTGTGGCGATCGCTCAAGCCGACGATCGCCAAGGTGCACGGGTACGCGGTGGCCGGTGGAAGCGACATCGCCCTCTCCTGCGACCTGATCATGATGGCCGACGACGCGAAGATTGGCTACATGCCAGCCCGAGTCTGGGGTTGCCCGACCACCGCGATGTGGGTGTACCGGCTCGGCGCCGAGCGGGCGAAGCGGATGCTGCTCACCGGGGACACCATCGACGGCCAGACCGCGGCAGCATGGGGGCTGGTGCTGCAGTCCGTGCCCGAGGCCGAGCTCGACGGCGCAGTCGAGGCGCTGGCGGACCGGATTGCCGGCGTGCCGGTCAACCAGCTCATCATGCAGAAGCTCATGATCAACCAGGCCTACGACAACATGGGTCTCGCCGGGACGCAGTTGCTGGCGACGCTGTTCGACGGCATAGCCCGGCATTCACCGGAAGGGCGCTGGTTCCAAGATTTCGCCGCCGCTCACGGCTTCCACGAGGCAGTGACGTGGCGGGACTCCGGTCGCTGGATCCCAGAGGGCGGCGGCCCGGTCCCAGCCGCTCGAGAGCAGACCGATGAGCCAGCCGGGGGAGGCGACCGATGAGCAACAGACCCCTGAGCGCCAGGGCGTACCTGCCAGCCGATCGCAGTCTCGGAGTCCTCGCGCTCACCGCCGGAGACCTGCTGCGGCAGGCGGCAGCCGAGGAACCGGGCCGGATCGCCCTGGCCGAGATCACGCCACCAGGGCCGCCCCTGGTAGCCGGGTTGCCCGCGCCGGGCCGCACCTCCCGCACCTGCGCGAGGCGTTCCGGTTCGCCGACTGGGACGCCACCGTGCGCCGCTCGGAGGTCGCAGGCAAGTTGCCGGTGGTTTCGCCGCTGGACCCAGCGCAGCTGCAGTACACCTCCGGCACGACCGGCTTCCCGAAAGGCGCGCTCTTGGTGCACCAGGCTCTGATCACCAATGCGTGGTTCGTGCACCAGCGTGCCGGGTTCCCAACCCACGGTGTGTGGACGACCGCGCTGCCGTTGTTCCACACCGCTGGATGCGGGATGTCCGTACTGGGCACGGCGGCCAGCCGTGGCACGCTCGTGCTGGCCCAGATCTTCGAGCCAGCGCTGCTCCTCGACGCCGCGCAGCGCTGGCGGGCTGACGTCGTGGGGGGTGTACCGACGATGCTTGCAGCCATGTTGCGCCACCCAGACTTCGGTTCCTACGACCTGAGCCAGGTGAAGGTGGTGGCGTCGGGTGGCGACTTCGTCCCGGCGGCGCTGATCGAGGAGTCCGAACGGCGCTTCGGCGCCCGGTTCAGCACCGTGTACGGGCAGACGGAGTCGAGCCCGATCGTGACCCAGACCAGTCCGGATGACTCCGACGCCGACCGGACGGGTACGGTCGGGCGGCCCCTTTGGCAGACCGAGCTGATGATCAGCGATCCCCGCAGCGGTGATGCGGTTGCCGTGGGCGAGGAGGGCGAGGTCCGCGCCCGCGGCTACCTGGTGATGCGTGAGTACTTCGACCAGCCCGAGGAGACCGCGGCGGCCATCGACGCTGACGGTTGGCTTCGCACCGGCGACCTGGGCGTGCTCGACGAGCGAGGCTATCTCCGGGTGACCGGCCGCCTGAAGGACGTGATCATCCGGGGAGGGGAGAACATCTACCCGGCCGAGATCGAGCGGGCGCTGCTCACGCACCCGGGCGTGGCCGGCGCGGCCGTCGTGGGCGTGCCAGACGAGCAGTGGGGAGAGCAGGTGGCCGCCGCCATCTGGCCCCGCGACTCGTCGAGCCCGCCGAGCATCCATGAGCTCAGGGCGCTCGCCCGCAACCGACTCGCCCCCTACAAGACGCCGACAACCTGGTACATGACCGAGACGCTCCCCACGAACGCGATGGGCAAGATCCAGAAGTTCATCCTCCGTCAGCAGATCACCGACGGGACACTCTCGCCGCTACCGCCGGGCTCAGAGCACTGACTCGGCCGCGGCCGGGGCACACGGAGGCCGACCTCGAACGCTGCTTCCGTGCCTACTTGCGGAGGTTCGACATCGAGCACGCATTTCGGTTCGTGAAGGGCACCCTCGGCTGGACGACGCCACAGCTCTGCACGCCCGCCCAAGCCGATCGCTGGACCTGGCTCGTCGCCACCGCCTACACCGAGCTCCGATTATCCCGCGGCCTCGTGGCCGACCTCCGCCTCCCCTGGGAACGACCGTGCGACCCGGCGAAGCTCAGCCCGTGCCGCGTACGGCGAGGATTTCGACGACTGCGTGCAACGCTCGGCACGCCCGCCCTGCCACCGAAATCCCAGACGCCGGGGCCGGGACGCCCCAAAGGGACCCAAAGGCCCCCGAGAACCCGCTATCCGGCGGTGAAGAAGGCGGCCTGAGCAGGGTCGAGGGTTTAATTGAAAGCTAAGTGGGTGAGGTCTATGGATCGCACGACGTTGGGAGTGTCTCGAGCAAGTCGAGCGATTGGCGGCGTAGCTTTCGCATGCCTCTCAGCCAGCGGTTTGGATCGCTCGCCTTCCGCTCCACGTACGTCTGCACCTCGGGATGTGGCAGGACCATGAACCGGCCCTCGCGCATCGCCGCCGTGAGCACGTCGGCGACGTACTCAGGCTCCACGATGCCATCGGTCGCCCCGTCACCGAGTTGGCGCGGCGCCATGGCCGTGTTGACACCCTGTGGGCACAGCACCGATACGCCGATGCCGTCGTCGCCGTGGGCGATGGCTATCGTCTCGGCCAGCTTGATGCACGCCGCCTTCGTCACGCTGTATGGAGCCGAGCCCACAGCAGCCAGCAGACCCGCCGCACTCGCCGTGTGAACCAGATAGCCCTCTTGGCGGGCGACCATCGATGGCAGCACAGCACGTGCTGCGTAGATGTGCGCCATCACGTGCAGCTCCCACTGTGCCTGCCAGGCCTCGTCGGGAACCTCAATTCCGCCACCCACTGCCGCGCCAGCATTGGAAAAGAAGACGTCGATCGGGCCGATCTCCCGCTCCACCAAGTCTACCAGCGAGACCACGGCCGACTCGTTGGTCACATCGATCTCCATGCCCACGCCGCCGGTGGCGGCGGCGACGGAGCGGGCGGCATCACCGTTGCGGTCGGCGACCACGACAGCACGGGCTCCGTCTGCCACCCATCGACGAGTGACCGCTGAACCGATGCCGCCACCTCCACCGGTGATGACTGCTACTCGGCCTACGATCTCCATTGCGTACCCCTCAATCAGCCGACAGATCCGACACAATGATAGCTGGGCAGTGTTGACGAAGGCACACACGCCGTGCAGTACGACGCTGTCCCCGATCTGAGCCGAGCGCTGGTTCGCCGCCGTCCGGTGCTCCTAGGATGCCCACGATGAAGGCCACCGAAGCCCCGCACGCCACCCGAACTGAGATGCCGACGGACTCCAAGCCGGAGAGCGGGAAAAAGTGTGGGAGGCAAGCCAAGGGCTGAGAACCTGGCCTCGGCGTGGCTCACCGCCGCCGGTCCGGGTCGAGCGCGGCTGTGGCGGCGGCCACGGCGTCGAAGGTGGGCTTTGCGTAGACCCCCAGGCTGGTGAGGCTGGTGTGGCTGGTGAGGCTGGTGTGGCGGCTCTTTGCCATGAGGATGGGGACCTGGACCCCGGACTCGGCGAGGTGGGTGAGCC
>JAKAQW010000307.1 GCA_021819525.1 Actinomycetes bacterium
CCCTCACCGCAGAGGAGAACGAGCAGAAGATGACCCCCGCCTCGGCCAGCTTCTCCTGGAAGGTGGTCGCGACCGAGACCGAATCGACCACCGCGTCGACGGCGACCCCCGACAGACGTTCCTGCTCCGCCAACGAGATGCCGAGCTTTTCGAACATGGCCCGCACCTCGGGGTCCACCTCGTCCAGGCTCGACGGCGCCGTCTCCTTCTTCGGTGCGGCGTAGTAGATGATGTCGTCGTAGTCGATCGGGGGGTACGACACGTTCTGCCAGGTCGGCTCGGCCATGGTGCGCCAGTGGCGATAGGCGTTGAGCCGCCAGTCGAGGAGCCAGTCGGGCTCGCCCTTCTTGGCCGAGATCGCGGCGATGACCTCCTCGGAGAGCCCTCGGGGGGCGAAGTCCGTGTCGAGGTCGGTCGTGAAACCGTACGCGTACTCTCGGCCGGCCAGCTCGGCCAGCTCTGCCCTGGCGGCGCTCACGCCTGGGCCCCGGTGAGCCGGCCGATCCGCACGCGCCACACCTCGGGTCCCGCCTCGAGGTAGTCCCAGCTGTAGCGCCCGGCGTGCTCGGCCTCGAACTGGTAGCGAAGCGGCCTGGGGTCGTGGTCGTTCATGAGCACGAACCCCGTTCCCTCGGCCAGCGCATCGAACGCGGTGAAGATCACGTCGTGGCGCTGGCCGTGCGGAAAGCGACGCACGTCGAGCTCCGGCTCGGCCCCCGGCGCCGCGGCGCTGCCGCACTCTTCGGGTGCCGCGGCGCTGCCGCCGCGCTCTGCGTCGTCCGCTCGACCGGGTGTCTCGGCCGGTCGGGTGATCCGCACCCTCCACACCGTCGGTCCCGCCTCGAGCACGTCCCAGGTGAAGCGCCCGGCGTGCTCGGCCTCGAACTGGTAGCGAAGCGGCTTGGGATCGTGGTCGTTCACGAGGACGAACCCCGTTCCCGGCCCGAGCGCGCCGTAGGTCGCGAAGATCTTCTCGTGCCGCTGGGCAGGAGCCAGCGCCCGCACGTCGAGCAGCGCGTCGGAGCCGTCCCGTGGCGCTGGCCTGCCCGGTGACAGGCTCACCGGCTCGGCGGTCACCGAGCGCACCAGACGGTGCAGCGCGGCGGTGACCCGCACGGCGAGCTCGGGCCGCGACGCCCGCACCGCCGTCCACGCCTCCGCGGCCAGCGTGCAGGCGGCGTCACCCTGCCCGGCATCGGCGAGCTGGCTCGCAGCACGCAGCAAGAGGCGGACCAAGGTCGCCTCGGCGTCAGGCGCGGCCGCGCCCTCTGTCGCCGGCGTCCCCTGCTTCGCCGCCTCGGTCCTCCGGTGCATCTCGGCGAGCAGACCGGCCAGGTACACCGCCTCGTCGGCTGCCAGCGGAGGGAGGACGAGCTCGTTCTCCTTCGTCACATGGCGGGCGAAGAGCGAGCCGATCGCCTCGGCGTGGCGCAGCGCCCCGGAGGTGTCGCCGGCCGTGGCGAGCTGCTCGACGAGGGAGACGAGCTGACGATGCTCGTCCATCATCCCGGCCACCGTCTCGGCGAGGTCGGCCTTGGCCGCGGCGGCTCGGTAGAAGGTGCCCTCCTCGGCTTCGGCGTGCGGCAGGACCTCCTCTGCCAGGTATGCCACCAGCTCTGCCGCGGCAGTCTCGTGGCGAGCGCCGCCCTCGGCTGCGGCCCGCAGGGCACCGACGCGTCGCGCGACCCCGTCGGCGAGCGCTGCGTGGTGGGACAGCATCGCCTCGAGGGCTCCGGTGTCGGTGTCGATGGTGGTCATGGTGCGCTCCTCTTTTCCAGTACGTGTTCCTTGCTCCCTGTGCTCCGGCCTGCACGAAGGGTTGTCGTCGGACTATATCTCTAGTATGTGCTAGAGGAAAGTGGTACCAGAGGAATTCGCGGGGAATCGGCCAACGAGGCGGCGAGGTGACGATGCGACGAGGCGACGAGGCGGCGACGTGACGAGCGCCCCGATCGTGACGGTGGAGATCCTCGCGGCGTCCATATGGATCGGCAGTCTCGTGTGCCTGGCGGTCGTCTCGCGGGTGGCCCGCACCGAGCTCGAGGCCTCGGCTCGAGCGGTGCTCTTCCGCGCTGTCGGACGCCGTTACGCAGTCGTCGGGACCGGCTCACTGCTCGTCGCCATCGGCGCCGGCTTGGCGATGGCGTGGCCACCGGCGCAGTGGTCTGCCACCGTCGACTCCGCGGTCGCGCTCGCCGGGTTCCTCGTGCTCGCCACGGCAGCCGGGATGGCCCAGGCTCGGACCATGGGCACCCTGCAGCGGCGCGCCGTGCGGACAGCCGCCGACCCTGTCGCGCTCCGTGCCCTTCGTCGCGGCCGGAAGCTGGCGACGGCGTTGCGTCTCGTGATGGCTGGAGCCACGCTCGCGGTCGTGGTCCTGGCGGCGATGGCGATATCCCGCTGACCGTCTTTAGCAGGACCGCGAATGCGCGAATGGCTCCGCACGCTCAGCCGGTCCGTCACGTCCAACCTCGCAGGATTGCGAAGCCCGATCTCGACCGGTACGATGAATCCTGACTTATTCGGTCAACTATTAGATCTATAGGAGTGCACATGGCGTTGTACCTGTCCGAGATCGCAACTGGCGCCCATGAGCGGGGAGCAGCCGAAGCGCTCGTCGAGCGGCTCGGGCCCGCCGCGAGCGGGGCTGGCGGTCGGCTGCTCGAGGTGCAGGTGACCGAGGACTTCGCCCGGATCTTCTTCGTCGCCGAGGACGTCGACCCGCCCCAGCTCGCCGCTCGCATCGCTGTCCTCGGCGTGGCTCGGACCGAGCCTGCACCCGTGCGCCTGGTAGGGGCGACGGCGGACCAGGTTCGGGAACGGGGCACCGACGCCGCGAGCCATATGGTCGAGTGGGACCTGCCCGCAGGCCTCGACATGGAAACCTACCTGGCCCGCAAGAAGGAGAAGTCGCCCCTCTACGCGCAGGTTCCCGATGTCGCGTTCCTCCGCACCTACGTGCGCGAGGACATGGGCAAGTGCCTGTGCCTCTACGATGCCTCGGACGACACGGCGGTCGTGCGCGCCCGCGAGGTCGTGGCCGCGCCGATCGACCGCCTCCACCATCTCACCGAGACGTCCGACGTCGCCGTGCAGTCCCCCCAGCAGTGACCGCCGTGCAATCCCCCCAGCAGTGACCGCCGTGCACGCGACGTCGGCGGCCGAAGTGCTTCCCCCCGAGCTCGAGTCCTACTTCGCCGAGCGGGCCGAAGCGAGATCGG